>JAOMMB010000009.1 GCA_028352435.1 Candidatus Thioglobus sp. | reverse complement strand
GTTGCTGGTGCTTTGTTGGGTGCGTCAATTGCTCATGATGATGAATTGGCTAAATCAAAGACCGGTAGAGTGGTTAGTAAAGAGGTTTGCGAAACTAAGTATCGCTCAGAGTCACAAGAGCGCTTGAGTCATTATCGTGTTGAATATGATTATGATAATCGTACATTTACTTACACGACTAAAAATAAACCATATGGTGACACGGTTAAAGTAAATATTGATATTTCTCCACGATGATTAAATGGCAGTAGAGAAAACCTTTGAGCAGGTTAAACAACTTGCCGAACAGGGTGATGCACAGTCTCAATATGAATTAGCACTGGCTTATGATTTAGGCTTGGGTGTTGATAAGGATTTATCTAAGGCATTTGAGTGGTACCAAAAATCTGCCAACCAGGAATATGCAAAAGCACAGTATAATTTGGGCATTTTTTATGCCTTAGCGAAGTCGGTCGATAAGGATATTGAACAATCAAAACTCTGGATTAGAAAAGCCAATGAAAATGGCTATTCTGGTGGCAGTATTTTTTAAATAGGAACCACTATGAAAGATATTAAACTTGAAGATAGACTTATCTTTGCATTAGATGTGCCAGAAGTTAATCAGGCTAAAGATTTGGTTAATCAACTTGATGACAGTGTTAATTTTTATAAAATTGGCATGGAGATGCTAATGACAGGCCAGTATTTTCAATTAATGGATTGGTTGATAGCAAAAGATAAGAAAGTCTTTGTTGATCTTAAGTTTTTTGATGTACCGGAAACAGTGGGCAGAACGATTGCTCGCCTTAGTCAAACGGGTGCTACTTTTGCCACTATTCATGGTAACCAAGGGTTGATGGAGAAGGCAGCTGAAAATAAAGGTGACCTTAAAATTTTGGCAGTAACAGCACTAACAAGTTTAGACCGTGGCGATCTTGACGATTTAGGCTTTAAATGTGATGTGCAAGATTTGGTTATTTCTCGCGCTAAACGTGCGTTTGAAGCGGGCTGTGATGGCGTGGTTTCATCAGGTCTTGAAGTGCCATTTTTGCGTGAATATGTAGATAACAAGCTGATTGCGGTAACACCAGGTATTCGTCCGGTTGCTAATGATGATGACCAAAAGCGTGTGGTTGATGTAGCTACAGCTTTCAAATCAGGCTCTGACTATATTGTTGTCGGTCGCCCGATTAAAAACGCAGATGATCCATATGTAGCTGCTAGTAATATTCAGGAAACGATTAAAACTTGTTTCTAGTAATTTAAACACCTCTTTGTGAAGTGCTTTCTGCTCTTTAAGGGGTATAATTTCCAATTCGTTGTCGACACCTGTTGATAACAATCTTTATAGTCGCGTAACTCAGTTGGTTAGAGTGCCAGCATGACATGCTGGAAGTCGTCAGTTCAAATCTGACCGTGACTACCATCTTAAAATATTTTTTTATTAAATATAAATATCTAATAATCCTGTTTTAAAGTAGAATTATTCATATGAAAATATTTATATCATACATATTTATTTTTTTTATTCCTACTTTCACGCACGCTTTAGTTATCGAAGATGCAAGGCATTTGTGGTCAAGAACTGGGTTCTCTAATTCTGAGTTTATATTGAATGATTATTCTAATTATTCCAGGAATGAGGCTGTAGCATTAATGTTAAATTCTGGCTCATACACAGAGCCTGTAACTACTTTGCTAGCATTTGACGATGACTTATACTTTCAAGCTAAGAATAAAAACATTCCTTTTAAAGATAGACGTGAGATAAAAAGGTCGCTTAAGAAATCTGATAGGAAAAAGATGATTGAATGGTGGCATAGAGAGATTTTAAGCTCAGATAATGCACTTCAAGAAAAAATGGTCGTGTTTTGGCATAGCCATTTTGCTGCCCAACCAGGAAAGGTTCTCATTCCTTATATGGTTGAGCAAAATCAAATCTTTAGAAAGAATGCTTTAGGTAGTTTTAAAGATTTGCTTTATGAGGTAATGCATAACCCAACCATTCATCAATTTTTAGACAATACGAAAAACACAGCTAAAAAGCCAAATGAAAACTTAGCAAGAGAATTACTTGAATTGTACACAATGGGAGAAGGTGATCATTATTCTGAAGACGATATTAAGAATTTGGCTAAAGCATTAAGTGGAATTTCTGATGATTACAATACAAAAAAAACCAAAGTTAATTACAAGAGAAAAGATAACTCATTTATCACGCTATTTGGCTATACTGGAACTATTGGTATGGATAAAGCCATAGAATTGATTCTAGATCATCCAAACACATCAAAATTTATCGCATTAAAGCTTTGGAGAGAGTTTGTTTCTAGCGATCCAAGTTCTGATAAATTAAACCAATTGTCAAGATTGTTTCATAAATCAAATTACGATATCAAGATTTTGGTTTCAGAAATATTAAATTCAACAGAATTTTGGAATGAAAAAAATCGTAACAATATGATCAAATCACCTTTTGATTTAATTGTAAGTTCTAAAATTATCATAGATTTCCCATCATCAGATTTATTGAACTTGCCAGCTAAAATGCAAAAATCTGGGCAAAAATTATTTGAACCGCCTGATGTTAATGGCTGGCTAGGTGGCAGAAGGTGGATTAATTCAGATTTGATTATTGCTAGGCAAATATTGCTAGGTCAATACCTCAAGAAAGTAGTTAAGTTTTATAAAAAAGTAGAGTCGAATCCGAACGCTTTGGAAAAAGCTGTTGATAGAGCTGAGAGTGAAAAATACCAATACTTTTCTATTGGCAGTTCTATTAAAAACAATCCAAATAAGCGCCTTGATAAAAGAATTAAGGCTGTCTTATTAGATCATCGTTTCAATTTTAAATAGGAGTGTGTTATGCAGCGTAGAGGGTTTTTAAGGCTATTATCAGCTATTCCGCTATTGACTGCTACCAAAGCGTTTTCTCTTGAGCACAACCCTAAGAGGAAGTATTTGGTTTTGATTGAATTGAAAGGTGGTAATGATGGGTTGAATACTGTTATTCCATACAATGATAATCTCTATTATGAAAATAGGCCAACCCTTCAGATACCTTTAAATCAAGTACTTAAGATAAATTCTGAACTAGGGCTTAATCCTGCGTTGGATCATCTACAGAAACTATACAAAGATAACGATTTGTCTATCATTCAAAATGTTGGATACAACAACCCAAATAAATCTCATTTTACAAGTTTAGATATTTGGGAAACTGCGTCAGAAATCAAAGGTGCTAATGGATGGCTATATGAACTTTTCAAGCACAATCAGTCTGATCATTTGATTGATGCAATGGTATTCTCAGGCTCTACTAGACTGTTTGAAGGTGAAAACCCTAACTTTTTAAAAGTAAAAAATATACGTCAATTTGTAAAACAATCTAGGAAATTAAAAACGCCAGACTATCTATCATCTGATCCTGCTCAAGTTCACTTACTAAACTCCATCAATAAGATACACAAAGTAGCATCGAGACTAGAGGATGAGGTTGAGTTGAGTGAAATTCAGAGCATTAAGAAAGGAAAAATTAACCTATCTGATCAATTAATGCAAACTAGTTTTTTAATGAAGAATAATGTAGATATCCCGATATTAAAAGTAGCTATAAAAGGGTTTGATACCCATTCAAATCAAAAAAATGAGCATAAAAGTAAATTAACAGAATTAAACGATGCCTTGGCTAAATTTACACAAGAATTAAAATCTAATAATCTTTGGAACGATACTTTAATTATGACTTATTCCGAATTTGGTAGAAGAATTCTGGAAAATGGAAGTCATGGCACTGATCATGGAGAGGCTTCATGCATGTTTTGTATGGGAGGAAAGGTAAAGGGTGGTATATATGGAAAACTTCCAGATTTATTAAATAATAATGGCAATGTAGCTAGTAAGATTGATTTTAAAGAGGTCTATGCCACATTGCAGAATGAGTGGTTTAAAGTTGACAAGAAAATTATAAAAAATACTCCATTAAATTTTTTATAATATAATTAAAGATTGATGAATTTTTAAGCTTTATATATTTAGTTTTTTTAAATATATCAATTATATTTTTAACGGCACTACCATTACTTCAAGAGGGTAGCTTACAGTCAATGATGCTAAGGATATTCTCGATAAAGGGTATTAGGAATTTTTGAAAGTAGTTAAGTAAATTTTAATTACATCGCCTCTCTCACATTAAACAAAATTTTAACTTTAGCTCAATTTGATATACAATTATAGCGTCAAAAGATCATTTCTAATTTCATTTTATAATTTATCTTAGAGCATAAGAATACATAGGTCGCGAGAAAAAACACTAAGCAAAAGCTACTTGGTGTTTTAAAAATATTAGCTTACTTTAATAATTATTTTCCCCCTTGTTCGTCCTGTCTGACTCTGCAAATGCGCATCGGCAATTTGCTCTAATGAAAAGCGATGTTCAATAAATGGTAGGAGTTGATCTTTTTCAACTAACTTATTTAATTTGCGTAATATTCGACTACTAGACTCTATAAAAACAAATGCAGCTTTAGCGTTATGTTGTTTTGCTAGCTCTTCATTTGGCTGGTCGACAATAGAAACCAACATTCCACCTGATTTTAACAGTGCCCAAGAGTTGCTTTGTACTTCTCCACCAATTGTATCGATAACTAAGTCAACAGGCTCTATCTGTTCGAGTAATACTCCTTTAGTATAATCAACGGCCTGGTCGGCACCAAATTGAGTGAGTAACTCTTGATTGGCTGTTGAAGCCGTGGCAATAACAGTTGCACCTTTTGCTTTCGCTATTTGTATAGCTAAATGTCCAACACCACCAGCGCCTGCATGAATTAATACACGTTGTCCTGCTTGCAGCTGGCCCACATCGACTAAACATTGCCAGGCCGTGATCCCCGCTAAGGGCAAAGCTGCTGCCTGTTCAAAACTTAATTTGGACGATTTGAAGGCAACTTCATCGGCCTTTACTGCAATATAATCAGCATATGCACCATCACGACTAATATCGGGACGACTAAAAACTTCATCACCAACTTTAAAACCGGTGACTTCAGATCCTACTTCACTGACAACACCAGACACATCGAAACCTAATGTTACGGGCATTTGATATGGAATAAAATCCTTTAAATATCCTTCTCTTATTTTCCAATCAACTGGATTAATTGAAGACGATTTAACTTTAATTAAAATATCGTCCGTATTAATCTTAGGCGTATCAATTTGATTCAGTTGTAGCGATTCTGTGCCACCGTACTGGTGAATTCTAATTGCTCTCATAATTTGACCAAATATCTTCCAACTGCTTTTGCTGCTAATATTTCTTTATAAGCTTGTTGAATTTCATTGAGGGATATTTCATTCACTAATTTTTCTAAGGTATTAATTTTAAAGTCACTGGCAATTTTCTCCCAGGCTTGGGTTTTCTTAGCTAACGAAGCCTCAACTGAGTCGATTCCAATTAGCCTTACACCTCTTAAGATAAAAGGGAATACATTGGTGTTAAATACAGGCGAAGCAGTTAGTCCACAACAGGTGGCAACGCCATCATACTTAATTTGCTTTAGAGCTTCAGCCAGTATGTTTCCACCAACTGTGTCTATCACGCCTGAGAACCTTTCCCTGCCCATTGGCCTTTTGTTTTCAATATCAAAATCTTTTCTTAAAATAATTTCTTTGGCACCAATGCTTTTTAGATAATCGATTTGATCTTCTTTTCCAGAAAGTGCGATAACATCAAACCCAAGTTTGGACAGAATGGCAACAGATATACTGCCAACACCGCCAGTAGCGCCTGTGACGAGTATTTCACCACTTGTAATTCCATTGTTTAATAGTTCATTAACACTTAAGGCCGCCGTCAACCCAGCCGTTCCATAAATCATCAGCTCTCTTAAAGAAATGTTATCTGGCTTTTTGATTAGCCAAGAATCTGGGGCTTTTACATATTCACTGTGACCACCATTGGTGTTCATGCCAAGATCATAACCGGTGATTAAAACTTCATCACCAATATTGAATAAATCTGATTTAGATTCTGAAACAACACCACTAACATCAATTCCAGTCACATGTGGGAAAACGCTGGTAACACCTGGATTGCCAGTGGAGCTTAGGGCATCTTTGTAATTTAGGGAGGAATACGAAGTTTTAATTAAGACTTCATGCTCTGTTAAAACTGGCATTTCAATGTCTTTAATACTCGCTGTAAATTTTTTTTCTTCAATTTTTTCCACGACAAAAGCTTTCATTACTTTTACTCTTTTATTAAAATATTTGATCATTGTAACTTAAACTGTATATCATTGTAAGAACCTACTTTTTTGTAAGGTACTAACTTTTTAGATACCATAGAAACTTAAAAATAAAAAAATGAATAATAAAGAAAATACAGAGCTAGAAAAATGTCCAGTTGAGACGTCAATTGATATTTTGGCAGGAAAATGGAAAATTTTAATATTGTGGTATTTATTATCAGAAACAAGAAGATTTGGTGAATTGCAAAAATTAATGCCAAGAATTACGCAAAAAATGTTAATTCAAAAGCTGAGAGAGTTGGAGAGAGATTCGATAGTGCATAGAGAGGTTTACCCAGTTGTTCCTCCAAAAGTTGAATATTCTCTTACAATTTATGGACAAAGTTTAAAGCCATTACTAAAATCACTTTATTTATGGGGCGAAATACATAAAAACAAAGCATCTTAAATATTTATCGACTATTAATCATCCAACTTGATTTATTGTATACAATTTAATTTATGAAATTATTATCTTTATTTTTCTTGCTGTTTAGTGGCATCTTGTTTGCCGAATCTGATCTTTATGATCGAGCTAAGGCATACTATTATGGCAACGGTGTTGAGCAAAATTATAACAAAGCTTTTAAGGCTTTTTCACACGCAGATAAAGCGGGTGATTTGTCAGCAAAAACTGCCTTAGGTCTTATGTATATTGAAGGTAAAGGTACTGATCAAAATGACAAAAAAGGCATTGATTTAATAAAGCAATCGGCCATTCAAAATCATGCCAAAGCCCAGTATTATTTAGGCAGTATGTACTATCTAGGAATTGGTGTTAAGCGTGATTTAAAGGTTGCTCATCAATGGATTAAAAAATCAGCCAAACAAGGTTATGCAGATGCACAGTACAATTTATCGCAAATGTATGAAAAGGGCGATGGTGTTAAGAAAAACCCACTTTTATCTAATAGATGGAGGATCAAAGCGGCGCAGTCTGGCAATAGTGATGAGCAGTATCGTCTAGGCGCAGCTTATGCTCATGATAAGGATTATGAGCAAGCTTATGAGTGGCTAAAAAAATCAGCCGATCAAGATCATGCGCTAGCTCAATATCAATTGGCAGTGTTTTTTCAAAATGGCCACTATATTCCAAAAGATGCTGAAGAAGCGCTAAATTGGTATCAAAAATCTTTTGCTAATGGTAATGAGGCTTCAGCTTATGCTCTTGCAAATTATTACGATGCGGGTAAACACACTAAACTTGACTATAACAAGTCACATAAGCTTTATCAGCAATCAATCAAGCAAGGAAATTTACAAGCTTATTTAGACATTGCCAGGCACTATGAATTGGGCCAAGGTGTCGAAGTTAATTTAAATAAAGCTTATAGATTCGTCATTGCAGCAGCGAGAAAAGGCAATCAAGCAGCTTGGCGCAAAGTAGCTGATTTGTATTTGCAAGGTAGGGGGGTTGATTTGTCAGTTGAAAAGGCTAAATATTGGCTTAAAAAACTATCAAATTCTGGAGATATTCAGGCTTCCGAAAAGCTAAAAGAGCTATAGAAATGGAATAAATCGCCCAGTTTTTTCTTTATACGCTTGATAGTTGTCAAAACGTTTTGTGAGTAGTTTTTCTTCAAGGCTAGATTTTAAAATTAGATTCACCAACAAAACCAGCATCACACCTTGTGAAATGTAGTGAGAGTTTGTAAGCATTAGCGCTAGGCATAACATCAAAACACTGGTGTACATAGGATGCCTAACAAACTGATAAATACCATTTGTACGAAGCTGATGCAGCTTCTTTAAAGTGGGTGCTATGCTCAAATTATTTACCTTCATATTAAATACAGCAATTAGCCCAATTACCATGGATGTAATTAGTAAGCTTATTACCGTTGTATCAACGAATTCGTACCGGATGTTAAGTATTAAATAAATAATACAGCTAAATTGAATAACAACATAAATCATAAGAAATTGTGAGAGTAGTGAGAGTTATAATAGCGATATTATCTCAAATATTGCGGAACTAAATATGCAAATAGCATACGATATTGTAATTATTGGTGCCGGCCCAGCTGGGTTAGGCTTTGCAGCTTCTATGCTTGATACAAATGTAAATGTATTGATATTAGAAAGATCTGATTTAGAAGATATTTCAATGCCAACAGTTGATGGTAGAGAGGTAGCATTGACACACCTTTCATTAAAAATACTAAAAAAACTGGGTGTTTGGGATTTAGTAGATCAAACAAAAGTTTCTCCATTAAGAGAGGCTAAAGTGTTTGATGGGGATTCAGCTTCTTTATTAAATTTTAAAAGTGATAAAGCCAATATTGAAGCATTAGGATATTTGGTGCCGAACCACAAAATAAGACAAGCCTTGTATAACAGGGTTAAAGATGCCAAAAATATCACCATACAAACTAATACATTGGCTGATGATGTTATTCAGCTTGAAAATAGTGCGCAAGTTGTTTTGGTAGGTGGTGAATGTATCGAAACAAAATTAGTGATTGCAGCGGATAGTCGATTTTCTAGTATTCGTCGTAAAGTAGGTATTCCTACTTTGATGAAGGATTTCTCTAAAGTCATGATTATTACCAAAATGATGCATGAAAAATCTCATGAAAATATCGCACTAGAGTGTTTTGATTATGGAAGGACGCTGGCCTTATTGCCGATGATTGGTGATGCTTCATCAGTGGTATTAACTGTTAAAACTGATGAGTCTAAAAAGATACTAGAAATGAATGAGGCTGAATTTAACGAAATGATCACCTCGTCTTTTAAAGTAAGTCTAGGTGAGATGACTCAATCGGGCGAAAGACACTCTTATCCATTAGTGGCAACGCACGCACAAACATTTATCGCCAAACGCTTTGCACTGATTGGCGATGCTGCTGTAGGCATGCATCCTGTTACTGCTCATGGATATAATTTAGGCTTAAGAGGTCAGGATATATTGGCTAGTTTGATTAAAGAAGCTTTAGAGCACGGGCAAGATATCGGCTCTAGTTCGTTATTAAAATTGTATGAAAAAAAGCATATTAATTTAACCCGATTGATGTTTTTTGGCACCAATGGTATTGTCGCGTTATTTACTAATGATGCACCTGTGATTAAGCAAGTGAGAAAGATGGTGTTAAAGTTTGCTGAGAATTTTCCACCCATTAAATACCTTATCTCTAATCAGTTGACCGAAGCAAAGAGTAATAAATTTACACCTTTTGAAAAAATACTTAAAAAACTGCCTTTCTAATGACAATAGATTTAAACGCTTTAAGGCGTGAATTTACCAGTAATGGGATATCACGCGAACAAATGAATGTGAGCCCTTTTATTCAATTTGAACATTGGATGAAACAGGCGACTGAAGCAGATCTAACTCTTCCCAACGCGATGAGTATTGCCACAAGTTGTTCAGATGAGGTTAGCATCAGAACAGTTTTGTTAAAATCATTTGATGATCAAGGGTTTGTTTTTTTTACCAACTATAATTCTAAAAAGTCTCAGCAAATTAAGCAAAATCCAAATGCAGCCTTATTGTTCCCCTGGTTAGATTTGGAGAGGCAGGTAAAGATCTCAGGCCGAGTAGAAAAAATTTCAACATTAGATTCTATTAAATATTTTTCATCACGTCCAAAGGATTCTCAGTTGGGTGCTTGGGCATCAAGCCAATCTGACTCAATATTGTCAAGACAAGTTTTATTGGCTCAATTTGAAGCCATGAAAAACAAGTTTAAGAAGGGTGAGGTTCCCTTGCCTGATTTCTGGGGTGGATATAGAGTTGTTCCTCATAGTATTGAATTCTGGCAAGGCAGAGAAAACCGATTACATGATCGGTTTGTTTATCTTAAGCAGGGCAAAGATTGGGTGATTGAAAGACTAGCCCCTTAGTTTTTTAATTACTGAGCGTGTATCGGGTTTTTTTTCAGTCCAAAACTTAAAACTACTGGCCGCTTGCTCTACTAACATTCCCAGTCCATCAGAAATGATTGAGGCATTGTTGTTCTTAGCCCAATCCATAAAAGGAGTTTGCTTGCCATACATTAGGTCGTAGCAAATTGCATTTTGGGCGCATCCTGAGGCAATCTCAGGCATATTTCCATCTAATGAAGCGCTGG
This sequence comes from Candidatus Thioglobus sp., assembly GCA_028352435.1. Lineage (GTDB taxonomy): Bacteria > Pseudomonadota > Gammaproteobacteria > PS1 > Pseudothioglobaceae > Thioglobus_A. The sequence goes on along the minus strand of JAOMMB010000009.1, from coordinate 18,725 downwards.
TTGCGTTAATAATAAGATCAACAGGCTCTGACTTAATTTTATCTAATCCAAAACCACTAATAGATCCATACTGTGAAAAATTATGTGCTAATTTTTCAGCTTTACTAGCCGTCCTATTGGCAACCATAATCTGACTTGGTTGCTGTCGAAGTAAAGGCAGGATAATACCTTGAGTGGCGCCACCAGCTCCTAAAATAAGAATTTTTTTACCTTTAAGTGACAATCCAAGGTTTTGGGTTAAATCATTAACTAGCCCTAAGCCATCCGTGTTTTCACCAATTAACTTATTTTTTTGAATCTTAATTGTATTAACGGCGCCAGCCATTTTTGCATTTAAGGTAAGCTCAGTAGCCAAGTTAAAGGCATCTAGTTTAAAAGGTACAGTAACGTTAAAGCCGTTAGCGCCTTTTTCTATAAATTGTTGGACTGACTGATTAAAGCCATCAATAGGCGCCAAAATCTTAGCATAATTAACCTTCAATCCAGTTTGCTGTGCAAACTGAGTATGGATACTCGGAGATAAGCTATGTCCAATAGGATTGCCAAACACCGCTAATTCATACATCGATATTATTCCGGTTGTTTAGACTCTGTCTGCTTAGCTTGAGGTTGTTGCTCTTTCGAAGGAGCTGCCTCTGGAGTTTTAGCAGGAGAACTTTGCTTCTTAATTGGCTGATCAGGCTTGTTTATTGGCTCATTCGTCGGGTTTTTTGGCGCATTATTCTGCTGCTTATTACTTTGTTTCTGAGGCTTATTTTGCTGTTTAGGCTTATTCTGCTGCTTATTACCTTGCTGTTTAGGCTTATTCTGCTGCTTATTACCTTGCTGTTTAGGCTTATTCTGCTGCTGGTTTTGATTGTTAGTTTTGTTTCTATTACGATTTCTATTACGATTTCTGTTATTTGAATTAGTTTTGCGCTGATTATTAGTTTTTTTCTTTTTCCCAAATAAGGCTGCTTTAATTTTAGCGAATAGAGATAATTTAGGCTTAATAGTTTCAGGTACACGAGTTTTTGGTCGGTTCATATTTACTGCTGGAACTTCAGACTCATCTGCTAATCCATTCTCTGCTAGGACATGCTGTGGCTTAGAGATCCCTTGATAGCTCTTATGTTGCGATTTCTTGTCACCTTTTTGCTTAGTGATACTAAAGTTAGGAAATTGCATGTAAGGGTTAGGTAGTAGCGTAATCTTAATACCATGTTTCATTTCTAATAGTGTGACGTCTTGACGTTTTTCGTTCAGGATATAGGTAATAACTTCAACACTTGATTGGATAGTGATTCTTGATGTTTGATTGCTAGCATTACAGCCATCTTCTAACTGTCTAAGGATCGAAAGAGCTAAGGTTGGAATGGTTGGTGTTGTACCACGACCATTACAGGCTGGACAAGATTTTTCAACAGATTCTGTTACTGAGCTCATTAAGCGTTGTCTGGACATTTCAAGCAGACCAAATTTAGAAATATTACCAATTTGAATACGTGCTCGATCTGATTGAGTTGCTACCTCCATTGCTTTTTCAATAGCTTGACGATGCTCTTCAGTAGACATATCAATAAAATCAATGACGACTAATCCACCAATATCTCTAAGTTGTAATTGAAGGGCGATCTCTTTGGCTGCTTCTAAGTTAGTGTTGTAGGCAGTTTCTTCAATGTCAGAGCCTTTTGTTGCTCGAGCAGAGTTAATATCAACAGCAGTTAGAGCTTCAGTTAGATCAAAAACAATAGTCGCACCAGAGCGCAAAGCTACTTCACGATTAAAAACGCTTTTAACTTGACTCTCTACACCCATATGGTTAAACAAAGAATGCTCAGTCACGTCAAAGAACTTAATACGATCTAAATACTGAGGAAGTACAAAGCTTACAAATTCTTTAGCATTTTGAAAGGCCTCTAATTCATCAATAATAACACTATCAGTGTCTGCACGTAAGTGATCGCGTAGGGTGCGAATGATGATATCGCTTTCTTGATAAATCAAAAAAGGTGCTGGGCGTTTTTCTGCCACTGTATTGATAGACATCCAAAGATCAGATAGGTAGTCAACTTCCCACTGAAGCTCTTCTAAGCTCTTACCACTACCCGCTGTACGGATGATTAGGCCAGAGTTTTTAGGCATTACAATTTTGCCAATAATATCTTTTAGAGATTGTCTATCAGATGAAGTGATCTGGCGAGATATCCCATGGCTTTTAGGGTTATTTGGCGTTAGGATCATGTAAGCGCCAGCTAGGTTGATATAGGTGCTTAGCGCAGCACCTTTATTACCACGCTCTTCTTTTTCAACCTGAACAATAATCTCTTGACCTTCTTTTAGAACGTCTGAAATAGTTAGTTTAGCACCTTTTGGCGTAACACCATTTTGCAGAGATTCTGCAACTTCTTTAAAAGGTAGGAAGCCCTGTCTTTCATTGCCATAATCGACAAACGCAGCTTCTAATGATTGTTCTACTCGTGATATTTTTCCACGGTAGATATTGCCCTTAGTCTTTTTATTAAGACTGGTCTCAATGTTAAGTCCAGTGAGTTTTTTGTTCTTGACAACACCTACTCTGATTTCTTCCTTGTGAGTAGCGTTGATTAAAATATGATTCATAGTTAAGTCCTTTTAATGGTGGACTTAAGTGCGCACATAGGCAATCAATACTGATGTATTGATTTGATATTAAAGTGTGATTTGTGTTCATCATAATGATCAAAAAAAACCTTTCTTTATAAGGGTTTAACCCTTTTTCAGGTCTTTCTACTCTGTCGCAGAAAGCCGTGAATTATTCTCTTATGTGGCAACAATAAGCCCAAAATATTATTTAACTTCTGTGGTTTTTTTCTTAGCACAGAAGTATTTTGTAAATTCTTTTAGCTGATAAAAAAATATCAAGCCTCTTTATTATAACACAAATATCGCTCTTATAGAATTGCAATATTTTTTATTTAATAATATTATTGGTTTAGATTTCGTCCACCATCAACTGCAATAATTTGGCCGGTGATGTAGTTAGACTGAATTAAAAACAACACAGTGTCAGCAATATCATTTGCAGAGCCTTGTTTATTTAGGGCGATTTTATTTAGCATAGACTGCTTTTGAGACTGGTTGAGTTCAGCTTCATTTTCTGGCCATATGATAGAACCAGGTGAAACACCATTAACTCGAATGTTGGGTGCTAATTCTTTGGCTAATGTTTTTGTCATCATGGCAATAGCCGCTTTAGAAATATTATAAATGGTGTGATTTCTGAGTGGTCTATCTCCATGAATATCAATAATATTGACGATAGAGCCATTATTCTGAGCTAGTTTTTTACTAAGAGTGCTTGATAAGAAAAGTGGCCCCATTAGATTCGTGTTCATAATTTTTTGATAATCAGATAGTTTTAAATTATCTATTGGCGTTGGATAAAAAACTGATGCATTGTTTATCAAAATATCTAATGATTCAACCGATTGGCATAGCTGCTCAATATCATCGGTGCTAGATAGTTCAGCCTGAATTGTTTTAGCTGAATCAGGGCGAATTGAGTTAAGTTCATCGGCTAAATTTTGAGCACCCAGAGAAGAAGAGTTGTAATGAATAATAATATTAAAACTCGCCTCATGTAATGTGCGGCAAATTTGTTGACCAATGCGGTGTGCACCGCCTGTGATTAATGCTGTTTTCATATAAAATACCGATGTAATGAAGCTTACTGAAGTAATTAAAAACACTATTATACAAAAACAAGCGCCCATAGGTTTCGATGAATTTATGGAATTGGCATTGTATTATCCTCAATTAGGCTATTACCGCTCTGGATCGGAAAAATTTGGTGAAAAAGGAGATTTTATCACCGCACCTGAAACATCAGACTTGTTTGGTTTTTGTTTGGCAAGGCAATGTACTCAAGTTCTCAATGGTGATAATGATATTTTGGAGTTCGGTGCGGGTAGTGGCGTTCTTGCTGCTCAAATATTGTTTGAATTAGGTCGATTAGAATGCCTACCAAAGTTTTATTATATTCTTGAATTGAGTAGTGAATTAAAGCACCGACAGCAGCAGACTATCGCTAAAGCGTTGCCAGAATTACTAGAACGAGTTATATGGTTAGATAAGCTGCCAGAAGGCTTTAATGGCGTGGTGATTGCTAATGAAGTGTTAGATGCTATGCCTGCTAAGCGCTTTATGCAAAAAGAGGGTGAATTTCATGAACTTTGTGTTGACATTGACAATGGTCAGCTTAATTGGAAGCCGGATGATGCTATTTTTCAAAAATCAACTATCAAGCTGCCCAGCGGAACAGATGAAGGTTATACAACTGAGGTAAATCTAAGAGCTATGGCTTGGATTGATTCTCTATATGAGTCTCTCGATGAGGCTGTAGTCTTAATTATTGATTACGGCATGCATAGAGATGAGTATTTTCATCCTCAAAGGCTTGATGGCACACTTCGTTGCTATTATCAGCATAAAGCCAATGACGATCCTTTTGTGCATATTGGTGAACAGGATATCACCACTTCCGTTAATTTTTCAGATATGGCGGACCAAGCAAAAGTCTCAGGTTTTAAAGTAGCTGGATATGCCACACAAGCCTTATTTTTAATTGCACTGGGTATTGATGAATATCTTCTTGAAGAACAAGATGAGAATAAACGTATCAGTCTAGCTCAACAGGTTAAGCAATTAGTTCTACCTAGTGCTATGGGTGAAAGTTTTAAAATTTTGGCTTTGAGTAAGTTGACACACGTAAAATTAATTGGATTTAAAGAACAAGACTTAAGTCATAAGTTGTAAACTTGTTATTATTATGGATTTCATTCAAACAATAGTATTATCACTCGTTCAGGGACTAAGTGAATTTTTGCCAATCTCTTCTTCTGCACACTTAATTCTTGTGCCTAAGTTAACCGATTGGCCAGATCAGGGACTGGCATTTGATGTAGTAGTTCATCTAGGCACGTTAAGCGCTATTGTGTTTTATTATCGAGCGATTATTCGCATCCTTATTCAAGATTTTTTCTATTCAGTTATTAAAACTCAGACGGTGGGCCAATCAAAACTAGCTTGGGGTGTTTTACTTGGTACTATTCCAGTTGGCTTAGCGGGCTTACTATTTAAAGATTTTATTGAGCTTAATTTGCGCTCAACTGAGGTTATTGCTTATTCAACACTTGTGTTTGGCTTGTTGTTAGGTTTCTCGAGTTGGGTCAATGCCCAAAATAATAATCCTAGATCTGAATTAAGCTGGCAAGATGTAGGTTTTGTTGGCATCATGCAAGCCCTAGCATTAGTTCCAGGCACGTCTAGATCAGGTATTACCATTACAGCAGGTTTGTTGATTGGATTATCTAGAAACATGTCAACTCAGTTTGCTTTTTTATTATCTATTCCTGTTATTACTCTGTCAGCCTTATTGATGTTACTGGAGTTATCTCAACAACCACAAATAGTTGACTGGCCTATGTTGGCTATTGGGTTTCTAGTAGCAGGGTTAAGTGCGTATTTTACAGTGGTGTTTTTTGTTAAATTATTAGACACTATTGGCTTAATGCCCTTTGTTATTTATCGAATTATTTTAGGAGTGTTATTATTAGCAATCTAACCCCACAGCCAATTTATAGAAAAGACTATAAGCCAAGTAACTATTTAATTCACACCACAGATCTTAGTTTTGATCTGCGTGAGCATGAAACCTTGGTGAACTCAAAGATTCATTTTTACAAAAATTCTAATAGCCAAGCAGCCAAAAAAAATTGCCTATTCCTAAATGGCGTGGATCTTGAATTAATCTCAATTACGATTAAAGGTGTCACTCCTAAGTATGAGTTAACACCAGAAGGATTGCAACTTCAAGATTTGAGCGATGAGTTTGTTCTAGAAATATGTAATCGCATTCACCCTGAAAGTAATACCAGTTTAAATGGGTTATATCAGTCTAGTGGAAACTACTGTACTCAATGTGAAGCACATGGTTTTAGACAAATAACTTATTACCTAGATAGGCCTGATGTCCTAAGTGTTTTTACAACACACATTAAAGCGCAGGTTGATCGTTATCCTGTGTTACTTAGTAATGGTAATTTATTAAAAGAATCTTTGGGTCAAGTAACTTGGTATGATCCAACTCCTAAGCCATGCTATCTTTTTGCTTTGGTGGCTGGAGATTTTGCTGTTTTAGAAGATAATTACACAACATTGTCTGGTCGAGAAGTGGCACTTAAAATTTATGTTAAAGAGCATAATATTGGCAAAACTCAATTTGCTATGGATTCACTTAAACGTTCATTTGCTTGGGATGAATCACGCTTTAATCTAGAGTACGACTTAGATATTTATATGATTGTTGCAGTTGATGATTTCAACATGGGTGCAATGGAAAATAAGGGTTTAAATATTTTCAATTCAACCTATGTTTTGGCAGAGCCTAAGACAGCTACTGATAAAGATTTTATCAACGTTGAAGCAGTTATCGGACATGAATATTTTCATAATTGGACCGGTAACAGGGTAACGTGTAAGGACTGGTTTCAGTTGAGTCTTAAAGAAGGGTTGACTGTTTTTAGAGATCAAGAATTTACCTCTGATCTTCATTCACGTTCAATTAAGCGTATTGAAGATGTCAATGCTTTGCGTACTTTTCAGTTTGCTGAAGATGCAGGTCCTATGAGTCACCCCGTAAGACCTGAAAGCTATATTGAAATGAATAATTTTTATACCCTGACAGTCTATGAAAAGGGTGCAGAAGTTATTCGCATGATTCATAGTTTTTTAGGCGAAGCAGGTTTTCAAAAAGGCATGAAGCTTTATTTTGAACGCCATGATGGTGATGCGGTAACAATTGATGACTTCGTAGCTAGTATGAGCGATGCTAATAAATTTGATTTTTCCAAATTTATGACTTGGTATTCTCAACCTGGCACACCTAATGTTAGTATCAAAACAAATTATGATGAGAAAAATGAACGTTTTCATGTTGAAGTTGAGCAAAACAATGAGCACAACTATTTTCTTCCACTGAATTATGCCTTGCTAGATGATCAGGGCCATGAATTAAAAGAAGGTATGTTAACCATTAAAAACCAAAAAGAAGCTTTTGTTTTTGAAGGTATGAAATCACGTCCAACACCTTCTTGGTTGAGAGGATTTTCTGCACCTATTCATTTATTGTCAGACATAACATTTGAACAAAAAATATTTTTAGTTGGACATGATAGTGATGCTTACGTGGTTTGGGATAGTGCACAACAAATCTGGTTATCGTTAATCTTAACGCCCAATAAAGTTCATGAGAAGTTGTTTTTTAATGCAATAGAAAATCTCGCCCAAACTAGGCAAGATAAATCATTAGTTAGTGAGATTTTAACGCTACCTTCAGAACGATTTTTACATCAAAAAGTAGCCGTGATTGATGTGTTTGATATTCATCAAAAGCGTGAAGAAATGGCGAACAAAGTTTTAAATAGATTTAAACCTTTATTGTTAGAGCTTTATCATTCATCAAATAATAATAAAACTTACCAGTTAACACCTGAAGCAGTGGGTGAGCGATCTTTAAAAAATATATGTTTGTATTACCTGAGTAAAAATAAAGAGTCTGATTTGGCAAGTATCCAATTTGAGCAATCAAACTGCATGACTGATCAAATTGCAGCGTTTAGCGTATTGGTGTCTAGTGACAGTATTCATAAAGAACAAGCGATATTGGATTTCTATCAAATGTTTAAGCAAGATGCTCAAGTGATGGATAAGTTTTTTGCGGTTCAATCGGCTTCAATCACAAGTGACATAGAAAGTATTAAGTTATTGATGGAGCATGAATTATTTTCTTTTAATACGCCAAATCGATTGAGAAGTGTCATAGGTAGTTTTACACAAAACTATGTTAATTTTCATCATCAAGCTGGCTATGAGTTTTTTACGGATATTATTTTAAAGTTAAATAAGTCAAATCCGCAAATAGGTGCTCGTCTGGTTTCGGTTTATAATCACTGGAAGCGCTTTACACCAGAATTAAAGAAACTACAAAAGCAACAGCTGGAAAGGGTCATGCAAAGTAATGATTTATCAAATGATATTTTTGAAATCGTTCAGGCGGCATTAAAGTAATGCCTAAGCTGAAACAACTCACTGATTTATTGATCAAAAAAAAGTTAACCATAGCGGTGGCTGAGTCTTGCACAGGTGGGGCGCTATGTTCTTTATTATCCAGTCAAAGTGGCTCATCTGTTTATTTTGACGGAGGATTTGTTACCTACAGCAATCAATCAAAGACAGATATGCTAGGCGTGCTTGAAAGTAATCTAGAAGCGTTTGGAGCAGTGAGTGAACAGACCGCTAAGCAGATGGTTAGTGGGGTTGTTAAGCAGGCAAGAGTGGATGTTTCAGTTGCCATTACAGGTATTGCTGGCCCTCTTGGTGGCACTCAAGAAAAGCCAGTTGGCATGGTTTGCTTTGGTTTTTACATTTTAGGTAAATATTTTACAACTACGCAAAATTTTATGGGTGATAGGCATCAAGTAGTTGATGCCAGTATCGACTTTGCATTAACAACATTAGCACATGAAATCTCAAACTAAATTTTCAGTCGCCCCAATGATGGATTGGACAGATCGACATTGTCGATATTTTCATCGTTTAATGTCTAAAAATGCACAACTTTGGACTGAAATGGTCACCGCTAAAGCTGTTATACATGGTGATAAAAATCGCCTACTTGATTACGATGCACAAGAGCATTCATTAGTTTTGCAATTGGGGGGTAGTGACCCTAAAGAGATGGCAACTGCTGCCAAGGTTGGACAAGATTGGGGCTATGATCAAATTAATATTAACGTTGGCTGCCCTTCGGACAGGGTTCAGTCAGGTAGTTTTGGTGCTTGTTTAATGCAAACGCCAGATACTGTTGCCCAATGTATAGAAGCAATGGGTGAGGTTGTTGATATACCACTTAGCGTTAAGTCACGTATTGGCGTAGATGATATGCAGAATTATGAAGAGTTAACAAATTTTATTGAAATTGTTCATAACGCAGGTTGCGATAACTTTGTTATTCATGCGAGAAAGGCTTGGCTTCAAGGGCTTAGTCCTAAAGAAAATAGAGCCATTCCTCCGTTAAATTATGATTGGGTATATCAAGTTAAAAAAGACTTTCCAAAATTGACTATTGGTATCAATGGTGGAATTACATCTTTAAGTGAGGTTAACGAGCATTTGAGCCAAGTTGATAGCGCCATGCTAGGAAGAGCGGCTTATCATCAGCCTTATCTGCTGGCCAATGTTGATCAAGAAATTCATCAAAGCTCTCGACCAGTTATTTCCCGAGAGCAAGTGCTATTAGAGTTTGTGGCGTATATGAAAAAACAGCAGGCTAATTCTGTGCCTGTTAGGTCTATGACTAGACACATTCTGGGTTTGTATCATGCGCAACCAAATGCTAAAAAATTTAAACGCTTACTAAGTGGAAAAGTCGTTGAAATAGATCATTTATATCAATGGTTAGATCAAGGAGAAGCATTTGCCGAATCTTGATTTCTTTGCCAGTATTGACGTGGGTTCCAGCAAAATAGTAGCATTAATTGCAGATATTGAAGACAATAAATTTCATGTATTGGGCCATGCAACTGGACCTTCTTTAGGCGTTAAGAACGGTGTTATTGTTGATGTTGATAGTGCTTCGCAAGCTATTAAAAAGGTGATTGATAAAGTTAACAAAAAATGTAACCGAAAGCCTAAATTTATAGATATTAACGTATCCGATTTGCAGCTAAGTACTAGTAATCAAAATAGACCCATTAGTTTTAATGGAAAAACAAAAACTGTCACCAAAGGTGACGTGTTACAAGCTATTCAAAACTCTTCAGCGGGCGTCATGTCTGCCAATAAAAAAGAGCTTGACCCTGTTGTTAACAACTTTACGATTAATGATGAAATAGAGATGCTTCCAATTGGAATGGAAGCTGCATTATTAGGCGCTCAAGTGCATCTTACCTCGGTATCTAATCAGGCAATTAATAATATTAGCCAGAGTCTTCTTTCGAGTGATTTAGGCGTTGATAAAATCATCCTAGATTCTATTGCTAGTAGCTCTGTTTGTATAACTCAAGAAGACAAAGATAGAGGCGTTTGTTTGTTAGATATGGGTGCAGATGTTAGTAATATTTCAGTTTTCGCTAAAGGCGGTATTGTATTTAGCCAAGTATTTAACGCAGGTGGTAATTCTGTTACTAATAATATTGCTCAGTCATACAACACAACATTTGATGAGGCTGAGCGCTTAAAAATATCATATGGCATGGCTCAGCTTGATTCAATTACTAAGGATCAGTTGATTAAGTTTGAACAAATCGGTTCTGTTGAAGAGCGTTATTTATCGCTGCATGAGTTAATTTCAGTGATTGAGAAATCTTATAAAGAAATTTGTACACTGATTAAAAGAAGTTTAAAGAGTGAAAAACTAGATAGAGCTATCAAAGGAGGGTTTGTAGTTATTGGTGGTGCGAGCAAGATAAAACATTGTGAGAATTTTTTGCTAAAAGAATTTCGTTCACGTAGCAGAATAGCCACCATTAATAGAGATTTAGTCAGTGGTAATGAAAATATTTTAACCAATACTAGTTATTTTTCTGCACTCGGATTGCTGGTCTGCAACACACCAAAAACTTATTTACAAGAGCCAGATCAGGTGCAAAAGGGTGGCTTGTTTGGTACAATGCAAGAATTATTCAAGCTATAAAAGCAAATGATCAAACAAAGAACCATTAAAAAAGCAGTAAAGGCTCGAGGTATCGGTATTCATAGCGGTAGCGTTGTAAACATGACACTTATTCCAGCGAAAGTTGATCATGGTGTTGTATTTAGGCGTATGGATGTGGGCGGAAAATTAGTACGCGCACATAACGCCTTCGTAAATGAAGTGGTACTATCAACAGGATTAGAAAATCAAGGAGTAAAGGTTTCCACTGTTGAACATCTGATGAGTGCTTTTTCAGCGTTAGGAATTGACAATGTATTGGTGGAACTCGATTCTTTTGAGGTGCCTATTATGGATGGCTCATCTGCACCCTTTGTGTTTTTGGTTCAATCTGCTGGAATTGAAGAGCAAGATGAGCATAAGAAGTTTTTTGTTATTCATGAAACAATCCGTGTGGAAAATTCAGATTCCTGGGCTCAAGTGTCTAAGCATGATGGCTTTAAAGTTTCATTAGAAATTGATTTTGACCATAAAAAAGTAAAAGAAAGTGGTCAAGAATTGAGTATTGATTTCTCAAAGCAGTCCTATCTAAAAGAAATTTCACGTGCCAGAACTTTTGGCTACATGAAAGATGTAGAAATGATGAAAAGACAAAATTTAGCGCTAGGAGCAAGTATGGATAATGCCATTGCACTGAGTGATGATGACGTTCTGAACGAAGATGGTATGCGTTATCAAAATGAATTTGTAAAGCATAAAATTTTAGATATTGTTGGTGATCTGTATTTACTTGGCTCTAACTTAATTGGACATTATGAAGGTTATAAGACTGGTCACTTGCTAAATGACCAGTTGTTATCAGCCATTTTAGAGAGGCCAGACACGTGGTCAATTGAAACTTTTGAGGAAGAAAATTCACCAATTCAATTCTATTCAGAAGATTGGCAAAATTCCTTGTAATAGTAGGCATATCATCGTATTTCATTTGGTATAATTAGTGAGTTTTTTATACCCAGATTAGAATAATGAAATTAAATGGTGCTCAAATACTTGTAAATAGCCTTAAAAGTGAAGGTGTTAGTCATGTTTTTGGCTATCCAGGTGGTGCTGTCTTGCATATTTATGATGCATTAAATGCTTGTGAGGATATTAAGCATATCTTAGTTCGTCATGAGCAAGGCGCTACTCATGGTGCTGATGGGTATGCCCGAGCCAGTGGAAAATGTGGTGTTACATTAGTAACCAGCGGTCCTGGTATTACTAATGCAGTCACAGGTATTGCTACCGCCCATATGGATTCTATACCAATGGTTATTATTTCTGGTCAAGTGCCTTCACCATTAATTGGAATGGATGCTTTCCAAGAAGTTGACGCAGTAGGTATTACTCGCTCATGTGTTAAGCATAATTTTTTAATTAGAGATATTAGCGAAATAGCTATAACTATTAAAAAGGCTTTTCATATTGCTACAACAGGTAGGCCCGGTCCTGTTTTAATTGATATTCCTAAAGATATAACAATTGCTAAGATGGAAGTTGAAGAATATCCTAAGACTATTGAGATGCGCTCATACAAGTCAACTATTAAAGCAAGTGATCATCAAATCAAAAAAGCTGCAGAAATGCTAGCTAATTCGAAAAGACCGATTCTTTATGCTGGCGGTGGTTGTATTATTGGTAATTCTTCTAAGGAACTTCGTGAGTTTACTCATATGACTGGATTCCCAATTACTCAAACTCTTATGGGATTAGGAGCATACCCAATGACTGACAATCAGTCCCTTGGAATGCTTGGAATGCATGGAACATATGAGGCCAATATGGCAATGCATGGTTCTGACTGCGTGGTCGCTATTGGCTCTAGATTTGACGATAGAATTACAGGAAATTTAGAGAAATTTTGTCCTACTGCTAAATTTATTCATATTGATATTGACCCATCTCAAATTTCAAAGAATGTTATAGCTGATATTCCAATTGTTGGTCAAACAAAGCAAGTCCTTCAGGCTTTAATTGATCAGATGAAAGATAAAAAACTAGCAGATATTTCTAATTGGTGGTCTCAAATTGAAGAATGGAGAAAGGTTGACTCCTTAGCTTATAAAAAATCTCCTGGAGTGATTAAACCTCAGACAGTAATTGAAACGCTTTATGAAGTTACCAAAGGAAAGGCAATCGTTACTTCAGATGTTGGGCAACATCAGATGTGGGCCGCACAGTATTATTTATTCGATGAGCCTAGGCAATGGATTAACTCAGGCGGGTTAGGCACTATGGGCTTTGGACTCCCTGCTGCTATGGGTGCTAAACTTGCAATGCCAGATAGGGATGTAGCATGTGTTACAGGTGATGGTAGTATTCAGATGATGCTTCAAGAGCTTTCAACAATGCTTCAATATTCGACACCAGTAAAAATAATTAATCTTAATAATGGCTATCTCGGAATGGTGAGACAATGGCAAGAGTTTTTCTATGAAAAACGCTATGCTATGTCTTACATGGAAGCTTTACCTGACTTTGTAAAGCTTGCAGAAAGTTATGGTCATATGGGAATAAGGGTTGAAAAAGAAGAGGATTTGAAACCTGCACTTATTGAGGCATTTAATCAAAAAGAACATACAGTTTTTCTTGATATTGTGACGGACCCATCTGAGAATGTTTTCCCAATGATTCCTGCTGGTGGAGGGCATAGTGATATGTTGCTTGCAGGAAGAGATGAAATGGTTTCAAAAGATGAAACTGACTTTAATGCGGTATAGATTATGAGACATATTATTTCAGTGATACTAGAAAATGAGGCTGGCGCTCTTTCAAGGGTTGCAGGCTTATTTTCTGCACGTGGTTTTAATATTGAATCACTAACAGTTGCTGCGACAACTGACTCAACACTTTCAAGAATGACTATTGTTAGTGTGGGCGATGATGGAATTATTGAGCAAATTGTCAAACAGCTTGATAAATTAATTGATGTAGTTAAGGTAGTAGATTTAACAGCTACTGAGCACATTGAACGCGAATTACTGTTGGCTAAGATTAGTATTACGAGTGACACTCAAGTAGATGTTGAAGCTAAGCTTGATCAGTTTAACGCCAAGATTATTGATGCAGCTGAAGAAGTTTACATTGTTGAGTTAGCAGGAAAAAGTCAAAAAATTAAGGATTTTCTAAGTGCATTTAATGCAGAGCAAATCATAGAGGTTTCTAGAACAGGCGTTACAGGCGTTACAGGCGTTTGTCATAAAATATAAAATTAAATAAATAGGCGTTAGTTAACGCTCTAAATACAGAGGAAAAGAAATGAATAGATATTACGATAAAGATGCAGACTTAAACATTATCAAATCAATGAAGGTTGCAATTGTGGGTTATGGTTCACAGGGCCATGCGCATGCAAACAACTTAAAAGATTCTGGTGTTGAAGTGGTTGTTGCTTTAAGAGCTGGCTCAGCTTCAGCTTCAAAAGCTAGCGCTTCAGGCTTAAATGTTAAGTCAGTTGAAGATGCAACAGCATGGGCAGACTTAGTAATGATCCTAGCACCTGATGAATTCCAAGGCACTATCTATGCAGAAAATATTGAGCCTAATTTAAAGCAAGGTGCAACAGTTGCCTTTGCTCATGGTTTTAATATCCATTTTGGTCAAATTTCACCACGTTCAGATTTAGACGTGATTATGATAGCACCAAAAGCTCCAGGGCATACAGTTCGTTCAGAATTTGTCAAAGGCGGCGGCATTCCTGACCTAATTGCTATTTCTCAAGATGCATCTGGTAAGGCAAAAGAAACAGCGCTTTCTTATGCATCTGCTATTGGTGGCGGCCGTACTGGAATCTTGGAAACTTCATTTAGAGAGGAAACAGAGACAGACTTATTTGGCGAGCAAGTGGTCTTATGTGGTGGTACAACTTCATTAGTGCAAGCAGGTTTTGAAACGCTAGTAGAAGCAGGTTATGAGCCAGAAATGGCATACTTTGAATGTCTACATGAATTAAAGCTAATTGTTGATCTAATGTATGAAGGAGGTATTGCAAACATGCGTTACTCAATTTCAAATACTGCTGAGTATGGTGATGTAACGCGTGGTCCACGTATTATTACTAGTGAAACTAAAGTGGAAATGAAGAAAATCCTAACAGAAATTCAAGATGGGACATTCGCTAAAGAATTTGTAGCAAATGTAGGTGAGCTTCCAGCTCGTCGTGATGTTCAACGTGAACATCAAATTGAGAAAGTTGGTGAGTCGCTCCGCTCGATGATGCCATGGATTAATAAGAATAAAATTGTTGATCAAGCCAAGAACTAATCATTCTGAATAAACGCCCAACTAAGTTGGGCGTTTTCATTTCTAAGGCGTTATAATTAAATCATGAATACGAGTAAAATGAAAAGAGGCATCTATCTATTACCAAACATCTTAACAACCTTTGGGTTATTTTCTGGATTCTTTGCCATTATTCTAGCAACAAAAGGTCAGTATGCTGAATCAGCTATCGCTATCTTTATTGCTATGTTATGGGATGGCTTAGATGGTCGAGTAGCTAGATTAACCAATACTCAGAGTGAGTTTGGTGAGCAGTATGATTCTATGGCTGACATGGTGTCTTTTGGTGTGGCACCTGCATTATTGATGTATTTTTACCTGTTTGAGGGTTTGGGTAAGATTGGTTGGATTGGCGCTTTTGTGTATGTCGCTGCTGGTTCACTGCGTTTGGCTCGTTTTAATACGCAAATCGGTGTTCAAGATAAGCGATATTTTCAAGGACTACCTTCTCCAGCTGCCGCAGCACTTATTGCTGGCTTAGTATGGGCTAAAGAGATGATGGGCCCTAGTGTTTATGATGATCAATTTTTAATTATTGGCTCATGGATTATTTTGGTTTCTGCCGGCATACTAATGGTGAGTAATATTCGCTATTACAGCTTTAAAGAAATCAATTTTAAAGGTAGATCCTCTTTTAAATTACTGTTATTAGCAACCCTTATCATGATTGTTGTTTTGTTGTGGCCTAGCGCTATTTTGTTTATATTTTTCTTCGTTTACACATTGTCAGGACTGGTATTAACAATGATCGAAGTACGGAATAAACGCGCTTTAAAAAAACAAGTTAAGAAAGGCTTAAAATAATTTATAATTAGATTATGAATTATTTGTCTAATTTTTATTTTCAAGGCTACTTCGTAGACTTACAACGATTACTGCCGTAAGGCAGACATTAACTCGTGCGGCTTTTAAAGCTAACTACCAAACAATAGAATTAGAAAAAACATATATAAAGGAGACTTAAATGTCTGATAAATTAATTATTTTTGACACAACATTACGCGACGGAGAGCAGTCACCAGGCGCTTCAATGACGAAAGATGAAAAGGTTCGTATTGCCAAAGTCTTGGAAAAAATGCGTGTTGATGTTATTGAAGCTGGTTTTGCTATTGCATCACCCGGTGATTTTGAAGCGGTTCAAGCTGTTGCCAATACAATTAAAGATTCGACCATTTGCTCTTTGGCCAGAGCTCTAGATAAAGACATTGATCGAGCAGGAGAAGCGTTAAAAGGTGCAAATTCTGCACGAATTCATACTTTTATTGCAACCAGCGATATTCATATGAAGATGAAACTTCAAATGACACCAGACCAAGTAGTTGAACAAGCGGTAAGAGCAGTTAAAAGAGCTAAAAAATATACAGATGATGTTGAATTTTCACCTGAAGATGCGGGCCGTTCGGACGAAGATTTTTTGTGTCGTGTCATTGAAAAAGCTATTAATGCAGGTGCGACAACAATTAATATTCCTGATACAGTGGGTTATAACATACCTCATCAGTTTGGCGCTACTATCAAGTCTTTGATTGAGCGTATTCCCAATTCAGACAAGGCAGTTTTTTCAGCACATTGTCATAATGATTTAGGATTGGCAGTGGCTAATTCTCTTTCTGCTGTGCTAAATGGTGCTAGACAGGTTGAGTGTACTATTAATGGTTTGGGAGAGCGCGCAGGTAATACAGCTTTAGAAGAGATAGTGATGGCTGTTCGCACACGTCAAGATGAGTTTAATTGCGATACTAATATTGATACAACTCACATATTGTCCGCATCTCGCTTGGTTTCTTCGGTGACTGGATTTATTGTGCAACCTAACAAAGCCATTGTTGGTGCTAACGCATTTGCACATGAAGCAGGTATTCATCAGGATGGTGTTTTAAAGCATCGTGAAACCTATGAAATTATGCGTGCAGAAGATGTAGGTTGGAATGCTAACAAGCTAGTTATGGGTAAGCATTCTGGGCGTAATGCTTTTAAGGCGAGATTGGTTGAATTAGGTGTTGAATTTGACTCTGAAGAGAGCCTGAATGATGCTTTTAGACGTTTTAAAGAGTTAGCTGATAAGAAGCATGAAATTTTTGATGAAGACCTGCAAGCGCTAGTATCAGAGACTCAAGTAGTTGAAAGCGAGCACATTAAGCTAGTTTCATTAAAAGTAACATGCGAAACGGGTGAGAAAAATCAAGCAACGGTTGTATTGTCAGTTGATGGCACTGAAAAAAGTATGACAGCTGAAACTTCAGGCTCTGTTGACGCAACTTTTAGTGCAATTAACAAACTACTTGATATGCAAGTTAACCTTCAGTTGTACTCTGTGTCTAATGTTACTCAAGGGACGGATTCATTAGGAGAAGTTAATGTGCGTTTGGAGCATAATGGTAGAATTATTAATGGCCAAGGTGCAGACACAGATATCGTTATTGCAAGTGCTAAGGCCTATCTTCATGCACTTAATAAAGTTTTAGCTGATACAGATAGAGCTCACCCTCAAATCTAGTGTCAACAAATAGAGCACTTTATCTCAGCGCATTGGATATTCCAGAGTATTTGTATGCTACTAAAAGTGAAGATGCCTCAAATCCTCAGCCAGTCCAAACCCGTTGTTTGGTTGTTGAAACACAATGCGCTAAATCTATTTGTGAGCCTGGAGAGGTTCAAGATTTTTTATATAAAATGCTTTCAGCAGTGGGATTAGCTAAAAAAGATGTTATTTGTATTAAATCTGAATCTAATGCAGTATTACAAGAGATTAGTAAATATAATGCTCAAACTATTTTATTAATGGATACTAAGGTTTCATTAGTAAAGGATAAGTTTTTTTCAATGCGCCACCCCAGTGATGTTTTAAAAAATGAGCCACTTAAGCGTGAAGCGTGGGAAATTTTAAAACAAGTTAAAGCATGTCTAAAGTAGATTACAGTCTTAGTGGCTTTGAACGCCCAAAATTACAAACACCTAATGGTGAGAAGAAACTGCTCATGCATTCTTGTTGTGCTCCGTGCGCTGGTGAAATTATGGAAGCTTTAAGTGTTTCTGAAATTGACACAACCATTTTCTTTTACAATCCTAATATTCATCCAAGAGAGGAATATGATCTTCGTAAGGAAGAAAATATTCGTTTCGCACAAAAACTTGGTATGCCTTTTGTTGATGCAGACTATGATAAAGATGCTTGGTTTGATCGAATTAAAGGCCAAGAAAACGAACCAGAACGAGGAGCACGCTGCACATCATGCTTTGACATGCGTTTTGAAGTGACATCTCAATATGCTAAAGAACAGGGGTTTGATTTAATTTCTTCAACATTGGGTATCTCTCGCTGGAAAGACATGGGTCAAATTAATGGTTGCGGTGCTCGTGCGGCAAACCCTTATGAAGGAATCTCATATTGGGACTTTAATTGGCGTAAGCAGGGCGGTTCATCAAGAATGCTGGAGCTATCAAAGCGTGAAGAATTTTATCAGCAAGAATATTGCGGTTGTGTGTACTCTCTAAGAGATACTAATCGTTGGAGAGAATCTCGCGGTCGAGATAAGATTGAGCGTGGCGTAAAGTTTTATCAAGAAGCCATGAAAGGTCTTGATAAATAAAACCTAGCCTAATAAATACAATAGTAAAGATTTCTGAGCATGTAAGCGATTTTCAGCCTCATCCCAAACCAAGCTTTGTTTACCATCAATCACTTCTGCAGAAACTTCCTCTCCACGATGAGCTGGTAAGCAATGCATAAAAC
>JAOMMB010000008.1 GCA_028352435.1 Candidatus Thioglobus sp. | reverse complement strand
CACTCGTGGCATTAATTCTCGCTTCATCTTCTCCCTTTCGTCAGACCTTATTAAACAAACTTGGGCTTGAGTTTTCAGTGCAGTCTCCTGATATTGATGAATCAAGAAAACCAGGTGAATCACCAGAGCAACTCGTTTATAGATTGGCCCAAGATAAAGCTCGAGAAGTCGCTAAATCTAAACATGGATTAATTATCGCCTCAGACCAAGTGGCTACATTACAAGATGGTTTAGGCGCGCAAGACGTTGTATTAGGTAAGCCTCACACTCACGAAAATGCTATCAAACAGCTTAGTGCTTGTTCTGGAAATGTAGTCACTTTTGTTACAAGTTTATGTCTTTTAAATACAAATAGCGGCAATATTCAAACAATTGTCGAAAATTATAAAGTAGTATTTAGAGCTCTTAAGCCTGAACAAATTGATAATTACCTGAAAAAAGAACAACCTTACAATTGTGCTGGCAGTTTCAAATCAGAAGGATTGGGAATCAGCTTATTCACTAGCCTAGAAGGTAGGGATCCTAATACATTAATTGGTCTGCCTTTAATTCAGCTAATCAAATTACTAGAAAACGAAGGAATTGATATCCTTAGCGCACAACTCTAAAACCATGCCCTACTTATATCCTGAGAAGACGCCCCTTTCAAATCCGGGTCAAAAAACCTATTGGGGCTCTTTGTATGGAAGTGCAGATGCACTTGCTCTAGTCGAATATGCTCAGCAGCAATCTCAAGTAATCCTGCTTATTGCAAATGATATTGCCCATCTAGATATACTTTATAAATCTCTAAATTTTTACAACGACACACTAGATATTCTAAAGTTTGATAACTGGGAAGTGCTGCCATATGATCAGTTTTCACCGCATCCAGATATTACTTCAAATCGTCTTAGTACGTTGTCTAAACTTAAACAGCTCAAAAAAGGGATTGTTGTCACCACATTGGAAACCTTGTTTTCCTACTTGTGTCCTATTGAATTTAGCGAAAAATTCAGCTTTGATCTTAAAATCGGCAACGATATAAATCCTGCCTTATTAAGTGAAAAACTTTTAAAAATTGGATACAACCGTGTGACTACCGTTATGGAACATGGTGAGTTTAATATTCGCGGCTCCTTAATTGACCTATATCCAATGGGTGCCAACAAGCCGTATCGAATCGATTTATTTGACCAGGAAATAGAAACCATTCGCAGCTTTGACACTTCGACTCAACGAAGTGAGATTCAAGTAGATGAGATCGCACTGCTACCGGCGCGAGAATTTGCCACTGATCAGCCAAGTATTAATTTATTTAAAGATAATTACACACAAGTATTTGGTGATCAGAGTTTTATTTATCATGAAATAAGCGAAGGTCGACTACCTGGTGGTATTGAATTTTACTTGCCGCTGTTTTTTAATTCGACCAACACGCTGTTTGATTACCTACCCAAGACATTAACCATTGCAACTTTTGCCGGATTTTCAACTTTAGTAGACAAGACTTTTGTTAATATCCAATCTCGATTTGACCACGCCAAACAAGACTTGGATCGACCACCATTAGCAGTTAATCGTGTATTTTTAAGTAAAGAAGTGTTGTTTTCTGCGATTAAGCAACAGCCACAACTTGTTATCGGTCCTTCAAAACTAGAACAGAAGCCTGGACATTTGAATTTCTCGTCAAAATTATTGCCGCCATTGCGTATTGATCCACAGGCAAAAAATCCATTATCGAAGCTATCAAGTTTTGCAAAGCGTTTTCAGAAAAAAATACTCATCGTCTGTGAATCTCAAGGTAGGCAAAGTGTCCTAGATGAATTGCTAAAAAACCACGATCTTGAGGCGCAAAATATAAAAGATTGGCAACACTTCTTATCAAGTGATCATCTGTTACATATCACCAATCAGGAATTATCTCAGGGCTTATTGGGTCTTGATATTGCGGTAATCACTGAAGACAATTTATTTGGCCAAGAAGTCGTTCAACAGCAGCGTAGACGAAGAGCTAAGCATAAAGATTTTGATGAGGCTATTAAAAGCTTAGTAGAGATTAAAAAAGGCGATCCTATTGTTCATGAAAATTATGGCGTCGGACGATACTTAGGCTTAAAGACTCAAACTTACGACGGATTATCTCAGGATTTTTTACAATTAGAATATGCAGGTGGCGCCAAACTGATGGTGCCAATGACGTCGCTTAATCTTATTTCGCGTTATTCTGGTGCCTTAGCTGAAAATGCACCTTTGCACAAATTAGGCACGCCACAATGGAGTAAGGCCAAACAAAAAGCGGGTGAAGCTTTGCATGACGTAGCCGCTGAATTATTAGAGATTTATGCCAAACGTGAATCCCAAACTGGCTTTGCTTTTCCAGAGCCTAACGATGCCTATTCAGCATTTGTATCTCACTTTGCTTTTGAAGAAACACCTGATCAGCTAAAGACCATGGGCGAAGTCTTGGCCGATATGCGCTCTAATAAGCCAATGGATCGTCTAGTTTGTGGTGATGTTGGTTTTGGAAAAACTGAAATCGCTATGCGCGCTGCATTTTTGGCGGTTGAAGCAGGTAAACAAGTCGCTATTTTAGTGCCAACCACACTACTAGCTAAGCAGCATCATCAGTCTTTTGTCGATCGGTTTATTCATCATCCTGTAGAAATTGCTGCATTATCTCGCTTCCAAACAGCTAAAGAACAAAAAATTATTGTTGAAAAGCTCAGCATTGGTCAAATTGATATCGTTATTGGTACTCATAAAATTATCCAAGGCAGTGTTCAATATAAAAACCTTGGGTTAGTCATTATCGATGAAGAGCATCGTTTTGGCGTGAAACAAAAAGAAGCCTTAAAAAAATTACGTGGGCAAAGTGACATCCTCACCATGACTGCCACGCCAATACCACGTACTTTAAATATGGCGCTGGGCTCACTCAGAGAGTTGTCAATTATCGCCACGCCGCCTGCAAAGCGAAGTGCGATTCAAACTTTTGTACAAGAATGGAGTGATGATAATATCACAGAAGCGATCACGCGAGAACTGCATCGTGGTGGCCAGATTTTTGTCTTACATAATGACATTGACTCAATTGACAATATGGCGCAAAGCTTAACAGAGCTTATGCCTAATGTTCATGTTCGCGTTGCCCATGGCCAGATGCCAACGCGAGAGCTTGAGCACATCATGGGTGATTTCTACCATGCACGCTTTCAAATTTTGGTGTGTACTACCATTATTGAAACGGGTATTGATATTCCAAATGCCAATACCATTATTATTAATAATGCTCAAAATTTTGGCCTCGCTCAGCTACATCAATTGCGTGGTCGTGTTGGCAGGTCTCATCACCGAGCTTATGCCTATTTAGTGATTAAATCACATCAGTCTTTATCTAGGGATGCCAAAAAACGCCTAGATGCCATCGAATCTTTAGAAGAGCTGGGCGCTGGATTTATGCTGGCTAATCATGATCTTGAAATTCGTGGTGCAGGTGATTTACTGGGTGATAATCAGTCAGGAAAAATTAGTGAAATTGGTTTTAACCTATACCATGATTTACTTAAGCGCACGATTGACGCCATGCGTGCTGGACGAAAACTTAATCTAGACGATCCGATTAATCATGAGATTCAAATAGACTGCGGCCTGCCATCAATTATTCCTCAGAGTTATTTAGAGGATGTGCACGAGCGCTTAGTTTTGTACAAGCGCATTGCCAGTTGTAAGAGTAACAACGAGCTTAAAGAATTGCAAATTGAGATGATTGATCGTTTTGGTTTGTTGCCAGATTCTACTAAGCACTTATTTGCCAATACACGCCTTAAACTTTTTTGCGAAAAAATAGGAATTGATGAAATTAACCTCTATGAAGACAAAGCTATCATCACTTTTGGCAGTAAAAACACCATTGAACCGATAAAAATCATTCAATTAATCCAAAAACAGCCTAAAAACTATCAATTAAAGGGTCAAAACCAGTTAATTGTTAAAGAATCGATGCCTGAAGACATCAGACGCATTGAGTTAGTAGAAAATTTGCTAAAAAAGCTAAATTAGCTTAAATCGTATTAAAAGTGGCATAAAAATCTTAATTGTAAGCAGGATAAATACAATACCGCCTAATATGTCACCTGTTAAGTAACTGAGTATAAATTCAGAACTATCTATCTGCTGCTGATCAACTCCACTTACTCTACCAAAATAAAGAAACAGCTTAAGTAATGTATTAATTATTGATGACAATACAATTAAAAAGATAACGTGACTAAATTCCAATTTTTTATCGCCATCAAAGAACGTGGATAAGTTGAAATACCGCATTATTAGTATCGCACTCATTGGTGCAAAAGTTCCGATCAAAGAGCCTAGAGGCCCATAGATAGGATCAACATTCAAAAAATTATACAGAATGTACCCACTCATCAGTGACCCTAGTAAAACACCCGGTAATGCCCAAAGCCCAAATAGTAAGAATGCTAATATCTTTGCACCCATTGGTAGCCATAAATAATTTCCAAGTGTGATGTCAATACCATTTGTCCATGACATCAAGGCTGACGTTAAAAAAATAACCAGAGCGATAATGATATTAATTGTAAACATAGATAAATTTTATCGCTTAACTAAGAAATTTGATAGCCGACTGACTCCATAGATAAAGACCAGCCCCCCTAGAGTATTGCTTACAAAATGGGTTAAGATAAATTGGACCGGGGCATGAAACTCAGGAAGGGCGTTCATAAAGATAAAAAACTTTAATAAGGCATTAATCAATGCTGTCAAAATAACAAGAAATATTACATGCCTAAAATTAAGATCTCCATCATCATAAAACTTTGATAGTTTGAAATATCTCATCGTTAGAATTGCAGCAATTGGCGCTAAAGATCCTACAACTACATGGCCAAAAACTCCAGTCAATCCCATGCCAAACCAATTGTCCCAGATAAAATAGCCTATTAGAGTATTGGCAATAGCCAAACCCGGTAGAACGCCAAAACCAAATAGAAGATAAGAAAAGATAGCTGCACCCATTGGAAGGTATAGTAAGCTTCCAATGGAAATGTCCATAGGTGTCTTGTACTCTATTAGCAATGAAGAGATTATGACTAAGACAAAGGCGACTATATTATATTTAACAATTAACACGAAAGTAACCTTTGGTTATTAAGGTTCAAATTATAGCCTAAAAGTGAGCTGTTTTTTTCGTGTAAGACCGCTCTATAATTGGGGCAACAAAACCCAAAGCTAAGTAAACCACCACCAGGCCTCCAATGACATCGCCCCTAATGTAATGAGTAATGAAAGTTACTGCATTAATATTAAGGGTGACATCTTGCATGTAAACAAAGAACTTAAGCAGTGCGCTTATGACTGATGTAAAAACTACCAAGAATAAAACATGTCTAAAATCAATCTTGCTCAGATTAGAGAAATCACTAACATGAGTTAGGTTCATAAAGCCCATGGCCAAAATCGGAGCGACTGCACCCGCACAAGCAGATAGCATGCCAATGAAGAGGTTGCCGCCCCGAGAACCCATTAAGACAATACCGCCAGCTAAACAAGCGGCGATAACACCTGGAAATACTCGATAACCAAAAATCAAATACATTAATATTTTTGCACCTAATGGCAAATACACATATGAACCCACTTCAAGCTCAAACGAGCCGAACCAGATCATAATGTACGCCATGGAAAAGACACTCACAAAGGCTATGGCGTTTTCCAGTAGGTAATTTTGAAATTTTACAGTCATAATAGTATGTGACTACTACACTGAGGACAAAGTTATTTCAAATTGTTGGTTAATCATCATTATCTAATGCTGCTGATTGTACGTTAGAATCATTGAGCGCTTATCAAGGCTAGATTGTGTTGCAACGATGATCTCTTTATTTAACAAGACACCTACTGCTCTTTTGATCGTAGACAGTGAATATTTATAGAAATATTCATCTTTAGTAATTCTTGTAATGTTGGCATCTTTAGAATGCATGACAAATTCAAGAACTGATTTTTCTACTTCTGATAACTTATCGAAACCCATTTCACGTTCGTATGTCGCTAGTGAGCGTCTTAATTCAAATAATTTTTCTAGTGCTTTCATATTGTCCTCTCCCCAGAGGGTTTTTATTTTTAAACCAGGTTAAATTATAGCCTAATAATAACCGATCATTTTAGTATGTAATTAAAAAATATTTATTACCTTAATAATCCTTATGCCAAAAGAACTTCGTCATAATTATCTTGGTAAAGTTTCTCAATATCTGCCAACGTAAAGGTATGGTTTTGTGTGCCCGGGTGTGCAATTTTGATAGCGCCTAATAACCCAGCTAATTGGCCTGTGGCTTTCCAGCTCAAATCATTCATGATGCCGAACAACAAACCTGCTCGATAGGCATCACCACAACCGGTTGGATCTTGAATTGAGGCTGCTTTAGCCGGTAATATTTTTATCACCTCACCTTGTGTGTGAATTTCAGAACCTTCACCGCCTTTGGTAATAATTAGTGCGGTTAGCTTTGCGGCAATAGCTGATAAATCAAGGCCAGTTTTATCTTGCAGCATTTGCGATTCATAATCATTAACCGCTACATAGGTTGCTTGCTCAATAAAAGTAATTAACTCATCACCAGAGAACATTGGCATGCCTTGGCCTGGATCAAAAATAAAAGCGATATTAGCATCTGCAAATTGTTTGGCGTGTTCAATCATGCCATCACGGCCATCTGGAGAAACGATACCAATATCTGCAACACTCACGTCGCTGACTTTGTTTTCATGAGAATTGCTCATAGCACCTGGATGAAAAGCTGTAATTTGATTATCATCCATATCTGTGGTGATAAACGCTTGACCCGTGTAGCTGTCTTTGATGACTTTCATGTGTGTGGTGTTCATGTGGTGTCTTTCCATCCACTGCATATACGGGGTGAAATCCTCGCCCACCGTTGCCATTGGAATGGAATTGGCACCTAGTAAATGAAGGTTATAAGCAATATTGCCGCCACAACCTCCAAACTCTTTACGCATAGTAGGCACTAAAAACGATACGTTTAACATGTGCACCTTGTCTGGCAAAATGTGGTTTTTAAATTGATCCTGAAAAACCATGATTGAGTCAAAGGCGTATGAGCCACAAATTAATGCTGTTTTTTCCATTTCTTTCTCCTGAATTTTTAATATGAGCCGTGGCCCTGTTTAATTATCTTAATTCTTCTGGTACTGAAAAATGTACATCTTCCTTAGTGCCACTGACTTCTTGCAATTCATCCGCACCATGATCATACAAATAGTTAACCACCTCTTGTACTAAAATTTCTGGCGCTGAGGCTCCGGCTGTTACACCCACAATATTGGCATCCTTTATCCAGTCACTTTTTATTTCATCGGCGCCATCAATTAAATAAGCAGGCAGATTCATTTTTTCTGCGATCTCACGTAAGCGATTTGAATTAGAAGAATTTCTAGACCCGAGCACCAAAAGCACATCAGCAGATTGCATAAGCGTCTTAACTGCGTCTTGTCTGTTTTGTGTGGCATAACAAATATCATCTTTCTTGGGTGACCTAATGTGTGGAAATTTATCTTTTAAGTGATTAACAATGTGCTGAGTGTCATCAACAGACAAGGTTGTTTGCGTGGTGTAGGAAATGTCGCTATTTTTGTCAATGGTTAGCTGTTCAACATCTGCTGAATTTTCAACTAAAACCACCTGTTGTCCATCGTTTGATTGGCCTAAAGTACCTTCAACTTCTGGATGGCCTTTATGGCCAATTAAAATAACCTGATGATTTTGTCTTTGCTTACGCGCCACTTCCTTGTGCACTTTAGTAACTAAGGGACAAGTAGCATCATAAATAGTGGCGCCAATATCATCAGCTTGCATGCGCACTAGTTGGGATACACCGTGTGCACTGAAAATAACCACTTGTTGCTCAGGCACTTCGTTAATTTCTTTAACAAAAATAGCGCCCTTAGCTTTAAGATTATTCACCACAAATTTGTTATGAACAACTTCGTTACGAACATAAACTGGCTTGCCGTGTAGGCTAAGGGCTCGCTCTACGATTTCAATAGCTCGATCTACACCCGCGCAGAATCCACGAGGATTTGCTAATAAAATTTTCACGAGGTTATATCAAGAATTTTGACTTGGAACGACACATCCGCACCCGCTAATGGGTGGTTAAAATTGACTCGAACCTGTTCATCTTCAATTTGATCAATGCAGCCAACATAGGCATCACCTGTAGGCGTTTGAAACTCAACCGCTGCATCTATTTCAAATTTAAAATCTGGCGGAAAATCATCACGAGACATCAGTTGAAAAGCTTCGTCATAAGAATCACCAAAGGCTTCAGAAGCGCCCAACAGAAAGGTTCTTAATTCGCCTAATTCGGAGTCAAGTACGCATTTTTCTAAGCAAGGATCTAGTTGGCCGTCACCCATTTCAAATACTAAAGGTTCGTCCCAGGCCTCGTCTACTAAGGCACCATTTGCATGGCTGAGTTTGAAGTGAATCGTGTAATTAGCCATTATTAAATGTCATAGCACTTAATAATGTGTGCACCTGTTGGCGTAATTCGTGACGGTGAACAATTAAATCAATGGCGCCTTTTTCCAGTAAAAACTCACTACGTTGGAAACCTTCAGGCAATTCTTCACGCACAGTTTGCTCTACCACTCTAGGGCCGGCAAAACCGATCAAAGCATTTGGCTCAGCGATATGAACATCCCCTAACATAGCGAAACTAGCAGAAACACCGCCCATGGTTGGGTCAGTCAGGACAGAAATAAAAGGAATTTTTTGATTGCTTAGCAATTTAACCATTAAAGAGGTTTTGCTCATTTGCATAAGTGAAAACAAACCCTCTTGCATTCGTGCACCGCCCGATGCAGAAAAACAAATCAAAGGTGCTTTGGTTTTAATGCTTTCTTGGGCAGCTCGGACAAATTTCTCGCCCACAACTGAACCCATTGAGCCGCCCATAAACTTAAATTCGAATGCGGCTACGATAACAGGCAGACCATTTAAAGTACCTTTTTTTACTACCAATGCATCTTTCTCGTTAGTGTCTTTTTGTGCTTGCAAATAACGATCTTTATATTTTTTTTGGTCTTTAAACTTTAGCGGATCTACAGCGACTAAGTTTGGTGCAATTTCTTCTTGGCCTTCTTTGTCCAAAAAGCTGTCAATGCGAACTCTGGCTGAAATACGCATATGATAATCACACTTTGGACAAACATACGTCGCCTCTTGTAACTCCTCAGTGTAAATAGTTGAGTCACATTTTGGGCATTTGCTCCACAACCCTTCAGGAATATTCTTTTTAACAACATTAGTGATTGAGGGTAAGATTTTTTCTAGCCAGCTCATGTCTAAGTCCTTGTTTTAATTATTTAATTGCGGAAGAAATTTCGTTTGCTAACTTTCCAACGCTTTCTAACATTTTAGTCTTATCGTCAGCATATTGATCAACAAATGCAACCAATGCTGATCCAACAATAACAGCATCAGCATTATCAGAAATGGCTTTGGCAGTTTGTGCGTCTTTAATACCAAAACCCACGCCGACAGGTAAATCAATGTAGCGTCTAATTCTAGAGAGGTTTTGCTTAACAGTATCGATATCAAGATGGCCTGCTCCGGTGACACCTTTAAGCGAAACAAAGTAAATAAAGCCAGAGGCTAAGGTTGCTAAAAACTTAATACGCTCATCGGTTGTCGTTGGTGCTACTAAGAAGATCAAATCAACCTCTTTAGCATCAAGGCTTTGTTTCAGATCATGCGCCTCTTCTGGCGGCATATCTACTACCAATAAACCATCTACACCGCTTTGACTTGCATCAGCGGCAAAAGCTTGGTAACCATAAACTTCAATCGGATTAAGATAGCCCATTAGTACAATAGCTGTAGTGTTATTAACTGCTCTAAATCTTTGTACTAAAGTTAAAACATCCTTTAAACCAATACCCGCTTCAACGGAACGCTGATGAGATTTTGCGATCATAGGACCGTCTGCCATTGGATCAGAAAACGGCACACCTAACTCAATAACATCTGCACCATTATCAACCAAAGTTAACATTAACTCATAGGTGTTATCCAGGCCGCTATCGCCTGCGGTAATGAATGGAATAAAAGCTTTATGCTCTTTAGGTAGGCTTGCAAATACTTGAGATAGTCTAGACATAATTATTTTGCGCTGAACTCGTGAACACTATCAACCAGCACAGCCATATTTTCAGGGTTAACATCAGGCGTTATGCCATGACCAAGATTAAAGATATGTCCAGTATCGCCCTTAAACTGGCTTAACACTTTCTTAACTTCTGCTCTAATAATCTCGGGGGTTGCGTACATCACAGCGGGGTCTAAATTACCCTGGATGGCTACCTTATCGCCAATTTTGCTTTGTACTTCGCCTAGCTCTACTGTCCAGTCAATGCCTACACCATCACAACCTGTTGCAGCAATTTCATTTAAGTGTTTGCCGCCATTTTTACTAAATAAAGTAATCGGTGTATTTGGGTGTTTCGCCTTGACGCCGTTCACAATTTTTTGCATATAGCTTAGCGAAAAATCTAAGTAATTTTGTCTCGATAAAACGCCGCCCCAAGTGTCAAACACCATCAAACTATCTGCGCCACTTTGGACTTGCTGGTCTAAATAGGCAATCACGCTGTCGGCTAATTTATCTAATAGTAAGTGTAGCATTTTCGGCTCGTTAAAAAGCATGGCTTTGGTTTTAGCAAATGTTTTACTACTACCGCCTTCAATCATGTAAGTCGCTAAAGTCCATGGACTTCCGGTAAATCCGATGAGTGGTGCGCGCGCACCTAAAGCAGATTTAATAGTAGAAACCGCATCAAAAACATAAGTTAAATCGTTGTTAACGTTTGAAGGGATGGCTTCAATATCTGCCAAAGTTTGGATAGGGCGTTCGAATTTTGGCCCCTCTCCATCACTAAAATACAGCCCTAATCCCATAGCATCAGGAATAGTAAGAATATCTGAGAATAAAATAGCCGCATCTAAATCGAAACGATCCATAGGCTGCATGGTTACTTCACAAGCAAGCTCTGGATTACGACACAAACTCATAAAGTCGCCCGCTTGCTTTCGCGTTGCACGGTATTCAGGTAAGTAGCGCCCCGCTTGACGCATTACCCAGACTGGGGTGCGTGTTGTTGGCTTCTTTGCTAGTGCGTTAAGATAATCAAATGACATAGAATCATGGATAAAAAAAGAATCCCACAATTATAACGATATTTGGTTATATTTCCTATCCAATCGGGCATAAAAAAAGCCACATAAATGTGGCTTTTTCTTTAAATCGATTCGGTTTATCTTTTGAATGCACCAAAACGTGATTTGAATTTCTCAACACGGCCAGCACTATCTGTAATTTTTTGCTTACCTGTGTAAAAAGGATGACAGCTTGAACACACATCTAAATGTAGCTCTTCTTTGCCTATCGTTGAACGAGTATCGAATGTGTTACCGCACGAGCAAACTACTTTAACGGTGTCGTAATTAGGATGAATATCTGTTTTCATGTTTGTAATAAGGTTTAAATCTTAAAAGAGAGCAAATTATATACTATTTGCACCTACGTCGCTTTATTTTTTATCAGTTTGTTTTATTTATTTCGAAGTCGGGCTGCATTGCCAATGACGATGAGTGAACTAATCGGCATTACAATGGCGGCAAACAGCGGTGTAACCTTTGCCATCATTGCTAATGGCACCATCAGCGTATTGTATAACAATGCAAAAGTAATATTTTGTTTGATGGTTTGACTGGTGCGTTTAGACAAATTAATCATGGCTAAAATTGGTGATAATGTCGATTTTAACAATACGACATCGGCATGATTAACGGACACATCGCTACCAGAGCCAATCGCCATGCTAGTGTCAGCCTGTACCAATGCCGGTGCGTCATTTACTCCATCACCAATCATAAGTACACAATGATGGCGTTGCAATTGCTTAATATAATTCGCCTTATCCTCTGGCAATGCTTGGGCGACTACATGCTCAATGCCTAAATAATTGGCAACTTTTTGAGTCACTACTTGGCTATCACCACTCAAAATACTAACTTTTTTACCTAGATTAAGCAATTGAGCGATTGTGGCCTTTGCATCTTTTTTTATTTGGTCAGATAAGGCAACAAACCCTAGAACCTTATCTTGGCTTGAACACCAAATACAGCTTGACCCCTCTAACTCTATTTGTTGAGATTCTTTAAGCATATCAGCATCCACTCGATGATCAATGTCTATAAATGACAACCTGCCCACTTTAATTATTTTTTGATCAATGGTTGCACTAACACCTTGGCCTGGTGTAGCTTTAAAGCCTGTAACGCTGAGCAGTTCATCATGATTTTCATTCACAATAGCTTGTGCCAGCGGATGCTCTGAATACTTTTCAATACTCGCCATTAGCTGTATCAAAGCTATTTTTTCATGCTGATCTTGAGAAGAAGTGCTTACGATCTTCTCAACCCTAAACTCGCCCGAAGTTAGTGTGCCGGTTTTATCAAATACCACCCAATCAACTTTATTTAACACTTCCAGCGTGTCACTATTTTTAATGAGCATTTTTTCTTTAATAGCGACGCTGCTTGCTACCGCGATACTCATTGGTGTAGCCAGTCCAAATGCACAAGGACAGGTAATAATAAGTACACTAGTGGCACTTAACAAGGCTAAATCAAAATCTTGCGGATACCAATAAACAAAAGTAGCGAGAGCGAGAAATATTGTCACACCAACAAAATATGGGATGATTCTATCAATACTACAAACCACAGAGTTTTTGCTATGCTGGGTGTTTTCAACCAGACTGACGATTTTGCCCAAAACTGATTGCTTGAGCGTTTTAGTAACTGAAATATCCAGCGCTCCCTGGCCATTAACTGAGCCAGCAAAAACCTCATCACCTGGTGTTTTTATCACCAACCTAGACTCGCCACTTAGTAAGGATTCATCTGCATCACTCTCGCCCGAAAGTACGTATCCATCGACTGGAATACGCTCGCCCGGTCTAATCAACACTTGATCATTAATATTAATCGCGCCTACTGGGGTGATGATTTCATCCTTACCTTTAATCACTAAAGCTACTTTGGGTTGCAACTGCTGTAAAGAGCTAGAGGCTGAAATAGAAGCTTTTTTGGCCGAGCCTTCTAAATAGCGTCCGATTAAAATAACAAAAATAAAATTCACCACCGTATCAAAGTACACCTCACCTTTAACAGAGTAGCCGAGCAGAACATAAACAGAATAAAAATAGGTGGTGAGGGCGCCAATACTAATCGGCACATCCATGTTTATCAAGCCATTTCTAAGGCCACTATAAGCACTTTTTAGAAATCCAAATCCAGAATAAAATAAGGTAGGTGTTGCCAAAGCAAATCCTAGCCACTGGAAATATTGATAATACTTACCATCACTAGCACCGGTATACATAGCGATTGAAATCCACAATAAGTTCATCATTGTAAAAGCAGCAAACCCCATCTTGTAAAGCATGGCCTTATTAGCCTTATTAGCAATTTTCTCGGCTATATTTTGCTCATACGGCATGGCGCTATAACCCAAGCCTGCCAAACGTTGCATGATTTTAGACAGCTGTATTTCGCTTTCATTCCAGCTTAGGCGAATGCGTTTATTGGTTAAATTTGCACGAACCCAATTCACCCCCTCTAATGATCCAATTGCTCTTTCTATTAGCCATACGCAAGCAGCGCAATGAATCGTGTCGCTAATTAAGGTAATAATTTTCCCACCAGATGGTGCTGACTCTAAAAAAGGCTGTTGGAATGCCTGTGCATCATAAAACTCAAGTGGATACTCGAGTACCACCGCTGGAAGCACCGAGCTAGTTTGTTGCTCATAAAAAGCACCAAGCCCACTTTGATGAATCGTTTGGCAAACACTTGCACACCCAACACAGCAAAAATCCTGGGGTATCTTATCAATATTTGACTGAATGCGATTACGACTGGTAACTTCTAATCCGCAGTGAAAACAAGAGTTGCTCATACAGACTAATTTTATTGTATTTAAAGACTTATGCGTTTACAATATGAGCCAAATTAAAACGATTTTTCCTTATGAAGCGCATTCTACTATTAATTTTGTTACCTCTGCTCAGTACACCTAGTTTTGCCGGCGAACAAATTCAACTATATAAGCAATATGTCGTTGGTATGCCCAAGGTTTTTTTACAAAAGGCTCATACCTTAGAAGACTGCTCTGCCAGATATGAACAAGGTACCTTATGCTTAAAAAATCATTCTTTAGCAGGAGAAGAGGCTGAGCTGGCATTTCGTTTTCTTAATGATCGCTTAGTTTCTACGGTATTAATGCTGCCTCTGAGCGATGTTAGTAAAGTTAAAAAAATGTTTCATGTGCTAAAGACACAGTTTGACCTAGTTTTAATTCAAGATGGTAAGGAAAAATTCGACATATTAGAGGTGAGTGCCAATACTTTTAATAAAGATGAATTTACCAAAATGATTGCAGATTTTGAGAATGAAGCGTATCAAAACTATAATATTAAATATACCTTCATTAGCAAAGAAGAGTTTTCAGCTCAATCTAGAAAATCTCATAATTTTTCTGATATTTTTAAAAATGCCCCTATCCAGATGCGTGCCGCCACTTATAGTGTCGGACGTAAAGATGGGCAGGTAGTTGCTATCATCAGTTTTATTGTTCCGGGTATTACCGAAAGCTACCTCGACCAAAACCCTATTGTTGAAGACTTTTAAATGAACAACATTCACACTATTATTCTTGCAGCGGGTAAAGGCACGCGCATGAACTCATCAAAGCCTAAAGTCTTGCAAACACTTTCAGACAAAACGCTGTTAGATCACGTCCTTGAACAAGCCAAATTAATCAGTCAACAAGTTCATGTGGTTTATGGTTTTGGTGGCGATCAAGTTAAACAAGTCATTAATGACGACACGATTAATTGGGTTGAACAAACAGAGCAACTAGGCACTGGCCATGCAGTACAACAAGCAACGCCGCATATTGAGGATGATTCAATATCGCTGATTCTTTATGGCGATGTGCCTCTTATTCAGCGCGCAACACTAGATCAGTTGATCAATGCCTCTAAAGTATCAGACATTGCCCTTTTATCGGTTGTCTTAAAAGATCCTATGGGTTATGGGCGCATTATTCGCAATAACAACGCCATTCAGGCCATTGTTGAGCAAAAAGATGCAAGCGATGAACAGCTTAAAATTTGTGAAGTCAATACTGGCATCATGGCTGTGCAAACCAAATTACTCAAGAAGTACCTAGCTGGCCTTAATACCAACAATGCCCAAGGCGAATTGTATCTAACCGATATTATTGAATCAGCCACGAGCGATCAAAAAACCGTTGCCTCTGTTGTTACTGCAGATGAATTCGAGGTAGCGGGCGTTAATGATAAAACTCAACTAGCGCAACTAGAGCGTATCTTTCAACATCGCAAAGCCACTCAATACATGCAACTCGGTTTAAGTTTAAAAGATCCATCACGCTTTGATTGTCGAGGTGACTTAAGCTTTGGAACAGATTGCGAAATTGACTTCAACACCCTAATTGAAGGAGTAGTAGCACTAGGAAACAATACAACAATTGCACCAAATTGTTGTATAAAAAACTCAAAAATCGGCGATAACGTTTCTATCTTGGCAAACTCTGTTATTGAGGATGCTGTGGTCGGTAATGGCGCTTTGATTGGTCCATTTGCCAGAGTTCGCCCTCAAACTAATATTGGTGAAAATGCCAAAATTGGCAATTTTGTAGAAGTCAAAAAATCTACTGTTGGCAAGGGTTCAAAAATTTCACATCTTAGCTATGTTGGTGACGCTATCCTAGGGGCTGATGTTAATATTGGTGCAGGTGTAATTACTTGTAATTATGATGGCGCTAATAAGCATCAAACTGTTATTGGTGATGGCGCATTCATTGGCTCTGATTCACAGCTGGTGGCACCTGTTAGTGTTGGCAAAAATGCTACTATTGGCGCAGGGTCTACCATCACAACAGATGCACCTGATGAACAACTTAGCTTAAGCAGGGCAAAGCAACGACTCTTCTCAAACTGGAAAAGACCCGTTAAAAAATAAATGTTCGCCCTGCCTAGAAACGTCTGGATTCTAACAGCCAGTTTATCGCTGTTTATGTCGCTTAGTGTTTTTGTGATTTTTTTAGGCGGTATTATCGGCCAAACTCTAGCACCAAGTGATAGCTTATCCACATTACCCGTAGCGCTGTTAGTAGTTGGAACGGCTAGTGGCATCATTCCTATCAATAAAATTATGTCAATTTTTGGCAGACGCAAAACATTCTTAGGTGTTTGCACTTATACATTAGTGATTATTGCACTTGCCATCACCTCACTTGAAGCTCAATCTTTCTATTTATTTTGTATGGCTACTTTTCTATTTGGCATTACTACCGCTACTATGAATCAGTTTAGATTTGCCGCTATTGAGAGTGTTGAAGAAAATTTAAGCGCAACAGCAACTTCTGCCGTACTCATTGGTGGCCTGGTTTCTGCTTTTTTAGGCCCTGAGTTGGCTACCTTAGGAAGAGATATACTTGAAACAGATTTTGTCGGCTCTTTTATTTTATTGGGTGGCTGCTTTATTACTGCTTTTGTACTTTTATGGTTTTATCAGCAAACTAGCGCCCTCAAACCGAAACAGGGTGAAGCTACCAGAAACTTAAATACTATCATTAAACAGCCTGTTTTTATTGTTGCCATGTCTAGTGCGGCAGTTGGCTATATTGTGATGAGCTACTTAATGACAGCCACGCCAATGAGTATGCACGTTATTGATGGATTTTCACTAGAACAAACTAAGTTTGTGATTCAGTCTCACGTGATCGCTATGTTTTTTCCGTCTTTATTTACCCCGATCATTGTTAAAATTTTAGGCCTAGGAAAAATGATGTTTACCGGCGTGCTACTGTATGTTGCTTGTGTTGCCATCGCCCTTTCAGGTCATGCTTTAGACAACTATTGGATTTCACTGATTTTGCTAGGCCTTGGTTGGAATTTTTTATTTATCGGCGGCACAAGCTTACTGCCTAAAGCCTATCATGAGCATGAAAAATTTAAAGTTCAGTCAGTTAATGATTTCTTAATCTTTAGTCTTCAAGCCATCGCCTCGCTATCAGCAGGCTGGTTTGTATTTAACTTTGGCTGGGAAGTTGTACTACTGTCTGTTGTGCCACTATTAATTACTCAACTAATGATATTACTGTGGTGGCTTAATAAGAAACACACCTAATGCAAATCTAGTAATCTTTGAGCATTTTTATAAGCAACTTTTTCTGCCGTTTCTTGACTTAAGTTTGCCAGAAGGCCGTTTCTAATATTATAAATGCCCTTATCGTAATGTCCTTCAGTTTTAGTATCTGTACCAACCATAAATCGATCCGGCATTTCTTCTATTAAAACTCTCCAAGAGTCGTCTAAACTATCCGATGTAAAAATCTCTGAATGTGGCCTCTTTGATATAACACGATCTTTTAGTTTTGGAGTGTGTCTCGCAGCGAGGTCGCAATAGATGTTATTATGCCTTAACAATACGCCACGCGCTTCTTCAGCATAACTGTTATTACCACAGTGCGCCCAAATAATATTGCCATTTGGATTGTGATCAGCCAAAATTTCAAGTTGTTCAATTGAATCTTTATCCATTTGAACATGGAGTGATAACGCGCCTCCATATTTTTCAACCAGATCAAGCATTACTAAGTAAGTTGGTGCATCGATTCGGGTTTTTCTTCTAACCTTTGGATTGGGGTTAGATTTACTGTTGTTTCCGAACAACTCTCCAATCCCTTTTAGCTTTCCAGAAGCGAAGTCCTCTTCTAACTCATTCATTAATGACTTAAACATCCAGTTATTAAGGTCTTCAAGCCCTTCTATACCATGCTTAAAATAAATTGAATTCATAGTGCTTTGTCCGCCAAAAGGGATAAAACGGTTACCCATAGCTTGACGATATTTTTCACGAATATCTCTACCACCCTTAATTTCACCTAGTCCGGCCCACTTAACGCCATTACGGTTCATCCATGACAGTTGGTCAATTGGGTGGTTATCAGGGTGAGGGTGCATATGCACATCAGCAATAATAGTGGCCGACATATCTAATGACCCCGCTTCATCAATACTTCTTTCGTTGGACGGGCCGCCAGGCATAGGAATGCCCCATTTTTTTGCAAACTCTTCAGCAGTTATATAGCCATCACCATTAAAGTCAATTTTTTTAAAAATAAATGGTGATTTAGTCCACTCATTTAAACTCACCTTATTATCTCCATCGTGGTCCATATTCTTAACTACTTTTACTGGATTTTTAGCGAAAACCGCAGAAGAAAAAACGATTCCTAAACCAACTGCTAGACTCACTAATAAATTAATCATTAATTTTTTATGCACGTTTTACCCTTTAAAAGAAATAGTCAATATTTAATTGTATCATGTGTGTCAAATTAAAACATTATTTTTATGGGGATAGTTCTGCCCAAGTTCCTTATTTTGAACGCTTAAATAAAACTTTATTGGAATAAATATAGTAGTATCATTTTACTATGATGACTAATAATATCAACAAATCGTATTTATGTTTATCAGCGTTTTAGAATTATTTAAAGTAGGCATTGGACCATCAAGCTCTCACACAATGGGGCCAATGATAGCGGCACATAGTTTCGCTGATCTTATGCGTAAACAATCTGCTCAGAAAAATACTCATGTTCGCTGCATACTTAAAAATTCATTGGCTTATACAGGCGTTGGCCATTCAACTGATTTGGCTATTATTTTGGGACTACATGGCTACTTGCCAGAGGATTTAGCCCAGTCAGATGTAGATAGTCTTGCCGATCAATTACGACGTAAAAAAGCCATTTCATTAGGGCAAGATTGCAGTGTTAAGTTTGACACTGAGAAAGCCATTATCTTTGATACAAAGCACTCGCTATCACAGCACCCCAATGGCATGGTTTTTGAATGGCTAGATGCATCCGAGCAACTTATTTTATCAGAGACTTATTTCTCCATTGGTGGAGGATTCATTACAACTCTAGAGAATATCCACCAAATAAAGGCTCCTATACTGAGTCAGTCTAAAGCACAATTTCCCTATTCGTTTGACTCTGCTGACGCCATGTTATCAATGTCTAAAGAAAGTGGGCTATCGATTGCACAAATGAAGTACGCCAATGAAGCTCAAAACCTTTCTAAAGAATCTTTAGAAAAAGGCTTGGATATAATTTGGCAATCAATGGAGGTTTGTATTGAAAAAGGCTTGTTAGGTGAGGGAATATTACCCGGCGGTTTAGACACGCCCAGACGAGCCAAAAATCTATATCAACAACTACAGAATGATCCAGACAACGCTGACGTGAATGACTGGTTATGCGCTTATGCAATGGCAGTTAATGAAGAAAATGCTTCGGGGCATATGGTGGTTACAGCGCCTACTAATGGCGCTGCTGGAATCATTCCAGCAATTTTATATCACTTGGTGCATCATCAAAAAATTAACCAACAACAAATATACGATTTTTTATTAACGGCAGCAGCCGTTGGCGGTTTAATCAAACATCGCAGTTCTATTTCTGGCGCTGAAGTTGGTTGCCAAGGTGAGGTTGGTTCTGCAGCATCTATGGCGGCGGCAGGAATATGTGCTGCGAAAGGCGGTACTAGCGAACAAACTGAAAATGCAGCAGAAATCGCACTAGAGCATCATCTAGGTCTAACATGTGATCCAGTTAAAGGCTTGGTGCAAGTTCCATGTATCGAGCGCAATGGGTTTGGTGCGATTAGTGCTTATCTCGCAGCCTCTTTGTCACTCAAAGAACATGGAGAGCATTTAATCTCTTTGGATCGTTGCATTGAAACCATGAGAAAAACTGGGCTTGATATGTCTAGTAAATACAAAGAAACCTCGCTTGGTGGGCTTGCTCTAAGCATGACCGAGTGCTAATTAAATAGCATTTACCGCCTAAAAATTTGGTAAAAAATACCCTTTAAAATTGAATACCTTCGATTTCAGCAACTGTATGAATATCTTTATCACCACGACCCGAGAGGTTGACGATAATATGCTTATCTTGTGTTAATTCTTGAGCAAGCTTAATTGCATAAGCTACTGCGTGAGAAGACTCGAGTGCGGGCAAGATGCCCTCTACTTTGGTAAGTGTGTGAAAAGCGTCTAGCGCTTCTTCGTCAGTAATAGCTACATATTTTGCTCGACCTGAATCTTTTAAGTAAGCATGTTCTGGGCCAACTCCTGGATAGTCTAACCCAGCTGAAATTGAATGACCTTCAATAATTTGGCCATTTTCATCTTCCATAAGATAGGTGCGATTGCCATGAAGCACACCAACACTGCCAGCACATAAGGGTGCTGCATGTGCACTAGGGCCTTTTTCTAAGCCATGTCCAGCTGCCTCAACTCCGATAATGTCAACGGATGAATCGTCAATAAATTCATGAAAAAGGCCAATAGCATTTGAGCCGCCGCCCACACAAGCTACCAATGCATCTGGCAAACCGCCCACTTGATCGGCAAACTGTTTTTTAGCCTCTTTACCGATAACACTTTGAAAATCACGCACCATCATTGGATAAGGATGAGGTCCAGCCACGGTTCCGATGATGTAAAAAGTATCATCGATATTGGTTACCCAATCACGCATCGCTTCATTAAGTGCATCTTTTAAAGTTTTTGAGCCAGAAGATACAGGCACAACTGATGCCCCGAGTAGCTTCATACGAAAAACATTTAAGGCTTGGCGAGCAACATCGACCTCACCCATATAAACCACACACTCTAGCCCTAAACGAGCAGCAACGGTTGCGGTTGCAACACCGTGTTGGCCTGCACCAGTTTCAGCAATGATTCGAGTTTTTCCAAGGCGTTTTGCCAATAAAACCTGACCAATGGTGTTGTTTATTTTGTGTGCACCAGTATGGTTTAAGTCTTCGCGCTTTAAATGTATTTGGGCGCCGCCCAGTTTTTTGCTTAAATTTTTTGCATGATAAAGCGGCGTAGAGCGGCCTACATAGTGCTTAAGATCTTGTTCAAATTCTGCTAAAAACTCTGGGTCGTCTTTATATTTTTCGTAAGCTTCTTTTAGTTCAGTAACAGCGGCCACTAAGGTTTCTGGCATAAATGCACCACCAAATTGATCGAAATGACCACTATCGTCTGGTAAGTTGTAGTGACTCATAGGTTTGCTTGCTGAATAAACTGTTGAATTTTTTGAATGTCTTTAATGCCCTTAGAGCTTTCTACACCGCTTGACACGTCAACTGCATAGGGGTTAACTTGCTGAATCGCTTTACCCACTGTTTCAGGATTGAGACCGCCGGCCAAAATAATAGGCAGATCAAGTTCAACCTTGGCCAATGACCAATCAAAACTCTCTCCAGTGCCGCCATAAGTTGTAGAATTATAAGCGTCCAGCAATAAGCCATTAGCTTGATAGTAGTCTTGTGCTAGTTGAGGGATGTTTGTTTGCTCGTTAACGCGCAAAGCCTTCATAAAAGGTAAGCCATATTGCTGACATTCTTGAGGTGTTTCATCGCCATGGAATTGTAAGGTGTCGAGTGGCACCTCGCACAGTACTTCGTCAATAAAATAAGAATCTGCGTTAACAAATAAACCCACACGATTAATAAAAGGTGGCAAAGCCTGAACGATTTCTAAGGCGCGCTGAATCTCTACATAACGTGGAGATTTGTCATAAAAAACCAATCCTATTGCATCAATACCAAGCAAAGACGCATCGTGTGCATTTTGAGCCTGAGTAAATCCGCAAATCTTAATTTTCACTACTTACCTTCAGCGTCAAGCTTAGCTATGATAGCTTCTCGATCAACCCACCAATTGTCTCCAACTAGCTGCTCAACCGCACTAGAAAGTTTTGGCAAAAATACTTCTGGCTTATCTAGTTGCAAAGTTCTACGCCACAAGTCAAAGGTTGACTGATCAGCCACATGAGAATGCTCATCTGCAACTGATGCAATCATTTGAGAAGCAAAAAAGGTTAGATCATCATCTGCACCGCGTCGAATAGAGACGATGTAGTGTGCTACTGCTGCTGCATAGGCTTTAGTATCAGCACCTTTAGGTGACTCTTCCACCAAGTGTTGCAACATCGCCACTGTGATTTCTGGATCAATCGGGAAAGTAACTCCCAGCCACAAGGCATGACCGAGTGCTTTTAAAGCATCAGGACCTTCAGATAAAAACATCGCATCACAAGCCTCTGTTGCTAGCTCCCAAAGTTCATTTTCTTTAGCCAGATCAAAGGCTAACATAGCCACTTCCCAAGCGTCTGAACCTTTATAGCGCTCAACCTGAATACGTGCAATTTCAAGTAGTGTGTTAATGCGATCTTCAACTGGCGTTTCAAGGGTTTGCTCAGAGCGTTGCGTTTCAAAAAACTCTAGGCGTGCAACTAACTGCTCTTCATTTGCATACAAATCTTCGCCATCTTCTGCGTCAAAAATTTGCTCTTTGTTTAAATATTTTCCCATTAGTAAAATGCCGCCTCTAGACGGTCCTCCCAGTTTTCTGGTGTATCTTGATAGTCGGGCTTAACATCCATTCGAAAAAAACGCTCATCAGATGCATCAGAAATAGCCTTTAGTACAACAACCAATTCTTCAAAGTCATCAATTTGGGGATTGCCAATCATTATTTCGCTAATTAGTAACATAACAACTTATATTTAATAATAAATGCTCTGCATTTTACACGGCAAAAGTGGAAAAAGGCTGTGTGATAATAAGGCTATGGCGCTTTCTTACTTTTTCTTAGCGGGTTTTTTGGTAGCTTTACTGGCTGCTTTTTTTACTGGAGCTTTCTTGGGCGCTGCTTTTTTACGAGCTTTTGTTTTTGGCTTAAGCTTCCCAGAAATAGCTTTCTTGCATTCTTCCAGCGTTAGATCAATCGGCTCTTTATCACCAAATACTTTCTTGATAGTGATGTTCTTCTGGCCTTTTCCTCGTTTTTTTCCATTCCAAACATAAGGACCAAAACGGCCATTTAAGACTTGAATTTCAGAATCATCGAATTTCTTAATAACGCGCTCTGCATCGTATTTTTCTTTGGCTGCGATTAGCTCTAGCGCTGTTTCCAAATCAACATCTTCTGGAATATGCTCTTTAAGAGAGACGTATTTTTTGCCGTATTGGATGTAAGGACCAAAGCGACCATAGTTAGCTTTGATAATGCCAAATTCTTCTGTTTCACCTACCGTTCTAGGCATGTTAAATAGCTCTAACGCTTCGTCCAATGTGATGGTTTCAATGTCAAGTGTGCCTCTCAATGCCGCAAAAGTAGGCTTGTCTTCGTCATCTTTATGGCCAATTTGTGCAAATGCACCATATCGTCCAAATCGAACACTGACTGGTTTGCCTGATTTAGGGTCTTCGCCCAGTTCGCGCATACCATGTGTCTCTTCTCTGGAGATGTCTGCTGCTGCTTCAATTTGTGCATGAAACGGGTCATAGAAGTTTTTGACAACTTGTTTCCAAGGGGTGTTTTGGGTTGCCACTGTGTCAAAGTCACTCTCTAGTTTGGCTGTAAATTCGTAATCGATAATATTGCTGAAATTTTTCACTAAGAAATCATTTAACAAATATGCAACATTAGTAGGGAATAGTTTATTTTTTTCAGCGCCTGTTGTTTCACCAGCTCTTGATTCAACTACAGCATTGTCCTGAATTTCAATTAGGTCGTACTCACGCTCATAACCCTCTCGAGTCTCCTTAGTCACATAATTACGATCTTGAACAGTAGAAACCATGGTGGCAAAGGTAGATGGCCTACCGATACCCATTTCTTCAACCTTTTTAACCAGCGAAGCTTCTGTATAACGAGGCTTAGCACGAGAGAAGCTTTCTCTTGCAGAGAAACTAGCCAATGTCAGAGAATCGCCTTTGCTTAAATCAGGTAGTAATTTGTCATCAGCAGAAAGATAATCGTAAACTTTTAAGAAACCTGGAAAAGTTAAAATCTCACCATTTGCTAAGAACTTCTCATCTGCATTTGATACAGTTACTTTAATTTGTGTTTTTTGCAATTGAGCGTCGCTCATTTGCGACGCTAATGTGCGCTTATAGATCAGGCTATAAAGCTTAGCTGTTTGTTCATCTACGCCATAAATACTTGGCTTGGTTAGGTCTGTTGGGCGGATTGCTTCGTGCGCCTCTTGTGCGCCAGAGTCTTTAGTTTTAAAGCGCCTAACATTGTGATATTCAGCGCCAAATTCTTGTTCAATAACTTTTCCAGCTGCTTCAATTGCAGTTTCTGATAAATTAAATGAATCTGTTCTCATGTAAGTAATCGAGCCTTCACGATATAAATTCTGGGCAATAGTCATGGTTTGTTTAACCGAAAATCCCAGTTTTTGAGAAGCCTCCTGTTGTAATGTGGAAGTAATAAATGGCGCTTTTGGCGAACGCTTTGAAGGTTTTTTCTCAATAGAGGCAACTGTTAAATCTGCTGATAAAAGTTTGGTTGTGAACGCTAACGCATCCTCTTTAGAGTCAAAATCTTTATTCAGCTTAACATCTGCCACTTCACCACTATCGTTGACTAATTCAGCTCTCACTTTATAAGTAGATATAGGGGTATGCTTAATGATTTCCCTTTCTCTTTCAACCACAAGACGCATAACTGGAGATTGCACACGCCCAGCTGAACGCGCCCCAGAGATTTTGCGCCACAGTACTGGCGAAATTTCAAAACCTACTAATCGATCAATAATTCGACGCGCTTGTTGAGCATCCACCAAGTGATAATCTACTGTTCTTGGCGTGGTAATAGCACTAGTAATAGCTCCTTTGGTAATTTCATGAAATACGATTCTCGCTGTATCTCTTGGAAGTTTTAGGGTTTCTAATAGGTGCCAGGCAATGGCCTCACCTTCACGATCCTCATCCGTCGCGAGGTATACTTTTTCTGCGGACTTAACCGCTTTACGCAATTCAGCAACAACTTTCTTTTTATCTGCAGTTACTTCATAGGTAGGCTCAAAGTTATTCTCGATATCGATGCCCATATTCTTTTTTGGCATATCGCGAATATGACCAATACTCGACTTAACGACATAATCTTTACCCAAGAATTTTTCAATGGTCTTTGCTTTGGCGGGGGACTCAACAATAACTAAATTTTTAGCCATTATTGTAGGGTGTGGCTTTCATCAAGAAAAACAATAGACTCAAGCCATTGTGCGGATATTTCGCCATCTGTACTATTGCCAAGAACCATCATGACCACCCATTTAAGATCTTCGAGATCAATCCCTGTATCGCCAAGTGACATAACTTGTTCAATAATCATTTCACGCTGATTAGCATCAAGCTGACCAACGTTCTCCATAAATAGTAAAAATCCACGCGCCTTCG
Source organism: Candidatus Thioglobus sp. (assembly GCA_028352435.1). GTDB lineage: Bacteria > Pseudomonadota > Gammaproteobacteria > PS1 > Pseudothioglobaceae > Thioglobus_A. The sequence continues at coordinate 9,046 of JAOMMB010000008.1, read as the reverse complement.
AATCCAGCTTTGATTGCTCTGCTTCTGTATAAATTCGCATGCTGGTCTGATTAATCAGATCAAATGGTTTGATTTTTCCGTCTTTCAAGGTGGCGATGTTCTCTAACCAGCTTAGTGCTTTATCAATGCCTGCGACATCAAAACCAGCTTCTGACAAGTGTGCTTTTAGCTCACTATCGTTAATTTCATGCGCATTGTCCTGTTCCGCCTCTTCGAAAAGATAGTCGAACATATAAGTAAGAACGTCGAGAATATTATGTGTCATATCATAAATTTTATTTAAATTAATACGTAGCCTTGTGCATTTGTCTTTTCCACCTTGCTATCCAGCTCCAATAAGAGCAACTCCTGTGAAACTATCTGTGGGCTGAGTTTGGTTTTTTCAACCAACTGATCAACACTCATAGGTTCATAGCTCAGACATTTTAATACCTTAGACTCTGTTTTGTCCATCTCTTTTATAGAATGGGTGTTTTTCTGTTGCAGTATATCATTCAATACGCTCTTGGGAAGCTCTTGAACAATATCATTAACACTACTAACCAATTTAGCTCCCTGGTTTATCAGATAGTGACAGCCCTGGGCTAAAGGGTTGTGAATTGAGCTTGGAATAGCAAACACTTCTTTACCCTGTTCCGCAGCTAGTTTAGCGGTAATCATGGTGCCGCTTTTTATGCTCGCCTCAACTACTAGTGTGCCATAGCTCAAACCGCTGATGATCCGATTACGCCTAGGGAAATTACTTGCTATAGGCGCGGTACCAATAGAAAATTCAGAAATCAGCGCGCCTTGCATCGAAATCTGATGTGCCAAGGACTTATGCTTTGCAGGATAAATTCTATCCAGCCCAGTACCACAGACAGCGATGGTTTTCGCGCCCTGCTCTAACGCACCAATGTGCGCTTGCGCATCAATACCGCTAGCCATGCCGGAGGTGATGACCAAGCCCAACTTAGCTAACTCGGCTGAAAATTGCTGTGCATTTTGTTTACCGCCAGTTGTTGGGTTTCGACTTCCAACAATGGCTAATTGTGGATCTTTTAGGCAATCGACATCACCTCTGACATAAAGTATAGGCGGCGGGTCAGAAATAGTTTTTAGCTGAGGTGGATAACGCTCGTCAATTAACGTTAGGATGTAACAATCATCTGCTTGCATCCAATCAAGATCTGGCTGAACAAGACTGGCATCAGTAGACTCAAGATAATCTAGTGTTTGTTTTTTAAATAAGCCTGTGTTTATCCTGTCAATATGACTGGCAAGAAAAACTTGCTGTGGCGATTCAAAGTGTTTTAATGCTTTATAAAATGTTTTAATGCCCAAATGAGGTGCTTTTAAAAGCATTAACCAGAAAACCAAATCCATTAGTAGCCCTACCTAAAATCTTAAATAGGGTTCATTGTAGCACCTTATAAGTATAGAAGCTATATTCGTCACAGTTAATGCAAAACAGATTAATTTATGGTAAAATTGCAAGATTTTATTGAACAAACTCCATTATGAAGCAAAAGAGAACCTTTCAACCTAGTGTTATCAAGCGTAAGCGTAAGCACGGTTTCAGATCAAGAATGAGCACTAAAGCAGGTCGTGCGATTGTCAATGCACGTAGAAGAAAAGGACGTAAGCGCTTAACAGCTTAATCCTTATTTCAGATGTCTTTTAGATTAACCCGCCAATCTAAAGTATTAAAACCTAGTGAATATAAATCCATTTTTAATGATGGAAAAATGACTAGGGGAAAATATTGGCAGGTTATGTCCATTAAGACTGAAGATTCTCGAGCTAAACTCGGTCTTGCAATTTCTAAAAAAGTACATCGTCTAGCGGTTGATCGTAATCGCTTTAAGCGTTTAGCGCGTGAAACCTTTAGAAAAAACCGAGCTCAGCTAGATAATTGGGAATTCGTGGTTATGGCTAAACATTCTAAGCCGGCTAAAAACGACCTTATAGTTCAGGATTTATTAAATTTATTTAATAAGGTGGTGGCTAAGTAATGCGCTATCTATTATTAATACCGATTAAATTCTATCAACTATTTATCAGCCCCTTGCTTGGCTCTAATTGCCGCTTTCAACCTACATGCTCAGAATATGCTTATGATTCTGTCAAGGAACATGGGCTAATCAAAGGCTTTATACTGAGCGCTAAACGCATAGGAAAGTGTCATCCCTGGCATGATGGTGGCTTTGATCCTGTGCCAAAAAAATAACTTAAATTTAACTAAAACTAAACTCGATGAATAACCAAAAACTTTTCTTAATTATCGCAATATTTCTTAGCATATTTCTACTTAGTGAGCAATGGGATAGACAGCATGCTGTTGACATCAATGGCAATTTACTCTATCAGCCGAAAACTGAGCGCACAACAAGCTCACCTGCTAAAAATGATGCAAACATACCCAGTGCAATTGTTACAAATCCAATGCTTGATGTTCCGGCAACAAAGATAACTAATAGCGGTCAATTTATCACTGTAAGTACGGATCTTCTGACAGTAAACATAAGCAATAAAGGTGGCACGATTACCAATGCATGGCTAAATGATTATCCGGTTGAGTTGGGCTCTGAATCAAACTTCCAGCTTTTAAGTGACAAACCTAATGAGCTGTTCCAAGCCCAAAGTGGACTACTACCAAGCGAGCAAATGCCAACGCACCATTCAATGTTTAGCTCAACTCAAACAAATTACCAGATGCAGGGAGATAGCCTAGTAGTGCCATTAGTATGGAAGGGTGATAATGGTGTTGTGGTTACTAAAAACTATCACTTTACTAGGGGCAGCTATCTCGTTGATATAGATTACCAAGTTAGCAATAACTCAAATAACAATATCGCCATTACTAGTTATACGCAACTAGTTCGTAACGCCTTAGACGAATCTAACATGATGATGCCAACCTATACAGGTGGCGCCAAGTACGATGATCAAGAAGTCTATGAAAAAATAGAATTTGACGAATTCAACGAACAGCCAGAAACAACTTCTAAAGGCGGTTGGTCGGCCATGATCCAGCACTATTTCTTTGTTGCTATGATCCCAGAATCTGAATCAACACACAATTATTCTGCCAAGGTTAACGACGGAAAGTATTTACTAACTGTAGTTAATCCCGCTCAAGATGTCGCTTCTGGGTCTTCAGCCAAACTTGGAAAAAATGCTTTATATATTGGCCCTAAAGAGCAAGCTCATATTGGAAACTTAGCACCTGGACTTGACAAGACAGTTGATTATGGCATTTTATTTATCATTGCCAAACCACTATCAGAAGTATTAAATTGGATCTATGCGTACGTGGGTTCATGGGGATATGCCATTCTTATCCTAACCCTTTTAATCAAACTTGTGTTCTATAAACTTAGTGAAAAATCATACCGCTCTATGGCAGGTATGCGAAAGCTCTCTCCAAGATTAACAAAACTTAAAGAAACCTATGGTGATGATAAAGAGAAAATGGGTAAAAAGACCATGGAGCTATATCGCAAAGAAAAAATAAATCCAGCAGCTGGTTGTCTGCCAATATTAGTTCAAATTCCAGTATTTATCTCGCTGTACTGGGTACTATTAGAAATGGTTGAGCTTCGCCAAACCCCTTTCTGGTATTTACTAGATTTGGCCGCTCCAGATCCGTTTTACATTTTGCCTCTAATTATGGGCGTCTCTATGTTTGTCCAGCAAAAGCTTAATCCTCCGCCACCTGACCCAATGCAAGCAAAGATCATGATGGCTTTACCTTTCATATTTACTGTCTTCTTCTTATGGTTCCCGTCTGGACTGGTACTTTACTGGGTAGCTAATAACATTCTATCTATTGCTCAACAGTGGTATATCAATAAGCGCATTAATGGCTAATATAGTCACCTCAATTGACGACTACCGATTTTGGCGAGATGAAAAACTAGCTAGCGTTCAGACTGATATTGAACACTGTTTAATAGAGGTTAAAAAGCCCACTCAGCTGTCAAAAGCTGAAAAAAATAAAATTGCTCATTTGTGTCATGTTAATAACTTTGCGTTATTTTCCACCCCTACTCAACAGGACTATGAATCTAGCGTTGTTAGCTTTAATCAGCAATTTGGCTTGAAAACATTCGATCAGCATTTATATGTTAAAGGTCAAGGCTTGGCTCATATTACTCAGAGTGATCAACAGGATCAGGCTGAATTTATTCCTTATACAGATCGTGCTATTGGTTGGCATACAGATGGCTACTATAACACTCCTGAAGACAGGATTAGAGCATTTTCTTTATTTTGTGTAAACCCAGCTCAACAAGGTGGAGAGAATCAGTGGATTGACCCACAAATGGCTTACTTGCTTTTGAGAGAGGAAAACCCAGATATTGCAACAGCGCTAACCCATGCTCAGGCCATGAGCATACCAGCTCACAAAATAGATGGTCAAATCCGTCGCAAGATTTCTGTTGGGCCTATTTTTTTCATAGATGAAATGACGGGCCAGCTATACATGCGCTACACCCAGAGAAAGAAAAATATTGACTTTTATGATTCCGATGAAATCAAGCAGGCTGTTGAAGTTCTTGACCAGCTTTTAGCAAGCAATACACAATATCATTTTACTCACACCATGTCAGCAAATCAGGGGCTCCTATGCAACAATGTCTTACATAAGCGCTCTGCCTTTATAGACCAGCATGACTCTCCCAGGCTAATGCTTAGAGGGCGTTATTTTAATCGAGTTCGAGCAGAGTTATGATTACAAATCATCGATTGGATATAGCAAAAAAAATGCCCTCTGAGAATTATAATCAGAGGCCAGACAAAACTGAAATCACCCTAGTTGTTATCCATAATATTTCACTGCCTCCTGGTGAATTTGGAAATACTTATATTGAAGATTTCTTTACTAATAAGCTGCAGACTAATAAACATAATTATTTCAAAACACTTGAGGGCGTTAAAGTTTCAGCACACTTACTCATTAAACGAGATGGCGGTATTGTGCAATTTGTAGATTTTAATCAGCGCGCCTGGCATGCAGGTAAATCGAGTTATAACCAGGTTGAGGACTGCAACAATTATTCAATTGGCATCGAATTAGAAGGCGCTGATGATATTGCCTATGAAACGCCGCAATATACATCATTAAATCAAGTATTATCAATATTAAAATCTCACTACCCTATCACTGATATCAGAGGGCATAATGAAATTTCACCAGGTCGTAAGACAGACCCTGGCTCTGCATTTGAATGGAGTAAACTAACATGAAGTTATTAAACAAAGCCTACCTTAGAGCTAAAAATATCAAACTTATTGTTTTTGATGTCGATGGTGTTCTAACCGATGGTGGATTGTATTTTTCAGACGAGGGTATTGAGCTTAAACGCTTTAACTCATTAGATGGACTAGGCATCAAACTCCTCAAACAGAATGGTGTTGAGCCAGCGGTTATTAGCGCTAGAGATACGCCTAATGTAGCCCATAGAATGAAGAATTTAGGCATTGAACATTTCTATCAAGGCCAAAATGATAAATTAATTGCCTTTAATGAGCTACTAGAGAAGCTTTCTTTAAATTCAGATCAAGTAGCCTATGTAGGTGACGATGTCATTGACCTTCCTGTCATGCGTAATGTTGGTCTTGCTATTGCAGTTGCCAATGCCCATGAACTGGTTAAAGATAATGCCTGCTTGATTACTGATAAGAAAGGCGGTCATGGCGCGGTTAGAGAGGCTTGTGACTTTATCCTAAAAGCACAAAATAGCTATGACTCAGCTATGAGTGTTTATTTGATATGACCGAGTTTCAAATACTTTGCTATGAAACGCTTAAAAGTAGCGTTCCTGCAGGTTCGGTTATTACATATGGTCATTTAGCAATGTTAATGGGTCATCCTAATGCCTATAGAGCTGTTGGTTCAGCTATGAATAAAAATCCATATGCACCTGAGGTTCCTTGTCATCGTGTCGTTAAGTCCAATGGTGAGTTGGGTGAATATGCCTTTGGGTCTGCTTTAAAACAAAAACGCCTTCAAGAAGAAGGCATTAAGATAGTTAACAATAAAGTTGTTAATTTCAAGAATTTTTGTCTTTAGATCTTCTTGCCTCTCATCTTAGAAATCATCTGTAACTGAACCATTGATTCAGCTAAAGCTGCTTGTGTCGAGGAAATATCGTGACTACTGTCAGCATCTAGCATAGCCTCTTCAGCTCTTTTCTTTGCTTCTAATGCTTTAGATTCATCTAAATCATGAGCTCGTATAGCAGTATCAGAAAAAATGGTGACAATGTTCGGTTGTATTTCAACTATACCGCCTGACACGTAAATAGATTCGATACCACTTTCAGTTTCGACACGAACCTCGCCAGGTTTTAACGTTGATAATAAAGCTAAATGTTGAGGGTAAATACCTAACTCACCATTACTGCCGGGAGCAAACACACACTTTGCTTCACCTGAATAAAGGGACTCAGTAGCACTGACAATATCAACATGGATCATTGACATTTAAGCGTTCTCCGCAATTCTTGAGCGCACCTCTTCGACCGAGCCAGTCATATAGAATGCTTGCTCAGGAAGATCATCTAGCTCACCATTTAAAATAGCTTTAAATCCAGAAATCGTGTCTTTAAGAGAGACGTACTTACCTGGTGACCCTGTAAATACTTCAGCAACAAAGAATGGCTGAGATAAGAAACGCTGAACTTTTCTAGCACGTGTCACAGCTTGTTTATCTTCTTCAGACAATTCATCCATACCTAGGATTGCAATAATATCTTTTAATTCTTTATAGCGCTGTAATATTCCTTGCACGCCACGAGCGACTGCATAATGCTCTTCTCCAACAATTAACGGATCTAGTTGACGTGAAGTAGAATCAAGTGGGTCTACCGCTGGGTAAATACCAAGTTCAGCTACTTGACGTGAAAGTACTACAGTTGCATCTAAATGAGCAAACGTTGTCGCTGGAGATGGGTCAGTTAAATCATCTGCTGGTACATATACTGCTTGAATTGAGGTAATTGAACCCTTCTTAGTAGAAGTAATGCGCTCTTGTAATGCACCCATCTCTGAGGCTAATGTTGGCTGATAACCTACCGCTGAAGGCATACGACCCAATAGAGCCGATACTTCTGTACCTGCTAGTGTATAACGGTAAATGTTATCAATAAATAATAATACATCACGGCCTTCATCACGGAAGTACTCAGCCATTGTCAGGCCAGTTAACGCAACACGTAATCTATTTCCTGGAGGCTCGTTCATTTGACCGTAAACTAATGATACTTTATCAAGTACATTTGATTCTTTCATTTCATGATAGAAATCATTACCCTCACGAGTACGCTCACCAACACCAGCAAATACTGAATAGCCTGAATGCTCGATCGCAATGTTACGAATAAGCTCCATCATGTTAACGGTTTTACCAACACCAGCACCGCCAAACAAACCAACTTTACCACCTTTAGCAAATGGACAAACTAAGTCAATTACTTTAATACCGGTTTCTAATAATTCTGCAGCAGGCGCTAGCTCGTCATAAGCAGGTGCTGGACGATGAATGGCCCAATTCGCTTCTTCACCAATATCACCAGCATTATCAATAGGCTCGCCTAATACGTTCATGATACGGCCTAAAGTCTTAGTTCCTACTGGAACTTGAATAGGAGCGCCTGTATTAGTTACTTCAATGCTTCGCTTTAAGCCTTCAGAACCGCCCATTGCAATGGCGCGAACTTTATTGTCGCCTAATTGTTGCTGAACCTCTAATGTTAGGCCTGTTTCTGTAACGATTAAGGCATCATAAATATTGGGAATACTGTCTGCCGGGAATTCGACGTCAATAACCGCACCAATGATTTGTATAATTTTTCCGCTGCTCATTTTGATTTTCCTTTTTTAGACTCTATTTTTGAATTTTATACTGCGGCTGCACCACTTACTATCTCAGAAATTTCCTGAGTAATTGCTGCTTGCCTTGCTTTGTTATATACCAACTCTAAATCATCTACCATATCGCCAGCATTATCAGTTGCACTCTTCATGGCAATCATTCTAGAGGATTGCTCAGAAGCAATGTTTTCCACCAATCCTTGATAAACAATTGCCTCAATGTACCTAACTAATAATGCACTTAACGCTGTTTGTGCATCAGGTTCATAAAGATAGTCCCAGTGATGACTCATACTTTCTGATTCTGAAGCAACCATTGGGATTAATTGTGCAGTTGTTGGCACTTGTGTCATGGTATTTTCAAATCTGTTATAGGCAACTGACAATTGCTGAATTTCATCATTGTCATATGCATCTAACATAACTTTAACTGTGCCCAAAAGATCGTCAAAATGCGGTGCATCTCCAAGATCTGTTAATACAGACTTAATATTTAAACCCAAATTCTTGAAAAATGAAGTGGCTTTTTTACCAATGGTACAAATTTCAACCTCTATACCTTTAGCTTGATAATCAGCTACTTCTTTTAACAGGCTTCTAAAAAGATTGGTGTTTAAACCACCACACAAACCTCTGTCACTTGAAATGATGATAATGCCTACACGCTTAAGCTCACCAACTTCTTTCATATAAGGATGGGTAAATTCTGGGTGTGCATTTGCTAAATGACTAATTACCTTGGTAATTTTTTCAGAATAAGGGCGCGATGCAAGCATCCTTTGTTGAGCTTTTTTCATTTTAGACGCAGCCACCATTTCCATGGCCGATGTGATCTTTTGAGTATTTTTAATACTCGCGATCTGCGTTCTAATTTCCTTTCCAGCTGCCAGATTTTCCTAGAAACTGACTTGTTTAATGCTGGTATTAGACCCGCTATTAACGCAGGACTCTCAGTATCTCGTGTGGGTGGTGCAGCACAAACTAAAATTATTAAGAAGTTAGGTGGTGGTGTTCGACTAGATTTAGCGCAATATAGAGAATTAGCGGCTTTCGCTCAATTTGCTTCAGATCTTGATGCTGAAACTAAAGCACAAATTGATCGTGGTCAAAGAGTGACAGAGCTAATGAAGCAAGACCAATATAGACCTTTGTCTGTTGCTGAACTAGCTACCTCATTATTTGCTGC
>JAOMMB010000007.1 GCA_028352435.1 Candidatus Thioglobus sp. | reverse complement strand
CTTGTTTAATTTTAGGTGACAATATTTATTATGGCCACGGCATGACTGATATGCTAACTAATGCCGTATCAAATGCAAAGGATAAAAACATGGCAACCGTATTTGGCTACCATGTTAATGATCCTGAGCGTTATGGCGTGGTTGATTTTGATAGTGCTAGCAAAGCACTTAGTATTGAAGAAAAACCTATAAATCCTAAAAGCAACTATGCGGTTACAGGCTTATACTTCTACCCAAACGATGTGGTTAAAAAAGCTGTGGAAGTTGTGCCATCTGACAGAGGTGAGCTAGAAATTACTACGGTTAATCAAATGTATTTAAGTGAAGAGCGTCTAACGGTTGAACTAATGGGTAGAGGCTATGCTTGGCTAGACACTGGTACCCACGAAAGCCTATTAGAAGCATCAACCTTTATTGAAACTATTGAAAAAAGACAAGGCTTAAAAGTCGCTTGCATCGAAGAGATCGCCTTTGAACAAGGTTATATCAGTAAAGAGCAGCTTATAGAGTTGGCACAGCCTTTAGCTAAAAATCAATATGGACAATACTTGCTTAGACGTGCAGAGGAAGTCGTTTGAAGTTTACACCCCAATCAATTCCAGAAGTAATACTCATTGAGCCAACTGTGCACGGTGATGATCGGGGTTATTTTGTAGAAACCTTCAGGCAAGATTTATTTGAAAAATCTGTTGGCTATAAAGTTAATTTTATTCAAGATAATGAATCAAAATCAACTAAAGGCGTGTTAAGGGGTCTTCATTATCAACTGCCGCCCTACACTCAAGCCAAGTTAGTTAGAGTTATTGAGGGTAGTGTTTTAGATGTGGCAGTGGATATCAGAAAATCTAGCCCTACATTTGGACAGCATGTATCTGTAGAGCTAACAGGTGAAAACAAACACCAGCTATTTGTACCACATGGCTTTGCCCATGGTTTTTTAGTGTTAAGTGATAGTGCAACTTTTTCTTATAAAGTTGATAATTACTATGCACCAGAGCATGATCGAGGAATTGCTTTTGATGATGCTAAATTAGCCATTAATTGGCAATTAGCTTTGAGAGAATTACATCTTTCAGATAAAGATAAAACACATCCTAATTTATCTGACGTACTTGAACTGTTTAAATAAATATCTAACTTACATTGTGTTACAATGTAAGTAAATAACCAAAAAAGGCAAATTATGAATGCAGATACCTCAATCACAGCTAGAGTTTCAAATATCACAAAAAATACGCTTGATTCCATATCTAAAGAAACACAAAGAAGTCGCTCATTTCATATACAAAAAGCCCTAGAGTTGTATATCAATGATTACGCTGACTTTCAGGTTTCATTAGATCGTTTAAATAACCCTACAGATATTAATATTTCTGCTGATGAGCTTATAAATAGACTTAATGCTTAATATCGTTTTTAAGTCTTCGATTGAAAGAGATTTAAAAAATATTGACAGACATAATGCCGTTCAACTGATCAATAAGATTCAAACAAACCTTCCAAATTTAGCTCTCGAATGTAAACCTTTGAAGGGTAGGTTTAAAAGCTTAAGGAAATACAGAATTGGCAATTATCGTATTATTTTTACCATCATAGAAAATGAAATTATTATCACCAAAATTGGGCACAGAAAAGATGTGTATAAATAATTAAAAGCTAGCTATGAAAATACTAGTTATCGGGGCTAATGGTCAATTAGGAAAATCTATTCAGAAAATTGTTTCTGGTGCAAAACAAAATAATGAGTTTGTTTTTGTTGGTAGGGGTGAATTAGATTTAAGTAAGAAAGAAAGTATTGCTAGCTATTTTGACAATAATAACTTCGATGTAATTATTAACTGCGGTGCCTATACTGCGGTTGATAAGGCTGAAGAGGAGCAAAATCTTACCAACCAAGTTAACCATTTAGCAATTACACAATTAGCTGGGATCGCCAAAGAGCAGAAAGCAAAGTTAATACACATCTCAACTGATTATGTTTTTGATGGGACAGGCAATAAACCATACAAAGAAACTGATAAAACAAATCCTATAAATGTTTATGGAAAAACCAAGCTAGCTGGAGAAAAGGTATTGCAAGAAATAATGTCAACTAACGCTATGATTATTAGAACTAGTTGGGTGTATTCAGAATATGGCAATAACTTTGTTAAGACTATGCTTCGGCTAGGTAAAGAGAGGAATGAAATAAATGTTGTGAGTGACCAAATAGGATCACCTACTTATGCAACTGATTTGGCAAAAGCTATATTAAAAATAATAGATAATAGAGATTATCAAGACAAAGACAGGGCAACTGAAATTTATCATCATTCAAATAAAGGTGAAATAAGTTGGTATGACTTTACTAAAGAGATTTTTAAACTAGCAAAGACAGATTGCAAGGTTAGCCCAATAACAACAGAGCAATATCCGACACCTGCAAAGAGGCCAAGAAATACTTTAATGAGTAAAGATAAAATAATAGAAGAATTTAGTGTGGAAATTCTTGACTGGAAAAAATCTCTAGAAGCTTGTATTACAATACTAAAGGAACAGTAATGACTTCAAAGAAACTATTAATCACTGGTGGCGCCGGATTTATTGGCTCTGCGGTAATTCGTCATATTATTGAAAATACTGATCACAGTGTACTCAATGTCGACAAACTTACCTATGCAGGAAATTTAGAGTCTTTAGAGTCAGTTGAAAATAATTCAAGATATACATTCGAACAGGTTGATATTTGTGATGCGGCTGATATAAAACGTGTGCTTAATAAATATCAGCCGGATATCGTTATGCATCTAGCAGCTGAATCACATGTAGACAGGTCTATTGATGGGCCGGGTGAGTTTATTCAAACTAATATTGTTGGTACCTACGTATTACTCGAAGAATCTAGGGGCTATTGGTCAAATTTAGAGGGTAGTAAAAAAGAATATTTTAGATTTCACCATGTATCTACTGATGAAGTTTATGGTGATTTAGAAGGTACAGATGACCTGTTCACCGAAGAGACATCTTATGCGCCAAGCTCACCTTACTCTGCTGCAAAAGCAAGCTCTGATCATTTGGTACGCGCATGGCAACGAACTTTTAAATTCCCAACATTGATTACCAACTGCTCTAATAATTATGGCCCTTATCAGTTTCCTGAAAAACTCATTCCACTGATTATTATCAACGCCTTAGAAGGTAAAAATTTGCCAATTTATGGTAATGGAAAACAAATACGCGATTGGCTGTATGTTGATGACCACGCAAGAGCACTCTTGCACGTTGCACTTACAGGTGAAATTAGTGAAACATATAATATTGGTGGGCATAATGAATTACAGAATATTGATGTTGTAAAAACCGTTTGCAGTATTCTGGACGAACTAATACCAAGTAAGCTTGATGGTATTACTAAATACGAACAGCTTATTACCTATGTGGGCGATAGAGCTGGGCACGATGTCAGATATGCAATTGATGCCACTAAAATTGCCAATGAATTAAATTGGACGCCTGATGAAACATTTGCAACAGGCATTAAGAAAACTGTACAGTGGTATTTAGAAAACACTATTTGGTGTGATCGAGTTAAAGATGGCAGTTATCAAGGTGAGAGATTAGGGGTGGTATCAAGTGAATAAAGTTAATATTATCTGTATGAAGTGGGGTGATAAATTCCCTGCTGAATATGTCAACCGACTTTATGGAATGGTTAGTAAAAACCTTTCTATACCCTTTAGGTTTGTTTGCTTTACTGAAAATAATGATGGCATTAGAGATGAAGTTGAAATACAAAATTTGCCAGAATTAGACCTTCCTCCTGGGGCGCCAGAAAGAGGCTGGAGAAAGCTAACAGTATTTAAAAAAGACTTTGGCGGCTTAAAGGGAAAAACTTTATTTTTAGACTTGGATATAGTGGTTGTAGGAAGTTTGGATGAATTCTTCACTCATCCTGGTGAATTCTTAATTGCTCATGATAAAAAAAATCCAAAAAAAATTGAAGGAAATTCCTCAGTATTTAGGTTTGAGATTGGCAAATATCCACAAATTTTAAAGTATTTTGAACAAAACTCTGAACTGGTAAAAAGCGAAGTACGGCATGAACAGGCTTACTTATCACGTGAGATGCATAAACTGGGAAAGCTCGAATATTGGCCAGATAAATGGGTGCCTAGTTTTAAATATGGTTGCTGTCCATCCTGGATAAAGTCCTGGTTTGAAGCGCCATCCATACCAAAAAATGCTAGAGTAATACTATTTCATGGGCTGCCAAACCCACCAGAAGCCATTACTGGTCATAGTGGAAAATGGTATCGACACATCCAGCCTTCTCCCTGGGTTAAGGAGTATTGGGTTGAGTAATATCGATTTATCAATTATTATTGTTAACTACAAAAGCTGGAGTGTACTGACTGAATGTCTAGATTCTTTTGACCAATACACCCCAAAACTCAATTATGAAATTATCGTGGTTGACAATGATTCACAGGATGGAGAAATAGAGCCTTTTTCTAAAAAATACCCACAAGTTAATTTTATAAAAAATACAGGTAATAATGGCTTTGCACATGGTTGCAATTTAGGTGCGGATAATTCTCGAGGAAAATATTTGTTGTTTTTAAATCCTGATACCGTATTAACCAATAGCACAGCTATTGATGACCTATTTAATTTTGCTCAACATAATCCAGATGTTGGTATTACATCATGCAGAAGAATTAACCCAAAAGGCAAGCCGGAAAGAGAAATAGCATTTGCCAATCCATGGTTAATAATTAGCTGGATTCGTGCTATATATAAGTTAGTCAATAAAGCAAAAATTCAAAAAAAATTTCCGGAAAATGAAATGATTTGGCATCCCGATTGGATTGCTGGATCTGTCGTGCTTATTGAGAAGAAATTATTTAACAAGATAGGTAGATGGGATCAAGATAATTTTTGGATGTATTATGAAGATGTTGACCTATGCAGAAAGGTAAAGCGCCAAGATAAAGAAATTGCATTATTACGCAATGTAGAATTAAAGCATGCACATGGTGGATCTTCTAGAAGAAACCCAAAAACCACTGCCATTACCAAATCAGAAGTTGTCACTTCAAGCCATGTTTATATTCAGTTGCACACACAAGGATTAAACAGAGTTTTATTACACTTTGTAATCTTTATAGATACGCTCCTATCTCAGCTTATAAAAATATTATTTACTTTACCAGTGTTTTGGAAAACAGCATTTAAAGCAAATCTCTTAGTATTTATTACTACATTTAAGTACTATGCAAGCACGTTAGTATGCAATACATGGAAAAGCAAAAGGTTGAATGGATAATGATAGACAAAGCTTTAGAAATTAATAATACAAAACCAAAATACAAATACTCAGTGTGTACGCTAGTTACTAAAGCATCTGAATACGAAGGGATGGTCAACTCTTTTACAAATAAAGGGTTTAACGAGCAAAATACTGAATTTTTGTATATTAGCAATATTGATAGCAATCAATACGATGGATATACTGGATTAAACCATATGTTAAATACTGCTGTTGGTGAGTATGTTATTTTATGTCATCAAGATATTTTGTTAAATTTTGATGATGAGGCTGTTTTAAATAATTGTATTTCCGAACTTAATGATAAAGATAAAAATTGGGCCTTAGCAGGTAATGCAGGCGGAGATTCGCAAACACGCTATAGGAGAATTACCGACCCTCATGGCACTTCAAGTATTGGCAGTTTTCCTCAAAGAGTACAAAGCCTAGATGAAAATTTTATCATTTCAAATTCTAAAAATAGAGTGGCCTTATCTGGAAATTTAAATGGGTTTCATATGTATGGAACTGATTTATGTTTAATGGCAGATATACTAGGATATAACGCTTATGTAATAAATTTTCACTTACAGCATAATAGCCCTGGTAATAAAGATGCATCTTTCTACAAATCAGAAAAAGCTTTAGTTAGTAAGTATCAAAATGCTTTTAAACTAAGACTAATAAAGTCATCTTGTACAAAATTATTTATTTCTCATTCTAGAATACTAACTCGACTATTTAATATAAAAACCTTCCGTGATCTGGTGTTTTTATTTGCACAAGGTAAAAAATAAATGGGTAGAAGAGATAAAACAAAATTTGAAAAGTGGTTTTCACTATCACGTCATAAAAGGCGTACTGGCGCTAAAGAGCTGTCATCACTTATTGCAACAGATTTTAAATCACAAAGAAAACAAATCATACCTGGGGATGGAGTCATCTACACCCATGGTAGTTCTAATGATGTAAGCAAACACTTTGAGGCGCTAAGAGAAGAATTTGTTGGCCAGAGTGAGCTTTGCTATACGCACGCCAAAATTATTGTACTCATTAGGCGTGATTTTGAAATTGACAACCACTTTAAATTATTTGAACAGCTTTGGCTTGAAGAAAAAGAACATTTACTTAAAAACTTAAACATCCGCTGGCTTATTGCAGCAACCGATACCTTTGCAGATTATTCTGATAATGATGCAATTAAAAGCTTATCTATTGCATGTGTTTGCTTGCTTAACACTGTCAAACTTCAAGAATCAGAGCGCTTTCTTACTAATGCTGATCAATGCAAGGATGACAAGGAAAAACAAAGCAGGCTTGATAATGAAGAGAGATTTGCATTATTTGATGGCACTTCGGTGTTTAAATTTGGCACCGATGACACGCTTAGAAATATGCGCTGGAGAATTGACAAAGCTGCAAAACTAAATGTTGCTGGTGAAATTCTATTAGAGATTTTTAAGCGATTACAAAAGTTTGACACCGTGTATAAGCGAACTAAAGATAGACACGCTCGTAACAAAACAGGTTGGTGGTAAATGGATATTTTAGTTATTAGTCTGCCCAATGCAAAAGAACGGCGTGATTTTCAACAAAACCAGCTGTCTAAATTGGGTTTAGAATTTGAATTTTTAGATGCTACTTCAACTAGCAATATAAGCAAAGCAATCTACAAACAACATTATCATGACTGGCAAAGACCCTTAAAAGAAACTGAAGTTGCCTGTTATTATTCTCATCGTCACGCCTGGGATAAGGTTATCCAATCTAACAGACCCACATTAATTCTAGAAGATGACGCCCTGCTATCAAAGTGCGTGCCAGAACTACTCAAAGATTTCACTGATAAAGAAAATACAGATCTAATCAACCTTGAAAATAGAGCAAGAAAAAAGTTTGTATCTCGATCTAGCGAATCTATAACTTGCAATTCAGATCTTTTAAGGCTTTATCAGGATAGAACCGGCGCTGCTGGGTATGTTTTATGGCCCTCTGGCGCTAATAAACTCATTCAATACGAGGAAAAAGGCATCGCTTTGGCTGATGCCCATATTACTGCTTGTAACAGTTTAGTCTCTTATCAAGTAGAGCCTTCACCTATTATCCAGCTAGACCAATGTGAATATTACAACATAAATAATCCAGTTAACAATGCCACTTCCAGGTCTAGTGTAAGTAGTATTAAAAACCCAAAAGGAAACTGGGGCTTCTGGGCTAAAAGAATATATTTTCAGATAAAGCTAGGAGTCCGGCAATTAACGCTAATTACTAAGTCGGAAAGACGTTATATTAATATTAATAACAAGGATTTTTAATATTAATAATGGTTAAGAAAAAAACAATTGTCATGGTGCTTCCGGATTTAAAAGGCAATGGCGCGGAAAGGGTCGTTATGACTTTAGCAGATGGATTTATGAATGAAGGTCATAATGTACACATTATTTTATTTAATAAATTTATAGAACTTAAATCAAAATTTAAATTTCAAATTCATGTTTTTAAACAGCACCATAGGTGGATTCCAAAGAGTATAAGAGGGGTACTGTTAGCCCCTGTACTGGATAATTTTATCAAAAAAAACTGTAGTACTCCAGATTTAGTTTTATCTAACTTACTACCTGTAGATAGAATTCTATGTAGAAGCAAACTATCCAATGTTTTTCTTGTAATTCACAATACACCGAGCTATGACTTTTTTCAAGGATTGTCTGGAAAACCCCTAGCCAATAAAATTAATAAATTTTCCAAAATATACGAAAAAAAGCCATCTATTTCCGTTTCCAAAGGTGTAAAGGAAGATTTTGATTTATTCTTTACAAATCAAAATAAATCATATCAAATATATAATCCGATAGATGTAGAATTTATAAACAAATTAGCAAGACAGCAAGACAGCAAGACAGCAAGACAGCAAACTACATTATCCATGTTGGCAAGTTTAAAGACCAGAAGCGTCATGACATCCTAATTAAATCTTATGCAAAAAGCAACATTAAAGAAAAGCTAGTTTTGGTAGGACAAGGCCCTTTAGAGGAAAAATCTAGAGACCTAGTTAAAAAACTTAATATTAAAGATAAGGTTATCTTTTCGGGCTTTCAAAATAATCCTTATCCGTATATGAAAAATGCCAAATTTATGGTACTTTCATCAGAATTTGAAGGACTTGGAATGGTTATTTTAGAATCATTAGCATTAAACACTCCGGTTATAAGTACCGACTGCAACTCAGGTCCACGAGAAATTTTACCTAAAAAAAACCTGACACCTGTTAATGATGTGAACGCCCTAGCGCTCAGAATATCAGATGCATCTAATAATACGATCAACTATAGTTGCAATATAAGAAAAGAATTTTTACTTGAAAATGTTGTTAAAGAATACATAAAATTAACTTGTAATACTATGTAATAACCTCTATCAACCTTTCATATATTTAGATCAATTTTCTTTATTTTCGAAAAAACAATATAAGATTTATTATTTTGTAACACTTGCTTGTAAAAGTTTTTATTAATATACTTGTTTGGGATATCTACATAATAAACACCCTCTACAGCGCCCAAAATATGCTTAATATTTACAAGGGCTGATGAAAAAAAACCAACAATAGCCTTTGGAATTTCTTTATTGCCTAATAATAATAATTCTATTGGCTGATCAATAGTCTTCAGCTCTAAACCATTAAAAGATCTAAAATATTTAAAAATTATTTTTTCATCACGATGAGGAATATATACAATATTACAACCTTGAAAGTGTTCACATATACCTATAATATATCGATCGTACATCTTCTGACTCATCATTTTTTTTTCTACTAAAGGCTGTCCAATAATATACACATATTCATTTTTTTGAAAATTACTTATACCAAATTGATCCCTAATACGTTTAAAATCATGGCGCTTAACTTTGATATTATTTACATTAGATAATGAGAAAGAAGTGAAAAAATCTATTTTTTTAAATGTAAAAACTTTATAACCAAAAAGAGCAAACCTTAACTTCTTTTTAAAAAAAGTGCGATAATTTTTTTTACCTAATTGCAATTCATTGTAGTGGGTTATTGTTGCAAGTCCGTCATCAACAATATACGCATCTCTGGAAACAATATTAGCAAATAGAATCTGAGTAAACCAACTCCAACTTATGAAAATTTTATCGTAGTGATTTTTTTTACAATTTTTTATGACTTTAGCATATTGAAGAAAATTAGATTGGTTGCTTGTCAAATAGACAATTGAAATCCAGTCATCTTGCTGTATTAATGCTTGAATTTGTCTTGTATTTAGCAGGTTAGACGTAACATCAACAATAAGGATATTATTCTCCATGTTGAAGGCTGAAATTGCCTCATTAGCATTAATTAATTGCCATGGCGTATTAACTACAAATAAGTTTTTTTCAGGTGTACATTTCATCTTTATCCGTTTGCAACTTAGGCAATAAAATTGCCATACTAAAAGTGTAGAATGCATTCATAAATACATCGCCAAATAGATGATTGATCAATCCGAAGATCATATAGCCTACTGTTATTATTATGCCAATTGATGCATATAATTGATTCTTATTGCGCATTAAAGCTTTCTTAAAGACTAAAAAAGGTACAAATAAATTTAACAATAGGGCAAAAAATAGCGGATAACCGCCGCCAATAAAATTTGTCAAATAAGCATTATGAAGATGCGTATATAGCCTAATCTTGTCATGGACTTTATGATTATATTTATCAGTAATAATACTTTGGTTAATATTACGATAACCATTGCCAAAAAATGGAACATTTGGCGCTTCAATAGCGCCAATTCTCATCATTTCTAGCCTTTGGCCTGCAGACGACATTGTTAAATCACCATTAAACCACTCAGCAACATTATTATATGCCAACCCTGCCCTTTGATTAATGACACTATTAAAGCTACCTAGAAGTCCAATAATTAACAACCCTAGCAGGATTGTTTTTAGTTTAATCGAAAATCGCTGTTTAAATTGCAAATAAACAACAACCAAAAGTAGAAAAACAAAGGCTATCCAGGCACTTCTTCCACCTATGTACATTATGGAAAGCCCACCAACTGACAGAGATGCAATTATTGGAATTATTTGTTGTTTTTTAATATCATTAAGACTTGCAACCAGCACAATAAAAAATAAAAGTACCGCTAAGTTTGCAAATGTAATTGCATTTAAAAATCCTGATGGCCTGCTAGCACCCAAAAAACTTTCATAAATCACAATTATGCCAATTAGAAATAATCCTAACTTCGAGCCCAATACCAGCCAATTTAGATTAATTTTTGCCTTTATTATTGCCATAGAGGCAAAGGGGGCCAGAAGGAAATACACTTCTCTTGATAAAAAGCCAGCCACCTCTGTACTTTTTGGGTGTGCAATTATTGAAAAGATCACTGCAATAAAGTAACCCCAAAAAAGTAGCGTTAACAGTTGTACTTCTTTTATCTGGAAAGGTAATTTTTTCTCTTTTATTGCAAAATAAATCCCTGTAAATGAAACTGATAGGAACACTAAGTCCATGGCTGTCCTCTTAAAAACTACAGCAATAAAAAATAATAAAATTAACGAATTAATGTAGTTTGTATAATCAACCTTAATTTTCATAGCTCTCTGTTGATTTTGGCAGTAAAAAAGCAAGCATAAAAATGTAAAAAGCATTAACATGCTCTTCGCCAAATGCGATATGAGTAAAACCAAACGTTGCATAGCCAATGCTTAGCAATATCCCCGCCGATGCGTAATAATAGGTTTTTTGATTTTTTAAATTTTTATAGAAAAAAACCATTGGTACAAATAACATAACTAGCAAGGAGACTAACCCCAATAAGCCGCCTGCCAATAAATTAGTTAAGTATTCATTGTGTAAATGTGTAAATGCTGCAACGGTATGATTATGACTATCAACATACTTAGATACTTCTTTATTTGAATTTCGATATCCATATCCAAACCAAGGCGAATTTTTAGCAGCTTCTAGACTTGATTCCCACATTTCCATACGAATGGCAGAAGATGTATAGGTTTTATCACCATTATCCCAATTTTGAATATTAACAACTGCGCTGGTTATCTTCTTTCCTGCATCTGTTTGAGTGCCAATAAAGCCAAATAAAACTGAAAAGAATAATACAAGAAATAATTGATTTTTTTTATTTCCCATTAAAAAAGGCTTGTAAACAAGAAAAATAAACGTAATAGATAGAATAATGAATGACAGCCATGAGCCTCGACTGCCTGATAAAAATATTGCTACTACACCTGCTACAGCAGCAATAAAAGTAATAATCTGCTCTTTTGGCTTTTCATTAAAAACCTGTACGATTGATAAAAATAGCATAGCAACGGCAATATCGCCAAATATATTAGCATTGATCATACCTGAAGGCCTACTAGACCCTAATAAAAACTGAACCATAACAACAATGCCAATTATTATTAGGCCCGCCTTCAAGGCTAATAATATATTTTTAAAAGGCAAGTCTATTTGATAAATGGAAAGCGCTATTAAAGGTGCTAATAAGAAATGCGCCTTTCTGCCTAAGCTAACAAACCTAGCATCAAATCCATCTGCTATTAAGATAGACAACAACATAATGAAAAAATAACCCACTGTAATCCAAGAAAAAACTTTTAATTCTTGGATTTTAAATGGATTTTTTTTCTCAGCAATCGCAATATAGAGACCCAAAATAACCAAGATCAATAAAATCATATTTCCTAAAATTTTGACAGAATTAATCAATATAGGAAATAAGATTAACAAGCCAATAACGAAACTTGAGTATCTTTTGTCTAAGTGTGCTTCGTTCATAAAATTATTGGTTTGCTGATATAATTAATTGATTAATTTTATAGTAACCTAGACTTGCAATGAGTGACAATACACCAACTGATAAGCCTGTTAATTTTATTCGTCATCAAATTAATGATGATCTGGATTCTGGATTACATTCTTCTATTCAAACGCGCTTTCCGCCTGAGCCAAATGGCTATTTACATATTGGCCATGCAAAATCAATTTGTTTGAATTTTGGCCTAGCAAAAGACTATAACGGCAAGTGTAATTTGCGTTTTGATGATACAAATCCTGCGAAAGAGGATATAGAGTTTGTAGAATCAATCAAGGCTGATTTAGCATGGCTGGGTTTTGAATGGGATGGTGAAATTCAATACAGCTCTAATTATTTTCCAAAATTTTATGAATATGCGATTGAGCTGATTAATAAAGACTTGGCTTATGTGTGTTTTTTAAATGCAGATGAGACTCGAGAATATCGCGGAACTTTGAAAGATGCAGGTAAAGATAGTCCGCATCGAAATACCTCTATTGAAGAAAATTTAGAACTACTTGCCAAAATGAAAGAGGGTAAATTTGCCGAAGGTGAATGCGTACTACGCGCCAAGATTGATATGACCAGCTCGTTTATGTGCATGCGTGATCCAGCGCTATATCGCATTCGCTTTGATAAGCATCATCAAACGGGCAATGAATGGCGTATTTATCCGATGTATGATTTTGCACACTGTATTTCTGATGCAATTGAAAATATCACTCACTCTTTATGCACATTAGAGTTTCAAAATAATCGACATTTGTACGATTGGATTCTTGAGCATTTAGATGATTTTGACAAACCTGACCGCCCACATCAGTATGAGTTTTCAAGGCTTAATCTTGAATACACAGTTATGTCGAAGCGCAAACTTCAACAATTAGTAGAAGATAATCTTGTTACTGGTTGGGATGATCCACGCATGCCTACGATTTCAGGACTGCGTAGGCGCGGTTATACGCCGGCCAGTATTCGTGATTTTGTCGATCGCATTGGTATTTCTAAAGTTGATAGTATGACCGACATGAAAATCTTGGAAGATGCTGCGCGTGATGATTTAAATATTGTAGCACCACGAACCATGGGTGTCATTGATCCGATACGTGTGATTATTGAGAATTACCCTGAAGATCAAATAGAAACTCTACAAGCGCCTATTCATCCTCAAAATGAATCCATGGGCAAGCGTGAAATATTTTTCTCACGTGAGTTATTTATTGACAGAGCTGATTTTGAAGAAGTTGCACCTAACAAAAAATTCAAACGCCTAGCTATCGATAAAGAAGTACGCCTGCGTAATGCATATGTCATTAATGCTACTACTTTTGACACAGATTTTGATGGCAATATTACAACAGTGTATGCCACTTATGATGCAGATACATTGGGTAAAAATCCTGCTGATGGTCGAAAAATCAAAGGGGTTATTCATTTTGTAGAAGCTACTAAAGCTTTAAAAGCTGAATTTAGACTATATGATCGTCTATTTACACTTGAAAATCCGGGCAAAAATGATCATTTTGAGCAGTTAATTAACCCTGACTCACTTATGAGTACCTATGGCGTTATTGAGCCTAGTATGGCTAATGCTGCGCCGGAAGTGGCTTATCAATTTGAACGTGAGGGATATTTTTGTCGCGATAATCAATCGCCTGACGAAATCGTATTTAATAAGACGGTCAGTTTAAGAGATACTTGGAGTCATTAACCTAGCGCGCTTAACCAATCTGAAACAGTATCTATTTCGTTGTATTTAGTAAGGTCAATTTGTAATGGTGTCACTGATACGTAGTTATTATCAATAGCGTGAAAATCAGTGCCTACGCCATTATCTGCTTCCTTGCCATTTTCGCCAATCCAATATAAAGAGGCATCTTCTTTGTCTTGAATACTTGGTTCTGACATATGGCGCTTACCCAAGCGTGTGGTTTGAAAACCCTTAATACTCTCTATAGCAACATCAGGAATATTTACATTAAGCACAGTGTCGTGGGATAGTTGCGCATGAGATATATGGCCAATTA
The DNA here is from genome assembly GCA_028352435.1 of Candidatus Thioglobus sp. Lineage (GTDB taxonomy): Bacteria > Pseudomonadota > Gammaproteobacteria > PS1 > Pseudothioglobaceae > Thioglobus_A. Next base: position 37,318 of record JAOMMB010000007.1, on the reverse strand, counting down.
ATTGCTTAGCAATGATACCGGCAGTTTCAAAATTTTCCCCTTGCCAGCTAGCTAGAGATATTGCCACCGATGGCAGACCTAAAAAACGCCCTTCTATCGCCCCAGCTACAGTACCAGAATAGATAACATCATCACCCAAATTAGGGCCAAAATTAATACCCGTTACTACTAAATCAAAATCATCTTTCAGAAAGCCGCATAGCGCTAGATGCACACAATCACTAGGTGTGGCATCAATACTATAGATATTTTCGCTGATCTTAACTGGTTTTAGCCCTCTATTAAGGGTTAGAGAGCTGCTCGCTGCTGATTTATTTTCACTCGGTGCCACAACGATGACTTCATGGTCCTGTGATAAATATTTAACCAAAGTCTGAATGCCTTTGGCTTGATAGCCATCATCATTACTAACAAGGATTTTCATTAGGTAATATTTAACGTAATTTGATCTTTTTTAACACCAACTTTAACCACACCGCCATTTATTAGCTTACCAAATAAAAGCTCATCAGCCAATGGCTTGCGAACTTCTTTTTCAATAAGGCGTGACATCGGACGAGCGCCCATTTGTGCATCATAGCCATTAATAGAAAACCATTTTCTAGCAGCGTCAGAGATAATAAGCGAAACATTTTTATCCTCTAAAGTAGCCTCTAGCTCAAATAAGAATTTATTCACCACATAAACAATTGTATCTTTATTGAGTGAATTAAAGTAGATCACTTCAGACAAGCGGTTTCTAAATTCTGGGGTGAAAGTTTTTTTAAGTTCGCTTTCATAATCTAGCGCATGATCTTGCTCACTAAATCCAATTGACGCACGTTGAACACTGTGAGCACCGACATTAGATGTCATTACTAGTATCACGTTTCTAAAATCAATTTCACGCCCATTAGCATCGGTCATTTTGCCGTTATCCATTACTTGTAAAAGAATATTAAACAAGTCTGGATGGGCTTTTTCTACTTCATCCAACAATAATACGGCATATGGATTAGAGTTAACTGCTTCAGTTAATAGCCCGCCCTCATCATAACCCACATAACCTGGAGGGGAGCCAATTAGCTTGGAAATAGAATGGCGCTCCATATACTCACTCATATCAAAACGTAACAGCTTCACACCCATAATGCGTGCTAGCTGCTTACAAATCTCGGTTTTTCCTACACCTGTTGGGCCGGCAAATAAGAATGAACCCATAGTTTTATCTTCTTGAGATAATCCAGAGCGGGCCAGTTTAATTGCCGTAGAAAGACTGCCCACAGCCTCATCTTGACCAAAAACACCCAGCTTTAATTCTTCTTCTAAATTTTTAAGTAATGACTTATCATCATTTGTTACTTGGCGTGATGGAATACGAGCAAGTTTAGCGACAATATCTTCAATATCACTAACACCAATATTAATCTTACGCTTAGACTTTGGTTGAATTTGCTGCAATGCACCTACTTCATCAATAACATCAATAGCTTTATCCGGCAAGCGACGATCATTAATATAACGATGTGATAGCTCAACTGCAGATTCTAATGCCGCTGCTGAATACTTCACTTTGTGGTGATCTTGATAATATTTTTTCAACCCCTGTAAAATCTTAACCGTATCACTAATCGAAGGCTCTTCAATATCAATTTTTTGGAATCGACGAGTCAACGCATGATCTTTTTCAAATACTTTACGAAACTCCTCAATGGTTGTGGAACCCATACATCTAAGTGATCCATCCGCCAAAGCGGGTTTAAGCAAATTAGATGCATCAAGTGATCCACCAGAAACGCTACCTGCACCAATCATAGTATGAATTTCATCAATAAATAAGATGGCGTGTGGAATTTTTCCTAGATCAGTCAAAACTGACTTTAAGCGCTTTTCAAAATCACCTCGATACTTTGTACCGGCAATCAAAATACCGATATCTAGCGAATAAATACTCGCTTCTTTTAAGACCTCTGGCACTTTACCATCAACAATTTTTTTAGCAATCCCCTCAGCAATAGCAGTTTTTCCGACGCCTGCTTGGCCAACAAATAATGGATTATTTTTGCGACGACGAGATAATACTTGAACGGTTCGTAAAACCTCTTCTTCACGACCTAGTAGCGGATCAATCTTTCCTGCTCTTGCTTTTTCACATAGATCAACAGTATAGGTGTCAAGAGAAGATTTTTTAGGTTTTTGAGTTTTATCTTCAATTTCAGCATTCTCTTCGATCACTTCAGGCTCTCGATTAGCAATCCCTTCCATAACCTCTAGACGAGAAATATTGTTAAGCTTTAGCAAATAAACCGCATGTGACTCTTTCTCTGACAAGATGCTCACCAAAACATTCATGGCATAAACAGTATTCTTTTGTGCAGATTGTGCCTGGTAAACGCTGCGTTGTAAAACTCTTTGAAAGCCAACTGTTGGTACAATATCAATTTCAGAATCTTGAGCAATTAGTGGCGTGTGTGAATCAATATACTCTTCCAGCTCTTCACGAACCTCGTCGAGATTAACGCGTTTATTACGCAAAAAAGTAATCACTTCGTCAATATTCAATAAAGCGAGGAGCAAATGCTCAACAGTTACAAACTCAAGTCGATTGTTACGAGCCTGGGTCATGATAAAGTTAATTTCTTGTTGTAGTCCTGATTCAATCATAGTATCTCTATTATAAATTAGTCGCTCAATTCGCGCAAAACGCACATAAGTGGTTGTTCATTATTCCTAGCAAAATCCGTTACTTGGGTTACTTTTGTATTAGCAATATCATGCGAATAAGTGCCACATACTCCTTCCCCATCTACATGAATTTTAATCATAATTGCATTTGCCGCTTCTTCGTCTTTGGAAAAAAACCTCATTAACACAGCCACTACAAACTCCATGGTTGTATAGTCATCATTTAGCAATAAAACCTGAAATCTTTTAGGTTTTCCCAACTTAGGCTTGGCAATTTTAGTTTTTAATTCTTCCATTTTATTGAGCTGATTTTCTTTTAAGTAAAATATAAACAAAGACTAAAACGATTAAAGTAGGAGTAGATGCAACCAAGAAGTGATTGTAATCAAATCTAAGGGATAATACCCCCCCAATTCTTGAGAATAATTCAAAAAATAAACTCAAGGCCACTCCTATAAAAATTTTCTTACCTAATGACGCATCCCGTAGTGATCCAAAAATAAACAACATCGAGAAAATAATCATTGCTATCAGTGTGAATGGCTTAACAAGCCTCTTGTATAGCTCAACTTCAAATGGGTCTGATGCCAATCCATTTTGCATTAAAAAATTAATTTGGTTATATAAATTCCAAGTAGATAATTCACGAGGTTTTTTACGTAAACTGCTAACAAACTCTTGATCAAACGCAACTGGAACTTTATATTGAGTTAATTGATCAACATTAAAGTTGTTAAATTTCTGACCTTCACTTTGATCAATTTGATAGAGATCAATCTTTTCTAGCATCAAATTTTCACCATCAAATAACGCATTATCAGTCTGCCCAACTGATGCTAATGTCTTATTATTCTTTAGATTAATTAACATTACATCACTAAATAGATGCCCATCAAAGTTTTTACCAACATGAACTATTGATTGATTTTCTTTTACCCAGAATCCTTGTTGATTTTTGGCCAAAATATTTTGCCCAAACGCTTGAGCTCGAGAATTTTTCGCAGCTTGATTGGTTACAGGTGCAAGGAATTCACCGATTAGAGTCGATATAACAATAAATACCAGCGCTGTCTTTAAGACAATCTTAGTAATATTCATAATTGAAATACCTGAACTTCTGATAACAATTAGTTGCGAAGTCCCCGCTAAATGCCCTAATGCCAGAAGTGCACCAAGAAGAATAACCACAGAAGAATGTCCAGAGACTACATCTGGCAATTTCAAAGAGATATAAATCATCGCCTCAGAAATCGTGTAATTTGCTTGCCCAATTTCATTGACTTCATTTAGAAAACTAAAAAACGAGTAAACCCCTACCCAAATCAGCATAACAGCTAAAGTATAAAAAGCCATGGTTTTAATAATATATCGATCTAGAATTTTCATTAAAATAAGGGGTTCTTTCAGGTTTAATTAAACAATGACACTATTATGACAAATATTCACAGCGATAAAATCCTTATTCTTGATTTTGGCTCTCAATATACGCAACTCATTGCCCGTCGCGTAAGAGAAATTGGCGTGTATTGTGAATTATTTCCATATGATGTAGATGTGGATTTTATTAAAGAATTCAACCCTAAGGGCATTATCCTATCTGGTGGACCTGACACAGTTACCACTGATGATTCAGCCAGAGCGCCGCAAATCGTGTTTGATCTAGGTGTGCCTGTTTTAGGTATTTGCTACGGTATGCAAACCATGGCAATACAACTTGGTGGTAAAGCCACATCAGCTGACAAGCATGAATATGGTTTTGCAAAAATTCGTGCTCGTAACCACTCTCCACTCTTAAATGATATCACTGATAATGTCAACGACCAGGGTCATAGCTTGCTTGATGTGTGGATGAGTCATGGCATTGAAGTTAACGAATTACCAAAAGGCTTTAAACTCATTGCATCAACCGATAATTGTGCCATTGCTGGATTTGCCAATGTTGAAAAACACTATTATGGTTTACAATTCCACCCTGAAGTTACACATACCAAGCAAGGAAAGCACATACTTGATCGCTTTGTCAGTGGCATTTGTGACTGCGAGAACAACTGGACTACTGACAATATTATTACTGATTTAGTTCAAAGTCTTAAAGATCAAATCGGCAGTAGAAATGTTTTGCTAGGCTTGTCAGGCGGCGTTGATTCATCTGTGGTAGCGGTATTACTACATCAAGCCATTGGCGACCAACTCACCTGTGTGTTTGTCGATAACGGTCTATTACGCCTTAATGAAGGTGATGAGGTTATGCAAACTTTTGCCGACAACATGGGCGTTAAAGTCATTCGTGCTAATGCTCAGAAAAAATTCTACGATGCTCTTGCCGATGAAAATGATCCTGAGAAAAAACGCAAAATTATTGGTCATGCATTTATCGAAGTCTTTGAAGAAGAGGCTAAACACCTTGATGATATTAAATTTTTAGCGCAAGGTACTATCTACCCAGATGTAATCGAATCAGCTGGTGCCAAATCTGGCAAAGCCAAAGTGATTAAATCACACCACAATGTTGGCGGTTTGCCAGAAGATCTAAAATTTGAATTGGTTGAACCCTTAAAAGAACTATTTAAAGACGAAGTTCGTACCATTGGCGTGAAACTGGGTATTCCTGCGCACATGCTTTACCGTCATCCATTCCCCGGCCCTGGCTTAGGTGTGCGTATTTTAGGTCAAGTAAAAGAAGAATACGCTGAAATTTTGCGCGAAGCAGATGCGATCTTTATGGATGAATTATATAAAAATGATTTATACGATAAAGTTAATCAAGCTTTTGCAGTTTTCTTGCCAGTCAAATCGGTTGGTGTCACCGGCGATGAACGTCGCTATGATTATGTCATTGCACTTAGAGCCGTAGAAACCATTGATTTTATGACCGCTCGTTGGGCGCATCTACCATACGATTTTCTAGATCATGTTTCTAATAGAATCATGAATGAAATTACGCGTGTTTCGCGTGTAGTCTATGATATTTCTGGGAAACCGCCCGCCACTATTGAATGGGAATAACTCAGGAAGAAAGTCTTACTCTGCTTCAAGAGGAAAAATGGATGGCACTTGCTTTAGAGCAGGCATGGCTTGCTCAGGCAATAGACGAAGTGCCTGTTGGGGCTGTTTTAGTGCAGGACGGAAAGCTTATTGCTAGCGCTCATAACCAGCCCATTTCAACTAATGATGCCACTGCCCATGCAGAAATACAATTACTACGTAAAGCCGGCAAACAGCTCAATAACTACCGCCTACCCAATACCACTTTATACGTCACGCTAGAACCTTGCATGATGTGCTTAGGTGCCATGATTCATGCACGTATATCGCGCGTTGTGTTTGGCGCATATGATCCAAAAACTGGCGTTTGCGGCTCTTGTGAAGACTTATCGAATAGTGATTGCATTAACCATTCTATTGAGCTTCAAGGTGGCATACTTGAGGCTGATTGCAAAAGCATTCTTCAAGCTTTTTTTAAAAATAGACGAAAATAACAGTTATTAAAGAACTATACTTATTACCTTAGCTACTTGAGGAAAAAGTATGAAGTCACTATTTATAGTGCTTATTTTACTGCCAACACTTGCATTTTCAGATAATACGGCTACTGGCACCAATGCACTTTTAAACATTACGACTGGCAGTAACAATGTCGCTATCGGCGACTCAGCAATGAAAGAAAATACCACGGGGATAAATAACACTTCTGTTGGTTATTTTGGCTTACGAGACAATACTTCAGGCAAGCAAAATACCGCTATTGGTAGCTACTCATTGCGCAATAACACCACTGGAAATGACAACACCTCAGTGGGTTTTGAATCACTCAAAAATAACACTACTGGTGACAAAAATACTGCGGTTGGTAATTATGCCTTGCAAGAAAATACCACCGGAACAAGTAACACTTCAATTGGTAATTACTCACTCAGTGACAATACCTCGGGTGATAAAAATACGGCCATAGGCAACTACTCAATGCGCTCAAATTCTTCCGGCAATGATAACACCTCAATTGGTAATTTTGCCATGCGTGCCAACACTTCAGGCTCTGACAATACCACGGTTGGTAATTATGCACTGCGTTATAACACCACCGGATCAAACAACACAGCACTGGGCAATCAAAGTATGAAAGCTAACACTACAGGCGGTTTTAACACTGCACTGGGTGACGATGCCCAATTAGCCAATACCACCGGATCTTACAATGTGTCTAACGGCAATGGCACTCTTAATAGTAGCAACGGCGACAGTAATACTGCCGTTGGCTATCGAGCTGGATACACCAATGCAAGTGGATCAAACAATGTCTTCATTGGACACAAGGCTGGCTATAACGAAACCGGATCTAATAAACTCTACATCTCTAATGGTGACACTTCATCACCCTTAATTCAAGGTGATTTTTCCACGCAAGAGGTAACGATTAATGGCAACTTAACCGTCAATACTTTAAAAGATGCATCCGGCAATAACGTGCTGCGTAAAGTAGGTGATGTTGTTCATATTGGAACCAACTCATTTACCATTGAAGATGCATCAACCTCCAGCAGTAGCAAAGACGAAATCGCCTCAAGTATCAACGAACTCCAAATTGGCACCAGCACCTCGCACAATACCACCGTACTCGGTACACTTAGCGTACAAACCCCAACCGGCGATAATCACGCCACCACCAAAACTTATGTTGACAGCGCTACAAATTCCAATGCCAATAGCATAACTACAAATGGCACAGATATTAGCGCTATACAATCAAAAAATACTTCTCAAGATAGCTCTATCGCCTCAAATACCTCATCAACATCTGCCAATACCACTTTGATTAGTACTAATACTACTGCAATAAGTATCAATATTAACGCCATACAAGAGCTAGAAACTGGATTGGCGCAATCCATGGCCATGGGCGCACTTAGTGCACCTAGCTTTGGCAAGTCTAATTTTTCTATTGCGACAGGCAACTACAATGGCACTCACGCCGTTGCATACGGATTTTCCCATCACGATGGTGAGCAAGATATTACTTATCGATTGCTCGGCTCGCAATCAGGAAATATTTCCAGTTCAGCTGCGTCAGTTGGTTGGAGTTTCTAATATTAGAAAATCTCTGTTACAACACAATTCAGAAAACTAATAATAGCTGTGAAATTGATTACTTAGTTTATCCAACTATTTCTAGATGAGCTGGTAGTAATAAAAGAACATTTACGCTAAACGGTGTACATACCACCGTTAACGTGGATAGTCTGGGCTGTTATATACGCACCCGCATCACTGGCTAAAAATAACACCGAACCAGCAATCTCATCAACCGTACCGAGACGCCCCATTGGAATTTGCTTGGATAATGCGTCTTTTTGTTCTTCAGGCAATGCGTCAGTCATATCCGTTTTGATAAAGCCTGGTGCTACGGCATTAACAGTAATTCCGCGAGCACCCACTTCACGCGCTAAAGATTTGGTAAAGCCCATGATGCCAGCTTTGGCAGCAGCGTAATTAGTTTGTCCTGCATTACCCATAGCACCCACAACAGATGCAATGGAGATAATGCGACCGGCACGTTTTTTCATCATGCCGCGCAGTACCGCTTTTGACATTTTGTAAACAGAAGCCAGATTGGTGTTCATAATATCATCCCATTCATCATCTTTCATGCGCATCAGAAGATTGTCACGCGTGATTCCAGCGTTGTTAACTAAGATGTCAACAGCACCATAGGTGTCTGTGATATTTTTCATTACATCAGCAATTTGATCATTATCCGTAACGTTTAGCGCCATACCTTGGCCAGCAATTTTTTGAGCTTTTAAGGTATCGCTAATAGCATCAGCACCCTTGTCGCTTGTGGCTGTACCAATAACAGTAGCGCCCGCATTACCTAACGAAAGTGCAATGGCTTGGCCAATACCGCGGCTTGCGCCCGTGACTAATACAATTTTTCCAGTTAAATCTGACATTATTTTATCTCCTCTAAAGTGATTGCAACGCTAGCCGAATCTAATACAGCATTAGCGCTTAATGATTTGTTAATTCTACGAGTAAGTCCTGCTAAAACCTTTCCCGGGCCGGCTTCGATGAGTTTTTCTGCGCCCATATCTGCCATGGCTTGTACGGTTCCTGTCCATAGTACGGGTTTATGCAATTGTGCAACGAGCTTGGCTTTTATGTCATTAGTATCTGCGGCTTTAGCGCCATCAACATTATGCAAAACATCAATATTGCCCATTTTAAAATCAAGCGCATCAACGGCTATTTTGAACTTTTCAGCCGCATCATCCATCAGCGAACAATGTGACGGAACACTCACTGGCAAAATTACAGCGCGCTTTGCACCAGCAGCTTTCATCGCTTCGCAAGTGGCGTCGACTGCCGGCTTGTTGCCAGCAATCACCACCTGTCCATTTGAGTTAAAGTTTACCGCCTGAACAATACCTTCACCAGAATAATCAGCACAGACCTTAACCAATACTTCATCCTCAAGCCCTAAAATAGCCGCCATAGCACCCACACCAGCAGGAACAGCTGATTGCATAAGCTCAGCTCGCGTACGTACTAATTTAATACCGTCACTAAAGCCAAGCGAGCCTGAAGCCACCAAAGCCGTATACTCACCTAAAGAGTGGCCTGCCATGCAAATTGGCGATAGCTCTGTTTCACTACTTAAAACCCTATAAGTAGCATAACCCGCAGCCAACATGGCGGGTTGTGTATTTTGTGTTTGATTAAGCCCTTCTTGATCTTCTTGAGTAAGCTTCCAAAGATCAAAGCCTAGTGCATCACTTGCCTTGTTAAAGGTATCTTTTACAATAGAAAAATGATCAGCAAGCTCTGATAGCATGCCAAGTGATTGTGAGCCTTGACCCGGAAATATAATAGCGTATTTCATAATAAATTTAATAAACGAAATAGCCTTATTTTAGTTAATAAAAAAGCGCCTGTAAGGCGCTTTTTGAGATAAATCTTAAGTGCTGCTTATGCAGTTTCGATTGAAACTGTTTGACGCATGAATTTACCTTTCTTAGCAAAAACTACTTTACCACCTGCTGTTGCAAATAATGTGTCGTCTTTACCTTTACGAACGTTAGTACCTGGATGAACTTTAGTGCCTCTTTGACGAACTAAAATGTTGCCCGCTAATACTACTTGACCACCAAATCTTTTAACACCTAGGCGTTTTGACTGGGAGTCTCTTCCGTTATTAGTACTACCACCTGCTTTCTTATGTGCCATGGTTTATTCTCCTATGCCTTAATCTTTATAATTTCGATTTCTGTGTACAATTGTCTATGACCTTGTTGCTTCATAGAGTGCTTACGACGACGGAATTTTAAGATATGAACCTTCTTTCCCTTGCCTTGTGAAATAACTTTTGCTTCGACTGTTGCTTTAGCAACCAAAGGTGCACCAACTTGAACGTTGTCACCGTCAGCAACCATAAGAACTTCGTCAAAAGTAATTGTTTTACCTGGTTCAACTTCTAATTTTTCAACCTTTAAAGTTGTTCCCTCTGCCACTCGAAACTGCTGACCACCTGTTTTAATAACTGCGTACATAATAAAATCCAAAATGTGAATTCGTAAAAAGTGGCAATTATACGCCAACGAGCACATTTATGAAAGGGAGTTTTAAGTATAATTTGTATTTTTATTTACATAGATGAGCGAACAATGATTATTTTTGAAACAAACATGGGTGATATCCATATAACAGTTGATTCTGAGAAAGCACCAATCAGTGCTAAAAACTTTACAGACTATGTTGAGTCAGGCTTTTTTGATGAAACTATTTTCCACCGTGTCATTAAAAACTTTATGATTCAAGGTGGCGGATTTACCCAAGATATGTCACAAAAACCAACCAATGCAGAAATTGAAAATGAAGCCAAAAATGGCTTAAAGAATTCTAAATATTCTTTATCTATGGCTCGAACTGCTGCGCCTCATTCTGCTAGTTCACAGTTTTTCATTAATACCAAGGATAATTCATTCTTGGATTATCCGGGCCAAGATGGTTGGGGTTATTGTGTATTTGGTGAAGTTGTTGAAGGTTTTGATGTAGTTGATAAAATTAACGAAGTCTCAACAGGCAACAAAGGTGGACATGGTGACGTGCCAAATGATTCAGTTATTGTAACTAAAGCCTACATTAAGTAATGACAGCCCGGTTTTTAACCGGGTTTTTTCATGCCTAAGTCTAAATCAAACACTTCAAGTATTCAGCAGATTTTAATCATTGCTGATTTGCACCTGGTCACTAACGAGGTGCAAAAAAATCAGCTATTTGAAAAATTCTGCCAGCAAGCGCGACAAGCTGATCAGGTTTTTATTTTGGGTGATTTGTTTAATACTTGGCTGGGTGATGATATATCTTTGTCTTATTACCATGAAATTATTCAAATTCTTAAAGACTTAGGTCAAACAACTCAAGTTTTTGTAATGACAGGTAATCGTGATTTCTTGCTTGCGCAAGAATTTGCTCATCAAACAGGTTGTGAATTAATTGATTCGCCTTATTTGCTGGAAGTCAATGAGCATCAATATGTACTGACCCATGGTGATGAGCTGTGCACGGATGATGAATCATATCAGCAAATGAAATCTATCTTGCAACATCCGATTACTAAAGCTATTTTTGTTCGCTTACCTAAACATTGGCGCTTAAAGTTAAGTGGCCAACTGCGTCAAAAGAGTGTCAATGCTCAACAAACTAAAACTCGAAAGATTATGGATGTTAATCAAGCTGCGGTTAATGAATTAATGGTGAAATATCCAGATGCTGATCTTATTCATGGACATACACATCGACTTAATACTCATATTGAGCCGACATTTACACGACATGTTTTAGGAGATTGGTCAAATACTCAAGGTAACGCTATTGAGGTTACGGATAAATTAAGCCGTCTTGAAATTAGCTGATCGTTCCATCATATCAACCCGTGTAACTTGCAGCATGATCTTGTCATCTGGCTTAGGAATTTGATCTTCTTTAAATTTGATTTGTGTCATTAAGCCAACTTCAGGAATCATAAATAAAGCTTTATCACCACGAATATCAACCACCACACCTTCGCCTTTCCAGCTAGGGTTTCTTTTTAAAAACAAGCACTTATAATGATCATTACTAAAGCGTGTTACACGGCCAACACTGGCTAATGCATTATTGTTAATACCAATAATTTCCTTAACTCGGGCTTTATCAAGTGTTGGCTTGCCAGCAATAAAATTAGACAATTGTTGGTGTGCCAGTAAATCATAGTAGCGTCTTAGAGGACTGGTAATTCTTAAGTACGAATCCAAGCCAAGACCGTAATGTGGTAACGGCTTAATAGAGGTTGCAGAACGCTTGAAAAACTTAATCGCCTTAAATGATTCAGCCGTACTTAAGTTTTCTTTTTTGTCTAAGACTTCCTGCGGGAACTCACCTTCATCTTGTAAAGCATAGGGCATAACGATATCATTTTCTTGCGCATACTGAGAAATAGTGCGTCCTGCAGTAATCATAACTTCTGCAACAAAATCTCGACTAGGACTGGTTTTCTGCGGCGCTATCTCAACCTTCTCATCAATATATCTAACATCTACATTCGGTAAATTAAGGCTAATTGAGCCGCTTTTTTCACGGAAAGTTTTATGCTGATCATTAAAAGTTTGAATCTTAATAAAATCTGGATTAATCCCTAATTCTTTATCTACAGCTTCATAGGTTGTATTTATTACTTTGATCGTGCTATGCACTACCTCAATATTACTAATAATGCCTTCGCTCATATTAAGCCCAATAGACAATGCTGGCGAAGTTTCTGTTTCCCCAAGCGCCAGCGCTTTAGTAATTGAAGTGGGTAGCATATGAATAATTTGCTCTGGCAGATATAAATTAGAGCCACGTTCACGAGCATATTCATCTAGCTCTGAACCAGAATCAACAATAGTAGACACATCAGCAATATGAATCCACAGCTTATCGTTATCTACGCTAATCGCATCATCGGCGTCATTAGAGCCTTCATTATCAATTGCATAAGATGTCATATGAGTTAAATCAATGCGCTCAATTTCTGGCAGGCTGGTCTCAATTTCCTCATCTTCTGGAATGCTAAAACGTGCCGGATAAGGATTAAAACTATCCTTGAAATATTTGATTTTTAGCAGGAATTTATACGCCGCTTCTTCAGTATGTTCAACGCCCACATGATCTAAAATTTTGGCATGTTTTGATTGATTAAACGCAACCTTCTCCACCTCTTTCAAAAAAGGAATATCTTTCTCATCAAAGGTATTATTGTTAAGATTATCAATACAATGTTGCAAACTTTCAGCGGCTAATTTTTCTGCATTACGCTTATCAAGAACGCCTTGAACTTGCGAGGTTGGACGTACAAAAACACTGTCTTTTTGCCAATAAAAATATAAGCCTTCTTCCACTAAAAGACAAGTACACCAGGCACTTTGAGCGGTGTATTCGTCAAATAGCCATTCGGTGATCTCTTGTAGCGTTAAAATTTCTTCCTGGAACTCATCAAGCACGCTCACATCTGCATGCGCACAAGATTCATTCACCTGAGTAAACTCTGGATGAATAAAGCGAAAGTCTTTTTCTCTAACTTTGCGTGTTGAGCCATCTGCAAATTCTAAATCGAATTTATGCGCAGTAACACTAACTATGCGCGCAGGTTTGCCTTTATAGGCAACCAGTGAATTAACCAAGACTATGTAACTTAGTCTAGTGTTTCAGTGTAGTCTTGCGCAGACATCAAGTCTTCGATGTTTTCTGCTTTAAATTTAACCAGCCAACCATCATCATAGCAACTTGAGTTAACCAATTCAGGCGCATCATCTAATGCTTCATTAACTTCAACAACTTCAAGATCAGCGGGGGCATAAACACCACTGGCTGCCTTTACAGATTCCACAACACAAAACTCATCTTCCTGAGAAGCTTCATCGCCTGCGACTGGTAATTCTACAAATACCATATCACCTAATAGTGCCTGAGCATGGTCAGTTACACCCATAGTGTAGGTGCCGTCACCATTGTCTAGAATCCATTCGTGTGTTTGTGTGTATTGTCTATCGTCTCTTACTTCGCTCATGCCGTTCTCCAAATTCTTTGTAGGCCTTACCTATAAAGGTTTTAAATTAAACTAATACTTTACCATTACGTACAAATGGTGGTTTGACTATTTTAGCCGAAACTAATTTATTTCGCATCTCAATTTCACATGATCCTGTTGCATCTATTGGAACTCTTGCTAACGCAATAGCTTTGCCCATTGTAGGAGAGAATGTGCCTGAAGTAACCTCACCATCGCCCAAACTTGTTACGACTTTTTGATGATTTCGAATCACGCCTTTGCCTTCTAACACCAAGCCTACAATGGTATTTTTAGCACCCTCATTTTTTAATTCTTCTAAAGCTTTACGGCCAACAAACTGGCGGTCTTCATTAGATAAGTCTACCGTCCATGAAAGCGCTGCTTCCAATGGTGACACTTCATCATTCATTTCAGAGCCATACAAGCTCATGCCTGCCTCTAAACGTAGAGTATCACGCGCACCAAGTCCACAAGGTTTGACGCCTCCTTCGAGTAGCATCTTCCAAGTAAATTCTGCTGATTTATCAGGCAGCATAATTTCAAATCCATCTTCACCTGTATAGCCAGTTCGGGCAATAAATAAACTACCTAAACTAGCCGCATTAAAAGGCTTTAATTCTCCAGCAATATTTTCAACACCAGGCATAGCTGCAAATACTTTTTCGCGTGCATTTGGTCCTTGAACAGCAATCATAGCTAAATCAAATTTAGGCTCAACACTCACATCAAAACTTTGCGCTTGTAAATTAATCCAGGCAATATCTTTTTCTGTAGTACCAGCATTAATCACCATTCGATAGTCTTCATCATTTATATAATAAACAATCAAGTCATCGACCACACCGCCACTTTCGTTTAGCATGCAACTGTATAACGCCTTGCCTTCTGTTTTTAATTTTTCCACGTCATTAGCAATAAGCGTTTGTACAAAAACTTTAGCTTGTGTACCTTTAAAATCTACCACAGTCATATGAGATACATCAAACATGCCTGCGTCCGACCGAACCTGATGATGCTCTTCAATTTGAGAGCCATAATTAAGGGGCATTTCCCAGCCACCAAAATCAACCATTTTTCCTTGTGCATCTATATGTGCTTGATATAAAGGTGTGTATTTCATATTAATCTCCTACTACTTTTGTTTAGCGTACTTGCTAATCATTATCACCGTGACAACGATCAAAATAAAAGTTAGTCCCATGGTACCAAATAATTTAAAGTTAACCCATGATTCTTCTGTCTGTTGAGCAATATTGCACAAATCCGGCATCGTCGTTGCAACACAATCAAGCTCTGTTAATTCGATCTTAGGATCTAAATCAGTCGAACCAAACAATGCATCTCTTGCACTTAAGGCCAGCTGGACATAATAAGCATTAACCAATGCAATTCCAACAAAACCAAGACCCCAAATCCAACTTATTTGTCTCCAAATAATTTTTGGTAAATCTAATTCTTTGCCTAGCATTCTTTCTAATAAAGGCTTTTTACCAACCCAAATACTAATAATTAATACTGCAGCAAATACAACATATAGCGCACTAACTTTCCACATTAGAAATGCTGGGTCTCTTAGTGCTAGTGTCACACCACCCAAAACGACCAACAACCCAAATGTGACTAGATGAGTATTCTCAAATTTACCCGTTTGATAACGAGCGACCAACATTTGCACCGCAGTAGCAGCAATCATGGCGTAGATTGCTGCATACAAACCCATAGTTTTATAAACAATAAAGAATAATACAATCGGGAAAAAATCAAGTAAAAATTTCATCAACTACCTCAAACATTTTTTAGAACAAAAAACTTCACCATTCTGAATAATGGCTTCATTTTCAGGAATATGCGTCTTGCAGACGCCACAAGAAAGCATTTTACTAGTAGATGGCTGAGGAATATTGTTATCAGGTGTTTTTCTAAATTGACGCCACAAACTAACGCACAGCCAAATAACCAAAACTATAATAATTAACTTAACAATCCCCATAATATACCACCTCAAAAAAATAGAATTTTACCGATGCTTAGTATATAATTGCTTCTTTTTAATGTGTCTATAGTAATTACACAGTTCCTGCCCGGGTGGTGAAATTGGTAGACACACAGGACTTAAAATCCTGCGCCTTTATCGGCGTGCCGGTTCGATTCCGGCCCCGGGCACCATCTTTCGTTTTCACTACATCCCATAAAGACTCACAGAGCACATAAACAAAGGGATTAGTGTCAAAACTGTGTTTCACACAATATTGTACAATCCCACCATAAATTAAATAGAATTGTTTGGTGATTGTCAATAATCGTATAGATTTTTAACTCTCTAATATTTCATAAATCCATGGTGGATTTGCGCCTTTCTTGGTAACAGTAAAACTGGCTACTTGATTGGCAAAAGTCAATGTTTGTTGAAGTATTGACTCATTCATAGTATCCAACTTTTCCCTGCCTAGTAGACCTTGCGTATCGAGACTAAAAAGGAAGCCCCCGTTAAAACTATCGCCGGCGGCAATTGTATCAACAACACCGACTTTATTTGCTTTTACAAAAACTTCTTTACCATTATCAAATATAGCTTTTGAACCTTTAGAACCTAAAGTCAATATAACTAACTTCACACCGTTTTTGAGCCATTCATTACTGACTTCCTTGAAGTCTTGCATTCCATATAAATACTGATAGTCTTCCTCAGATATTTTAATAATATCTACTTTTGAAGTGAGTTGATTAAAACGCTCAATATACTTTGCCTTATTTTCTATAAAGTCAGGACGTATATTGGCATCAAAATAAATTAGGCAATTACCTGAGACTTGTTCAATTAACCATTGCCAAGACGCTCCACAAGGCTCTGCTTGAAGGCTAATCCCTCCAACCAACAACGCCTTAGTTTTTTTTAAGCTTTCAATAAAAGGTTCAAGACTTTGTTTATCTAGCATGCGCCCTGCAGAATGCTCATCAACAAAAGTATATTGAGCTATACCGTCAACAACGTCTGCATAAGCTAGCGTAGTAGGTCGATTGGTTTTAACTATAAAATCCTTTTTAACTTTAGAGTGTTTTAGCCGCTCTTCAATTAGTTCGCCATAAGAGTCATTTGAAATAGCGCCACAATAAAAACTTTCAGCACCTAATCTGCCTAAAGTTATTGAGGTGTTCAAAATACTGCCACCAACATGTGGTGTGTATTCAGTCTCTCCTACAAAAGACACCATATCAATTAAAGATTCGCCGGCGCAAATTATCATGAGAGGTTTATTTAAACTCGCTTTCCATCTTTAAACATATGCACATTAGCCTCGTCAAAATCTAAAAACATTACTTCGCCTTTTTTATGAGACCCCATTCCTTCAACTCGAACTGTAATTTTCTGATCATCCTCTGATTGCATGTAATATAAGGTATCTGCACCTAAATTTTCTAGATGCTTCAAAGTACATTTTATTTTTCCCTTAGTAGGTGAAAGCGTAATATGTTCCGGTCTTACACCATAGAGCTCTGCGCCACTTTGATTTACAATATCACCTCTTAAAAAATTCATGGTTGGCGAACCTATGAAGCCAGCAACAAATTCAGTTTTTGGGTGATTATAGAGCTCGGTTGGTGTATCAATTTGCTCAACAAGTCCATTATTAAGTACCACAATTTTATCAGCAAGAGTCATAGCTTCGATTTGATCATGTGTCACGTATATCATTGTTGCATTTAGTTTTTCATGAAGCTCGGAAAGCTCTACTCTCATATCAGATCTCAAAGCCGAATCTAGATTAGATAATGGCTCATCAAATAAAAAAACTTTTGGCTCTCTAATAATCGCCCTACCAATCGCCACTCGTTGACGCTGACCACCAGATAATTGCTTAGGAAGCCTATCTAAAAGGTCATGAATTTGCAATACCTCAGCTACCCTATTAACGCGATCTTTAATTTCATTCTTTTCCACTTTTGAAATTTTAAGTCCGAAAGCTAGGTTATCTAAGACAGTCATATGAGGATACAAAGCATAAGACTGAAACACCATAGCCAATTCTCTTTTAGATGGGGGAACATCATTCATTTCTTCGCCGTCAATCATTAAGAGCCCCGAACTAATATCTTCAAGACCAGCAATCATTCTAAGTAAAGTAGACTTGCCTGATCCAGATGGTCCAACAAAAACAACAAACTCCCCATCATGAATTTCAATATCAACACCCTTAATGACGCCTACTTCATCATAATTTTTATATATTGATTCTAATTTAATTTCAGCCAAAATTACTCTCCTTGCATAAGTCTAAAAACATTTTATAAATTAATCTGATATTTTTTTTTCATTTCTTGAATTTCTTTAATAATTCCATCAACAAAGTCAGGGTACTTTTGTGGAATATCTCCCCAAAGTTCGGCTTCAGTTGCAAAACCAAGCTCTCCACCTTCAACTAAAAAAGGAGTTAACATGCTCCATTTTGGTTCGACATAGTCAAAACTTATCTTATTGGTAATTACTTGACATAGAAAAATATACCAACTTGCAATCGCCTTTAATGAAAACTCAGGCACCTCTCCTTTTGATAAATGCCACTCAACGACTGGCAATAAAAATATAGGAAACTTTGACCCTCCATCCATACAAATTCTTGACAAGGAGTCGGGTAAATTTTGATTTCCAAACCTTTTCTTGGTTGTGGACAAGTAATCTAAGTAATTAATTGAAGCCACTCTTGGTAGTGATGAAATGATTTCTTTTGTTTGTATTGAATCGAAAAAATTAGATAGCTCTGGGTCACTTAATGCCGAGTAATAGGTTTCATGCCCTCGTAATACACCTAAATAAGCAAGAGCAGTATGCCCTCCATTTAATATACGAATTTTTGTATTTTCATAAGGCTCTACATCATCAACAATTTCGACTCCAACAGAACTTAAAGGGGGCTTTTTTCCAGAAAATTTATCTTCAATCACCCATTGAATGAAGTCTTCAGAGACAACTGGGCAATCATCACTTCTACCAAAAGACTCTTTAATTTTTAGTAACTCCTTAGTATCAACTTTAGGTGTAATTCTATCAACCATACTAGATGGAAAGCTGGCGTTTTTTGAAACCCAATTTAGTAGAGCTTGATCACCTGATTCATTTAAATACTGATTAAAGCATTGCTTTAGCATGACACCATTTTCTTGAATATTATCACAACAAGCAATTGTAACTGGAAGCCCATTATTTTCCATTCTCACTCTCAAACCTTTTGCAAGAGCTCCAAAAACAGTTATTGGCATTCCTCCATTTAGATCATTTTGAATATCTTTTGTTGTTATTTTTAATTGCTTATCTTTATCAAAATAATAGCCACTTTCAGTAACTGTAGTTGTTATCAATTGAACATTGCTAGACGAAAAAAGATGTTGAATTTCCCTCTCATCACTCTCCCAATCATATAACTCTATAATTGATTTTATTTCTTCATGTTTGGCTTCTCCACTTGCTGAAATAGTCTTTAAGATATATTGATTATTAGATTTTTTTAAATCCATAATAAATTGACTTTGCTCTTTTCTTAAATTAATTCCAGCAACACCCCAATTACGTAAACTTGCATTTTTTAAAATATTATTAAAATATACTGCTTGATGCGCCCTATGGAAATTTCCCACACCAATATGAATTACTCCAACTTTACAGTCGGCAGGTTCAAAACTAGCTTTAACTAAAGACTCACTTTTATTTTTGTTTTTTATAATATCTTTATTCACTTATTAATCCTTTATGTGCTGTCTTTCTGTATTCTCTTGGCGTCTCACCCTTTAATTTAACAAATTGTCTATTAAAATTAGCAAGATTGTTATAGCCAGATTCAAAAGCTATAGTTGAAATATTTTTATCAGTTTCATAAAGCATAACGCATGCTCTTCCTAGTCTAATTCTTGAGACAAATTCTGAGAATCGGTTACCTGTTGTTTTCATAAAATATCTTGAAAATGCACTCTCACTCATATTTGCAATTTTTGAAGCCTCGACTAATGAAATATTATCTTTGTAGTTATCTATTACATAATTCACAACTTCATTGATACGATGTTGGCTACTTGAGGATAAACTAGGATTTAATTTGGTAAGTGATAATGTTGCTTTTTTTGACCATTTATTAAGCTCTTTTAGAAAATTCAAAAAATGCATCAGCCTTTCTATTCCTTGGCTATCGCGTATTAACTCTAAGCTCTTTTTGGCAAGTTCTGGATCATAATTCTTAAATTCAATACCGGAGCGTGATGACTCTAAAAGTTGATCTAATTCCATCAATTCAGGAAACGCTTCAAATGCCTTTTTCAATGTTTTATGATTAAATTGAATTAACATATCTCGTAATGGAATTTCATTACTTGAACTTTCTTCAGTTACCCAATTATGCGGCAAGTTAGGGCCGGTCAAAAATAAAGATCCAGGATAAAATTGTCCAACATAGTCACCGACAAAAACCTTGCCTGAAGTTTTTAAAACTAAATGCAGTTCATACTCTTCATGTGCATGCCAACGGCAAAGCGGGGTGGGCCAGCCATGCTCTAAATAACGAATCGTCTCTACCTTATCAACGATTTCAAACTCTGGTTTTATTTTATCTATTATTGACATAATTTGCCTTAACTTAAAACATTGTCACTATTTGCAACTGAAACCAGAATGATAGCATCTGATAAATCAGGCCATAAGTGTTGTTCTTTATTGATCACTTCACTGCACCAAAGGTTAAGCCCTGGACTAGTTGTTTCTGGGCAAACCATCCAAATACAACAATTGGGGCACAAGCAAGTGTTGAAGCAGCAGATAGCTTCGCCCAAAATAACCCTTCAGGCATAGAATACGATGCGACCAATGCAGTTAGTGTTCCTGCATCTGCAGCAGTTAGTAAAATTGTCCAAAATGCCTCATTCCAGCATAAGACGATACTTAGAAGGGCAGCCGAGGCAATTCCGCCCCAGGCAAGAGGCAGTACAACATATCTAATTTCTTCCATTGTGCTAGCACCATCCATTCGACTAGCTTCAAGTATTTCTTTTGGAATCTCCTTAAAATATGCAAATAACAGCCACATAATAATAGGAAGGTTCATCATAGCAAGAATAAAAATAAGTACAATTCGTGTATCAAGGAGATTCGACCATTGCGCAAGTAAGTAAATTGGCATCAACACAGCAACAGCGGGCAACATTTTAGTTGAGAGCATCCAAAGCAGGATATCTTTGGTATATCGACCCGGGAAAAAAGCCATTGAGTAGGCGCTAGGAACGGCAATGATTATGGCAAGCGCTGTCGCCCCTAAGGAGGTAATTATTGAATTCAATGCGTGTTTAGTGTAGTCACTGTTCTCATTTATAATCGAGAAGTTTTCTAATGTTGGTTCAAAAAATAAAACTGGTGGAAATTGAATTGCTTGAAGCTCAGTTTTAAAACTTGTAAGAACCATCCAAAAAATTGGAAAGAAGAATATTACAGCAAGAATACAGCAAGCTAATACTGTAGTTTGATGCTTTATTCTTTTCATATTTCGGTAACCTATAATCATTTCCCCATCCCTTTAGCAACTGTTTTAATTAAGAAAAATGCAATTATATTTGCAACGATAATTGCAAAGACTCCACCAGCTGAAGCTACACCGACATCAAATGCTAGTAATGCCTGCTTGAAGATTAACCATGTGGTATTTGTACTATCATGCCCAGGGCCTCCGCCAGTCGTCACATAGATTTCTGCAAAAACACCAAGATGGAAAATTGCCTGAATCATCACAACCACTCCAATGGCCCGGCCTAAATGCGGCAAGGTTAAATATCTAAACTTCGCCCAAAATCCAGCGCCCTCAATTTCTGCAGCCTCGATTTGCTCTTGATCCATTGATTGGAGGGATGTCATAAATATTAGCAATGCAAATGGAGTCCACTGCCAACTAAGCATAATAATAATTGATAGTAGCGGCAACTCAGCTAGCCAATTTACAACTGGCAAGCCAAATATCTCACTGATATATGCAAACAGCCCATAAGCTGGATTCATAAACATGTTCTTCCACATAAGAGCATTCACAGTTGGCATGATGAAGAAAGGTGAAATTAATAATATTCGGATAATTCCGCGCCCGCGGAACGCTTCTTGCAATAGGAGTGAAATTCCTAGACCTAAAATAACAGAAATAACAATCACACCGCCCACTAGCGTAAGAGTGTTCAAAACTGAAACTCCTAATGCTGGATCCGTGAGGAAAAAGTCATAATTAGAAAGACCGGCAAAACCAGAGCGTTCTGGATACAGTAAATGGTAGCGCTGAAAAGAAAAATATAGCGTCATACCTAGAGGAACAATCATCCATAGTAGTAATAGGATAATGCTCGGAGCTTGTAAAATTTTATGGATATTTATTTTCATAATTTAATTACTACATATACTGAAATTGATGTTGTTGACTTTTTATATTAGCCACCTGAGGCTTAAGTAACTTAAACAGAATTAACATATAAACAACCATTTTTTTCATTTGTTTTTGCAGTGTATAAAATGCAAAAACAAATGAAAAAAATGGGCCAATAAGACTATCACTGGCCCATCAAAAATTAAAACTTAGATATTATTGATTAATATCCAGCTCTCTTCATCGCTCTTACCGCATAGGCTTGAGAATTATAAAGAGCTTGCTCAACAGTAATAGTTCCTGCTAAAGCGGCACTCATTTGTTGACCTACCTCAGCACCAATTTCTTGGAACTCAGGGATAGCTGCGAACTGAACGCCTTGGTAAGGAGTTCGGTCTTGCGAGCTAAACGAAGGATCAGCTGAATTAATAGCTTTCAACTCTGCTTCAGCAAAGTTCGCTGCTGCTTTAAATTCAGCAATTTCATATGTACTTGCTCGAGTACCTGTTGGAACACTACCCCAACCAAGTTCTTTACCTACTAGAGCAATGTAGTCTTTAGAGGTTGCCCATTGAACAAATGCCTTAGCATCTTCAGCCTGCTCTGTTCCTGCTGGAACTGCTAGAGACCATGCCCATAGCCAGTTTGCACCACGACTTGTTACAGCTACTGGGCTTTGTGCATAAGCAATCACATCAGCAACTTCTGACTCAGCTGGATCAGATATAAATGAAGCCGCAATAGTTGCGTCAATCCACATACCACACTTACCTGTCTGGGTTAAAGGTAGGATTTCACCAAAGCTGTTTCCTTCTGATCCTGGAGGACCATATTTAGTTAACAAATCAACGTAGAAGCTTACTGCGTGATTCCAAGCTGGCGAATCTAGAGCTGGCTTCCAGTCTTCATCAAACCATTTGCCACCAAACGAATTGGCCATTGTAGTTAAGAATGCCATGTTATCACCCCAACCTGGCTTACCACGTAAACAAATACCAGAAACACCATTGGCTCTATCAGTCATAGCAGCTGCTGCATCTTGAATATGTCCCCAAGTTGGATTATCTGGCATACTCATTCCTGCTGCATCTAGCAAGTCCTTACGATACATAATCATAGAGCTCTCGCCATAGAAAGGTGCTGCATAAAGATTACCACCTGACGACAAACCATCACGTATAGCTGGCAATAGATCTTCCGTATCGTAAGAGGCATCAAACTCAAGCTTATTCAGCCAGCCTTTTGCTCCCCACATAGGTGCTTCATACAT
The DNA here is from genome assembly GCA_028352435.1 of Candidatus Thioglobus sp. GTDB lineage: Bacteria > Pseudomonadota > Gammaproteobacteria > PS1 > Pseudothioglobaceae > Thioglobus_A. Next base: position 13,920 of record JAOMMB010000007.1, on the reverse strand, counting down.
ACCGATTGTCATAACATCAAACTGGCCGCCCTTTGTGGCGATATCTGTTGTTACCCTTGAACGAAGTGTTCCTTCATCTAAGGTTACCCAGTTAACTGTAACACCAGGGTTAGCCGCTTCAAAATGATGCGTTAGACCTTGCATTTTAATCATATGACCGTTATTTACTGTAGCGATTGTTAATTCACCAGCTTGGACAGCAGTAGAACTTGCAACAGCAATAATCGCACTACTAGCCAATATTTTTATACTTTTCCTCATTTATCTTCCCCTTTTAATTTTATATTTAAACGGCTAAGGTGCCATTTATCATATCTATATACTAGATTTGAATTTAACAATATACTCTTCAAAATGATGAAAATCTAATATAAAGATACCTGAAACTAATACTATATTGTTAAAATAATACTATTATGTTTTAAAGTAATACAGAAAACAATTACTAGTTAGTATATTATGGTTTAATAATATTATGATATAAATATTGAATATTTCATTTTTTTTGGATAGATTAGTATCAGCTTAGGGGTGTGATATAAATTATTGATATTCCTTTTTCTACGAATGTAGACTCGGTATAGGGCTCCCTTCAAATTACTAATCTTTAATATTCTTGACATAGTCAATTCTCTAAATTAATTCAAGAAAATTACATGAAACATAAACAATGGTAGACGTAAAAAAAATAAGTGATAGAAAATGTATAATTTAGCTCTAGGCTTAAATAAAAGTGGATAAAAATGTTTGAAGTAAAAGTATTAGACAATGATTACACTAAATGCATAACCACTCAAAAATTAATCAAAGAAGTGGCTAGTGAAAATGGAATTACCATTGAACTAGAGAAAGTTGAAGATGCGGCGAAAATTATGTCAACACCTGAAATTATCGTCAATGGAAAAACTGTTCATACTGGAAGCATTCCAGACAAAAAGACCATCTTGTCTTGGTTTAAGTCTTTATGCTGTCCAGCAGATGATAATTGCTGTTAAAAATATTAAGTAAGTAAAAATGTGAGTAGAAATTTTATTCCAACAAACTTTTGGCTATTCTTTTAATGTTAGTCACTTGATAATTATTATTTCTAAAGACAATACCAATACCTCTTGATGCTTGACAATGAGTTTCAGCAACTACATTTGGATAGTGTGATAAAACACCAAAATCAATCGCGATTTTTGGTAAAAAACTTACCCCTAAATTCATATTAATCATCGCCACCAAGGTAGAAATACTAGAACAAGAAAAGCTTGATATCTGTTTCTCTGATAAAGCATATCCCTGCATAACATGTGACCTTAAGCAATGACCTTGCTCCAATAAAAGCAACTCTTCATTATTAATCTTTTTCGTTTTTCGATCTTTATGATGAATTAAACACAGTGAGTCTCTCAATAATTCATATCCGCCAATACCATCAGGCAAATCATAAGGAAAGGCAAAGATTGCAAAATCAATTTTATTTTGCTTAAGTTTTTCTAATAAATTGTCACTCGTATCTTCCACAAACGATATTTTTAATTTTGGAAAAGCTTTCTCTATATTTCTCAAAAAATTTGGCAGGATGTAAGCCGAAATAGTTGGTATGGTTCCTACAATGATTTCCGATTCGAGAAAATCAATCTTTGTCATATCTACCAATCCCTTGGCATCTGCTATAACAAGCATTGCTTGCAATACTACTTTTTCTCCTATTGGGGTAAATACTACTTTTTTGTTATTTCTTTCAACTAATGGAATTTGTAGATCTTGCTCTAATTTAGCAATACCTGCGCTTAAAGTTGATTGACTAACATAACATTTTTTTGATGCTTTAGAAAAATGTAGCGTTTCCCTAAGTGCAACAAGATACTGAAGATTTTTAATAGAAGGTAGCATTTTATAATCGTTTTTTTAGATTGTATTGATAGAAAATATTCGTTTTACTTAATTATAAACTAGACCTACAATGTGCACTAATAAATAATAATCAGGAGTAAGAAAATGTTAAAAGATAATACGGGCAGTAAAATTCCATCAATTAATTTCAAAATTCAAAAAAATCATCAATGGATTAATTTTTCAACAGAAGAGATTTTTAACAACAAAACGGTGGTGGTATTTGCTCTACCCGGTGCTTACACCCCTACTTGCTCCTCTTCTCACTTACCAAGATACAATGAGCTTGCGCCAGTATTAAAAGCTAATGGAGTTGATGAAGTAGTTTGCGTATCAGTCAATGATACTTTTGTTATGAATGCATGGAGTAAAGATCAAGAAGCTGAAAATGTATTAATGATCCCAGATGGAAGTGGTGAATTTACCGATGCTATGGGCATGCTTGTCAATAAAAATGACATAGGGTTTGGTAGTCGTTCTTGGAGATATTCAATGTTAGTTAAAGACGGCACTATTGAAAAAATGTTTATTGAGCCTGAAGTAGAAGGCGACCCTTTTGAAGTCTCTGATGCCGACACAATGCTAAAGTATGTAAATAAGGATGCCAACATTCCAGATACTGCCACTATGTTTAGTAGAAAAGGCTGCCCACATTGTGAGCGTGCTATGGCACTATTAAGCCAGCACAATATTTATGTGGAACAGATAGAGCTTGACAGTCCTGTCACTTCTAGATCTCTTAGAGCTGTTAGTGGTAACAGTTCAACACCTCAAATATTTATTGGTGGCAAACATATTGGTGGCGCTGATGAGTTGGAAAAATACTTAAGTTGATGAAATTTATTAATAATAGATATTAATATACTTTAGGCATAGCACTCGCAAACAAGAGGCAAGATTTTTATCATTTGCCACAAGACAGGTGTCACTAATTAACTCCAGTAGTTTTGCCAATGACACCTCTTCATCGTCTGCCATTTGCTCTAAAACTGTCCAAAAAGCTATTTCCAATCTAATGGTTGTACTATGACCATGTAGACGAATACTTCTCTTAAGTGGGACGAACTCCTTTACTTGTTCAGTCGAGCAAACGTTAAACAAGTGTCTAAGATTACGATCAGAAAGCAATGTGGACATGTTTAATTACCTAAAAAAAATATTGAAGAGATACTATTATGCCGTTTTAATTTATTTTTTGTCCAATAAATAGCTATAAATACTAGAAATATCTTTACGGCTCAAAGGATTCCTAAGCGCAATGACACCATTACCCTTAACCCCAGCAATCATACGAGCAATAAATTCTTCGGGTGCAAGGCTTTTAGCCATCACCTCTAATGATAATGCTGGCATCTCTAATTGATCATTATGGCTTAAATGACAACCATGACAATAATGCTGATAAATTTTTATACCAACCTTAATATCTTCTTTTGATGCTTGTTCTGGTAAATATTGATCAAGATTTAATGGATATTTTTTTATCAAAAAATCAAGTTTTAAATGAAGCTCTTTAAACTTGTTTGCTATAAATAATGGCTCTAATTTTTCAAATAAGCTAAACAAATTAGGGTCATTGTCAATAAATCCTCTGCAAATCCAATTAAGCGTTCCAAAGGCGCTATCCATTCGGCTTTTTAGCCCTTTTTTATATAAGTCAGGCGTCGTTATTTTGCTTAACTTTATAAGGTCACCTTTAAGGATTATCAACTCTGCATTGCATAATTGCTTATCATATTCAATTAAAGACATTTGTTTTATACCAATAACAGAATTGGCCCCTATAGCACTACCTAAAAAAATAAGTGCTATAGAGGCCAATATTGTTCTTAACATTGGAAAAACTAAATTTTTATTAAAAATCTACTTTCTTCTCCATTGGTAAAGAGCTGTTTGATGACCACTCAACCATTGAACCATCATAAAGTCTTGAAGCCTTGTTGCCCATAATTTCACTATCGGCAAACCAACCTAGAGAGGCCCAATGTCCAGTGTTACAAAAATTAATTTGATCACCGCCAAGTTTCACACCAGCAACTTTATAAAGTTTTTTAATGTCATCTGGGCTACGGAAAGTACCGCCACCATTCTTTGTTAACCAGCTTTCAGAAAGATTCTTAGCTGTTGGTATAGTACCATTTCTTTTTGCTTTTCCGTGTCTATTAATACCAATAAACTGATGATGAGGACGAAGATCAACTAACGCCACACTTGAATCATTGATAGCTGATAGAACATCACCTGAATCGGCCATCATGTTAGTACGCAGGGAAGCTTTGAAATTTTTAGCCCTCACTGCATAATTACCTCTTTCAACTTTATTCTTCACCCTCTTCTTACTATCTTTTTCTTTAATGTAAGCAAGATAGCCACCATCTAGAATTGAAACATTATCATGGCCTAAAACTTTAAAAGTCCAATAAACTCTAGTAGCACTAGCTAGATCCAATGCACTTTTACCATGATGATAAATAACGACATGTGTATTATTATCAACACCAAGCTTACCAATTAATTTTTCAAGTTTTGGACTTGGCGCTAACTGACCAACAACATTTTTAACCTTTGCGCGCCATCCGTCTTTCAGGTAATTACTATACACGGCACAAGGAATATGACCTTTAAGATAGTCTGTTTTTGATCCACCATCTAAACGATTACGAATATCAATAACTCTAACATTGCTATTACAAGAATTTGACTTGACCCAATCAACATCAACTAATGGTGTATTTGCTAATGCCACTCCTCCGATCGAAAACGCAATACCAAAAGCAAGCGTTTTTATTTTCATGTTTTTCATATGTAAACCCTCTTTTATTATTTTCAAATTTAATTATGCTCTAAGTTATATTTCAAAGGTAGTAGCATTTGCTATATATTTTTTAACCCAGTCGATTTTATTTATTTAACTATAAATATACCTATATACTTTTATTATGCTGTCATTAAAAATTTGGCATGTTCTTTAGAGTAAAGAAACACTTTATTTAATTTCTAATTAACTTTGGACGTAAAAATACTCCTTAATAACAATAGTTTTTTTTAGTACGCTTAAGAAATAAAGAATAAGGTTGGGTGGCTCTTACTGTACTCTAGAGGAGAAAATAAGAAGACTGCCACCCGGTTGAATAACTACTTTTATGGGAGAAAGTTTATGTTATTCAGATGCTATTATTCTCTAAGCAATATAATTAAAGGTAGTAGTATTTGCTATATTTTCTATAAGTTATATTTTTATATAACTGAAAACTATCATTGTAAAAAACTAATACAATAATACTACCCATAAATTATAAATAACAAATATAGTACTCACAACTTCTATAAAAATAAATAACAAATATGGACTTTTTTAAAAAATCACTTGATCCTAGAATTGCATTGGTAGCCATTGCTTTTTTTGATATTTTTCTTTTTTTAATTTTAGGTGCATGGACAGTTGGTGGTGGCGAAACGATGATGACTGGTTTGGCTGCTGAGCTAATTATAGGAGATCAAATTAATGAAATACCTTTCTGGCAGATAGTATTCCCGCCTGATTTTGGCTATTGGAAAATTTATATTTCTCTTGGTATGCTCTTTGGTGCATTTGTCGGTGCAAAGCTAAGCAATGAATTTTTTTGGCGCTTTCCAGGTAGTTTGTCTGAATGGGTAATGATTACTATAGGTGGACTTATGATGGGTATTGGAATACGCCTGGCTTTTGTTTGCAATGTCTCAACATTCTTTGGCTTGACACCACAACTAAACCTCGGAGGATATTTATCAATGACTGGAATTATTGTAGGCGCCTGGGTCGGTTCTCATATTTATAAAAAAGTTTTAGGATTTTAAAAAAGGAATGATATGTCAGTAATTGGTGAAATTTTAGTCGCATTTTTATTTGGATCTATAGTTGGATTACTAGTACAACGCTCTAGATTTTGTAATACAGCAGCTCTAAGAGATGCAATATTGTTTAAAACCTATCGAAATACTGAAGCTTTATTGCTTGCTATGATGGTTTTAACCATAGGATTTACAACATTTATTACCTTTGGTGTAGGCCAAACCATGAAATTTGATGTTGGCCTTAATCAGGTTATCGGCTTATTTATATTTGGAATAGGCATGGTTCTTGCAGGTGCGTGCACCGTATCGACATGGGTTAAGTCTGGTGAAGGTAATGTTGGCGCGATCTGGGCATTACTATTTACCTTTATAGGTATGTTTTTATTCTCATTACTTTGGTCATTTGATTATTGGCCGCCCGCTCCTATTGCAATGACTGGTGAGCCTAATCTAGAAACGCTTCAGCTAGGATTTGCAAATGCAGAAACACTCCAAGAAAAAACTGGAATCCCAGCAATATTCTTTGGACTAATACAGTTTGCAGTTTTACTTTTCATATACTTAAAAATTCAAGCAAAGAAAACTTTAAAAACAACAGGAGATAAGTAATGGGTTTATTTACAAAAAAAGTGACTGAAAAAGTGGCTAACATCAGCGACAATGATCCCACAATAACCCTTGATAACGGAGACGTGATAAATGTTACAAAAACTATCGATTGCCTTGGATTCTCATGCCCTAGACCACAGCTAATGACCAAAGGCGCAATGAATGATGCCAAGAGTGGTGATATTGTCAAGATAGTCATTGATAATCCCACTTCAATGGAATCTTTAGCATCAATGCAGTCGGAGTTAAGTAGTATACATTTAGGAACAGTTTTTTCTGATCAGAGCTGGAAAGTTCTTCTACAAAAAAATTAGCTCATGACTTTTAACAAAGCAAAAGATAAGCAACTCTTAGTGATATCAATACTAATCATCATAATGACAGTTGTGATTTTTTTCTATATGTTCGCTAAAACTCCTGAATCTTTGAAAACTTCTAGAAATGGCGTACCTTTCTTTACGCCAGCTGCGATTCATCCAGAATCAGGTGAAACCCTTTCAATAGAAACACTTGTTAAACATTTTAAAGGTAATTAGATTATGGATTATGAAACTACTGCTCAATTAATTGCTTTTGCGACTGCATTTTACTTAATGTACATTAGTCTTACTTAACCAAAAGGCCTTATGAAATATCAAACAAAACTAGGTTTAATTTTTTGCTCATCTGCATTAACAATTAGTTTAATTGTATTACTGCTTATTTTTCCATTTGCCAAGCTGTCGCCAGAAGCAATGAAACAGATGAATACGCCAAAAAATATTGAAGAATTTGATCTAAGCATAAATATGGGTGCCGATTATGGTGAGCTTCCCATTATTGACTTAATGGGATACTATATGGAAAACCCTCCTGTAATTAATGACAATACATCCTCAAAAATACCAGAACGTCAATTCGGAGGCTGCTAATTAATGCTCTATATTATAGGGATAAGTATTTTTCTACATCTTGGTGAGTCAATAGCCAACCCCCATATTAGTTATACAAATAATTCAAATAAAGTGTTCTTAGAAAAACTAGTTCCAATTAACTCCAACAAACTCCAAGAATGCGTACTTTATAGTACTAAAAAAACTAAATGCGTCCCTTTTAATGACTTCGAATCCCAAGGGCAACTTGCTAGTTTTAGAGATATCTTTTGGGCTTTTTCCACATCCAACATAGCTCATACCGATGAATTATTGATCTATGGAAAAAATCAAAAAGAAAACCGAGCTTTAGCAGCATTATTTTTTCTTGCTGGTCAAAAAAAAATATGGATTTGGTCAAATAATAACATCAAACAATTAGTGGAAGTGTCAGGTAAGGCTAGTGGATCTAAGAGGCAATTATCCCGCTCTAGAGTTTATCTAGGAAAAATGAGAGAAAAATTCTTAGTACTAAAAAGTCAAATTCAAAATATGAAAGACCAAAACTGGAGATTGGCTGATAACCCTAAAGCCCAGTCAAAACATGAAAAAATCATTATTCAAACAAAAGATGTTTCTACATCACTTGCAGTTTTTGCTGATCTGGTAGCTTCAGATTATGCAAATGTTAAAATAATTATTGATTAAGGAGTTAAGGAATGAACTTGTTATTTATCATTAGCCAAGAGCATGGTGCTGATCTATTACTACCATTAAGTAATGCATGTATTAGGCAAAAGCAACAATACAGTTGTTTTTTTACAGGTGCAGGTGTAAAGACTTTAGAAGATGCAAAAATTAAACAAAATTTAAACATATTAGAAAACTCTGTAGCGTGCCACCATTCTTGGGATCGGTATCACCCCAATACAACTTCAGTTGCCACTATGGGTAGCCAAACCAACTTAAGTGAAATGATTGCCAACCATGACAAGGTGGTCTCAATATGACAACATCCAACACTAAAAAAAATATTCTAGTATTCGCAATAAACGACCATGCAGAAGCAATGCGTGTAGCTGCTGGATTGACAATATTTGGACATCATATTAGCTGTATCTTTGTTGATAGACCCATTGAAGAAAATGATGAAAATATTGAAAATGCAGAGTTACTGGAGTTGTGTGAAATTATGCCCTTATCAATACTTGATGATGAAAACATACAGAGAATAGACCAGACTCGATTTCGTGCAGAACTAGATAAGTCTGATCACATACTTACCATTTAATCCATAAAACACACAATATGACTAACTTAAAATACTTTGTTCTAGATATAGGTTATTTTTCAGGTTCTAACAACCTAAGAAATGAGTTAAAGTTCACTGAAACACAAAATAAAACCTCAATGACGGCCAATTTTTCTATCGATAAAATGGCTGACCAAGATTGGGATCAAGTGTTAAAACACATTATTAATTCTGAAAAAAATATTATTTTATAAGGCGAGCCACTTGCTTAAATAAATTAGAGTGATTGGGGGTGATTTGCGCAATTTTTTGTCAACTCTCTTTAGTCGAACCTCTTAAATTTTAGTCTTTAGATTGCTGTACTTTTATTTACCTTGCTTTAGTACAAACCTATCTGGACATTAAAAGGTAACGCCTTCTTTCACACTATGGATATTACCAATTAGGTCATAACTTTGTTTATTCATGTTTTTATTGAATACAAATTTAACCGATAATCTTTCTAAAGGTTAAGTTAAAACGTATATTTTTAATTTTTTTTCTTATAGGAACAGAATGTTGCCAATAATGTTGAATCTCACCACGCATGATCAATAAAGAGCCGTGTTTTAAAGGAATTTTTATTTTTAAAGACTTGTCATTTTTTCTAATAATAAAATCACGTGTAGCTCCGAAATTTACAGAAGCAATAACAGGGTTTGTGCCTAGTTCTTTTTCATTATCTGCATGCCAATTCATGTAATCGTTCCCATCTCTATACCAATTTAACAAAACGCCATTAAACCTTATATCTGAAACCTTTTCAATTTGTTGTTTGATATGCAATAGACCTTTATTCCACTCGTTAGGAATTGAATTGATACCTGAATAAGAGTAAGACTTACCCGGATCACCGAACCAAGCTGTGTATCTTGGTAATGGTATCTTTTTTCCGTATAAATTAATACTATCATGCTTCCATTTAATATTTTTAAAATTAATAGAAGAAAACTCCTCTGTTGTAACCGCTCTCCAATCTACACTTTTATCAATATTGTTTGTATTTTCTAAAAAATACTCCACACTTTTATCGCTTACTTTTTGATCAAAAAAATGCTCTGAATAAAACATAACTCCGTTGGGAATTTTGATATCGTAACCATTTAAATTTTCATTCCAGATCATTGAGTAACCATCTTCATTTGGCAATTCAAATGGCGCAAAGTAATCTTTGTTATTATCAAATAAGTCCACTATTTCACTTCAATTTTTATTGATACACTCTGCAATCAAGAACCAAATCTCTACCGAGTGCAAAGATTGTATTTTTCATTGTAATTCTAGTTTTTCTGAAATCTATTATTAAATCGCTACCGAAGTATTTGGTAGCATAAATACCCTCTTTGCTTTCCAGTATGGGTAATTCAAATAACCTATCTAAAATTAATTTATCTCCTCTAAGTTCATATTTAACCCATTTGTTTTCTTCCCAGCAAACCATACTTTTCTCAGGTTGAGAGTTAAGATAATTTTCAATAACACTAGAATAAGAAGTCGATGATAAAAAAAATAAGAGGAGTAAGGTAAAGTAAATCTTCATAGAATCATTATAGATGTCTTAGGGCACAAACAAATACAGATGACTAAGCGATATGCTCATCTATGTGTCAGTCATAAGCAGAAGTTAATTGAGAAGTATTTTTCAGATATTTAATCCTATTGAGGATTTTTAGAGGTAATTTTTGTATTTTTGTTTTTTATCATGAAAATATCACCTTGATCGGTAGAAAAATAAATGCGTCCCGTTTTGTCTATCAATAATGCTCGTATCCTTTGTTTGAGCGATGTTAAGAAGCGTTCTTCGCTCGGTTTTTTTAGAGATGAGTCCAGGCTAATTTTATTGATATGTTTGGCGCGTAATGCGCCCGTTAATAAATCATCATCCCAAGATTTAAATTCATTTCCTTGATAAACAACAAGATCGCTAGGTGCAATCGAGGGTACATAGTATTTGATAGGTTGCTCCATGCCTACCTTATGTGTACCTTCCCCAACGCTAAAAGGCCCCCAATACTCCTTACCATATGAGATTACAGGCCAACCATAATTAGCGCCTTTTTTAATTAAATTAATCTCATCACCGCCGCGTGGACCATGCTCAATTGCCCATAGCTTCTGAGTTTGTTTATCCCAGGCTAATCCTTGTGGATTTCTATGGCCATAACTCCAAATCTCACCCAATGCTTTTATCTCGCCAACAAACGGGTTGTCTTTTGGCACTGAGCCATCTAGATTTAATCTCAGTATTTTGCCAAAGTGATTAGTTAAATCTTGTGCATTTTCTCTTACGCCTCTATCACCTATTGATACATATAAATACTGACCATCTGTAACAACTCGGCTGCCATAATGGTGCGTATTTTCATTAACAGATTTAGTAATCAAGATGTCTTCCCAGTCTGTGATTTGGTTGTTTTTATTTTTTGCTCTCGCCAAGACAGTTGCACTCCCGCCCGGCACTTCTTTTGCATAAGTAAAATATAGCCAGTTTTTGTACGCCAAGACATCAAGCATGCCACCTTGGCCTTCGTTAAGTACTTTAGCGGTACCCTCTAAATAACTAACTTTTTTTGATTGAAGATTAAATAAGCCAACCTCACCTGAGCGTTGTGTAAATATGATCTCATTCTCTGAAACAAAATCCATTCCCCAAACTATACCCAAACCGCTAGCTATTTTGTTTATTTGATAATCTTTAGCCTGTGCCGATGTAGTAACAAAACCCAATACTATTAAAATAAAAGATATTTTTTTCATACAAAACCTCGATTAAATCTTTAACAACTCATTCCACCTTGTTGTAAATCGATTGGATTGGAATGCTGCTCTAGGTAACCATCGATCATTTCCTAATTCACTAGCATAATACAACAAATTACCAAAGTTATGCTTTAATTGTTACTTTGTAATTTCACACTCAAACAGGTCTCTTTGACTTTTGTCTAATGTCAACCTTGCTTTAATACAAACTGATCTAGTGAAATATATAAAAAACTAAATTTAATAATAAAATGAGAAGGATTATTGTTATCTCTTTGACATACTTTAGATAAAATTATTACATTGATATAAAATGGCTCTATGATAAATAGTCCGTCTCAAAAAATAAAAACACTCGGTGAACTTGCAAAGTTAGTTGACTATTCTCTAGTTGACACGCTTAATTGCGACCCCGATGCAACAGAAAATGGCGTAGATCATGCGCCTAGACAAGTCTTTAGTGGCCACTATGTTCCCGTCAATCCTACACCCATAGAGAATCCAGAATACATTTCACATAGTAAGATTTTTTTTAGTGAGCTTGGCTTGAGCGACAGCATGGCGCAGATGGATGATTTTATGAAACTATTTTCTGGTGATATTTCTCATGTTCCCAAGCCAATGCGTACGGTTGGATGGGCGAGTGGATATGCACTCTCTATCTTTGGCACTGAATACACCCAGCAGTGCCCGTTCCAAACTGGAAATGGCTATGGTGATGGTCGTGCAGTTTCTGTACTTGAGACTGTGATTAATGGTCAACGCTGGGAAATGCAACTAAAAGGTGGTGGTCGAACACCCTATTGTCGTGGTGCAGATGGTCGCGCCGTATTGCGCTCAAGTATTCGAGAGTTTTTAGCTCAAGAGCACATGCATGCACTCGGCGTTCCAACCTCACGATCTCTAAGTTTGTATGTTTCAAAAACGCAAAGAGTCAATCGACCATGGTATTCAGAAGGCTCACATTCGAAAGATCCTGATATGCTAGCATCAGAATCAGTTGCTATTTCAACGCGTGTTGCGCCGTCATTTATACGAGTTGGACAACTCGAACTCTTTAGTCGCCGTGCTCGCAAGAATGAGCATCCAAAGGCAATGGAAGAGCTTGAGATGATTGTGCTCCACTTGATCGATCGAGAATATGCTAATGACATTGACAAGACACTAAATACAGCTGACAAAGTAGTGATGCTCGCACGCGAATTTCGCGAACGTCTTACGTCACTTGTGGCTAATTGGATACGCGTTGGTTATTGCCAAGGCAATTTCAACAGTGATAATTGTGCGGCTGGTGGCTTTACAATCGACTATGGTCCATTTGGATTCTGTGATGAGTTTAGTCCGCAGTTCCAGCCTTGGTCAAGTGGCGGACTTCACTTCTCATTTTTAAACCAGCCAGTCGCAGCGCAGCGTAATTTTCAAATGTTTTGTAAGGCGTTACAGCCCTTATTAACGTCGCATCAGGATCAACTACAACAGCTCGATGAAATTCTAAATAGCTTTTCTAAAGTGATGCAAATACAAATGGAAAAAATGTGGACTGAAAAACTCGGACTTGAAACTTTTGATGCCGTATTATTCACTGAGCTACAAACTCTTATGACTCAAACACCTGTTGACTACACCCTATTCTTTCGTGAACTTTCGACAGTGCCTGATGATATTGCTCCACTCAAAAAAAGCTTCTACAGACATTCAACTTCCCAAGAGCTTGATCAGCGCTGGTCAGAGTGGCTTATAAAATGGAGGCTGCTTATCAACAGCTCGACGAATACTCAAGAACAGATTTCAAAGCAGATGAAACTGGTTAACCCAAAGTACAGTTTGCGAGAATGGTTTGTGGTTCCTGCGTACCAACAAGCAGCTCAAAGAGAGTATTCTCTGGTTCGAAAACTACAAGAAGTCATGACCCAGCCTTACGCCGAACAAACTAGCGATGTAGAGGAAAAATACTACCAATTAAAACCACCTGAACTCTTTGATGTTGGCGGAATGTCCTATTATAGTTGCTCATCGTGATTTTTCAAAAATTGCTCGCATAAAGGGTTTGTATTATTATTCGCACGATTCTTATTAAAAAGTAGTCATCAAGTTTTTTATCTGCATATCAACAAAATATTTCGTATAATCATTTTATGATTAACTCTTTGCAATAAATATTATGAAAAAACAAATTATCTCTACCGATAAAGCACCAAAAGCTATCGGCACATACTCTCAGGCTGTTTGCGTGACTGGTGGTTCAACGATTTATTTATCTGGACAAATTCCTTTAGTCCCTGAAACTATGGAAATGGTATCAGATGACATTGGCGCACAGATTGATCAAGTATTTAAAAACCTAACTGAAGTTTGCAAAGAATCAGGTGGCAGTCTTAATGATATTGTTAAGCTTAATATTTTCTTAACCGACTTAAGTAATTTCCCAACAGTGAACGAGATTATGGCGCAATATTTTGACGAGCCATATCCCGCTAGAGCAGCAGTTGGCATTAAAGAATTACCTAAAGGTTCGCAAGTTGAAATGGATGGAGTAATGGTGATAGAGTCGTGTAACGACAATTCATAAAGATAGAAATGCAGCATTTATCTGATCCCATTATCAGCTTAAATGGGCTAGGTCCAAAAGCGCAAGAAAGGCTTAATGCAATTGGTATTTATGCCTTGGAACATTTTTTGTTCCATTTACCAAAT
>JAOMMB010000006.1 GCA_028352435.1 Candidatus Thioglobus sp. | reverse complement strand
GCGACAAAACTTGCTGGTGAGAATATCATAGCGACAAACTTTATTGGTCAAGGCTATTACGGCACACTAATGCCAACCGTTATTCAGCGTAATATTTTAGAGAACCCAGGTTGGTACACAGCTTACTCTCCTTATCAGGCTGAAATTGCACAAGGACGCTTAGAGATGTTGCTCAATTTCCAGCAAATGATTGTTGATTTAACAGGAATGGACATTTCCAATGCTTCATTATTAGATGAGCCAACAGCTTGTGCAGAAGCGATGACTATGGCAAAGCGTGCTAATCGCAAAAATAAATCCAACAGATTTTTAATTGACAGCAATACTAACATTCAAACAATTAATGTTTTACAAACTCGCGCTAAGCCATTAGGCATAGAGCTGGTTGTGGACGATATTAAAAATAATGATTGTAATGATTACTTTGCTGCTCTCATACAGTCTCCCGCTACGAATGGTGAAGTACGTGATTTAAGTAATGATATTGCTAAGGCAAAAGCTAATGGCGTGTTAACGATTGTTGCTTGTGATGTATTAGCGCTCGCTTTGATCAAAACTCCAGCCGACATGGGTGCTGATATCGCTGTGGGTAATTCACAGCGCTTTGGAGTACCGATGGGATTTGGTGGACCGCATGCTGCTTTCCTAGCAACACGTGATGAATTTGCACGTATGGTACCTGGAAGGCTTATTGGTGTTTCACAAGATGTTTTGGGCAATCCAGCAATGCGTATGTCTTTACAAACGCGCGAGCAACATATTCGTCGTGACAAAGCCACCAGTAACATTTGTACTGCACAAGTTTTATTGGCAGTACTTGCTGCGGCTTATGGTATTTATCATGGTGCTAAAGGGTTAAAGAAAATTTCTACCAAGGTACATGCTAAGGCTAGTAATCTTGCAGCGAGCTTAAGTTCAGCAGGATTTGAGTTAGCAGCTGATCAATTTTTTGACACCATTACAATAGTTACCGATCAAGCAAAAGTATTATTTGAGCGTGCACAAAAAGCAGGTATTAATCTTCGCTTGCTTCATGATAATCAGCTTAGTATTTCAGTAGATGAAACCACTACTGAGGCAGAATTACTTGCACTTCTAGCTGTTTTTTCAATAGATAAATTAGTAGAATCAGACGGTATTTTGTCTGAAAATATGCTGCGTAAATCTAAGTATTTGACTCATCCAGTGTTTAGCGATTACCATTGTGAAACTGAAATGATGCGTTACTTGAAGCGTTTAGAGAATAAAGATATCGCTCTTAATCATTCAATGATTGCGTTGGGCTCTTGTACGATGAAGCTTAATGCTGCGACGCAAATGTATCCAATTAGTTTACCGGGTTTTTCAAAGCTACATCCTTATGCGCCAGTTGACCAAACTAAAGGGTATCAGCAATTGTTTAAAGACTTGGAACATGATTTATGTGAGGTCACAGGTTACGATGCAGTGTCATTGCAGCCAAATGCTGGCTCACAGGGTGAGTTTGCGGGCTTACTTGCTATTCGTGCTTATCATGAATCTCGTGGCGATCATGATCGTAACATCTGTTTAATTCCTTCATCAGCGCACGGTACAAATCCGGCGAGTGCTGTTATGGCTGGTATGAAAGTAGTGATTGTTAAATGTGATGAGTCAGGCAATGTTGATATTGATGATTTAAATATTAAAGTGCAAAAGCACGCTGATAAGCTTGCAGCTATCATGGTTACATACCCATCAACCCATGGTGTTTTTGAAGTAGAAATAAAGAATATTTGTGAAATTATTCATACCGCCGGCGGACAGGTTTATCTAGATGGTGCTAATTTAAATGCCATGGTTGGTGTTACCCGTATGGGTGAGTTTGGTGCAGATGTGTCACACCTTAACCTGCATAAAACTTTTGCCATTCCTCATGGTGGTGGCGGTCCAGGTATGGGTCCAATCGGTGTTAAGGCCCACTTAGCTGCGTTTTTACCAGGTGACCCATTAGTGCCTAATTCTAATGCTGTTTCTTCAGCCATGTATGGCTCTGCTTCTATTTTGCCAATCTCGTGGTCGTATATTAAACTACTGGGTAAATATGGCATGCAACGTTCAACTGAAATTGCTATTGTCAGCGCTAACTATATTGCACATGAGTTAGCTCAGAGTTATCCAATTTTGTATCGTGGCGATCAAGGTATGGTTGCACATGAATGTATTATTGACGTTCGACCTCTTAAAGAGCAAAGTGGAATTTCCGAAGAAGATATTGCTAAACGTTTGATGGATTATGGTTTTCATTCTCCAACTATGTCATTTCCAGTAGCGGGTACATTAATGATTGAGCCTACTGAAAGTGAATCTAAACGTGAGATTGATCGTTTTATTGTTGCAATGATCAGTATTCATGATGAAATCCAAAAAGTGATTTCTGGAGAGTGGGATAAAGATAATAATCCACTTAAGAATGCACCGCATACAGCCCACGAAATGACCAGTGAGTGGACTTATCCATATACGCGACAAGAGGCTTTATATCCTGTTGAGTCTTTAGTGGCTAACAAGTACTTCCCACCCGTAAAGCGTATCGATAACGTCTATGGCGATCGAAACCTTTTCTGTTCTTGCGTAACAACAGAAGACTTTGCATAATTTAACTTTTCTCATCTAAAAGTTGCATTAAAATAGCTCAAAACTTAAGGTTTTTAATTATTTAAAAAACCGTTATTTCCAGGGGGAAAATGAGCCAAATCGGCCTTGAGCAGCAAAGCGTTGCAGAGTTTTCTGAACGCGCTTATCTTGATTATTCTATGTATGTCATTCTTGATCGTGCATTGCCGTTTGTGGGTGATGGGCTCAAGCCTGTACAGCGTCGTATTATTTATGCGATGAGTGAGCTGGGGCTTAAATCTAGCGCAAAATTCAAAAAATCTGCTCGTACCGTTGGTGATGTTTTAGGTAAATTCCATCCTCATGGCGATAGTGCTTGTTATGAGGCAATGGTTCTCATGGCTCAGCCATTTTCATATCGTTACCCATTTATTGATGGACAAGGCAACTGGGGCGCACCAGATGATCCGAAATCTTTTGCCGCGATGCGTTATACCGAGAGCAAGCTTTCGCGCTATGCAGATTTACTATTAAGTGAAATTAATCAAGGTACGGCTGAGTGGGTAGATAATTTTGACGGATCTCTTCAAGAGCCTAAAAACTTGCCAGCACAAGTGCCAAACTTATTACTGAATGGTACATCGGGTATTGCAGTAGGCATGGCAACTGACGTTCCACCTCATAATTTAGTCGAAGTGGTTAATGCTTGTATTCATCTCTTAGATAAGCCGTCTAGTGATTTGGATGAAATTATGAAGATTATCCCTGCGCCAGATTATCCAACCAGTGCACATATTGTTTCTAGCCCATACGACCTAAGACAAATTTACGAAACTGGACATGGCTCAGTCAAGATGCGAGCAACTTACCAAAAAGAAGATGGCGACATTGTGATTGAGACATTGCCTTTTCAAACCTCTGGCTCTAAAGTAATAACCCAGATAGCTAGCCAAATGCGTGCTAAAAAATTGCCTTTGGTTGATGATATTCGTGACGAATCTGACCATCAAAATCCAACACGTATTGTAATTGTGCCACGCTCAAATAGAGTGGACGCTGACAACTTAATGCTGCATTTGTTTGCGACAACTGATCTTGAAAAGAATTATCGCGTTAACATGAATGTGATCGGTTTAAATGGCAAACCACAAGTTAAGCCTTTGGTACCGATGCTTAAAGAGTGGTTAACTTATAGAATTGAGATTGTTACTAAGCGTCTTAACTTTCGCCTAGATAAAATTCTATCGCGTTTGCATATTTTGGAAGGCTTATTAGTTGCCTTTCTAAATATTGACGAAGTGATCGCCATCATTAGAGAAAATGATAAGCCTAAGCCAATTTTAATGGCGCACTTTAAGCTTGGCGAAATCCAAGCTGAAGCAATATTAGAGCTTAAGTTGCGCCATCTTGCTAAACTAGAAGAAGTTAAAATTCAGTCTGAGCAAAAAGAGCTGAACGCAGAAAAAGATAAATTAGAATTGTTACTATCTAGTGATACTCGCTTAAAAACCTATATTAAAAAAGAGCTAAAAGCCATTATTGAAGATTTTGGTGATGAGCGTCGATCTCTTATTAAGTCTGATGTTACTGTTGCTCAAGCATTTAGTGAAGATGATCTAGTTCCCGCTGAAAACGTTACAGTTGTGTTGAGTGATAAAGGCTGGGTACGAAGTGCAAAAGGCCATGATATAGATCCGACAGCGCTTAATTACAAATCAGGCGACAGTCATTTAATCAGTGTCCAAGGTCGAAGTAATAAAAATGCTATTTTTATTGATTCTACTGGTCGATCTTACTCATTATTAGCCAATTCATTACCAAGTGCACGAGGACAAGGTGAGCCTTTAACAGGCAGACTCTCCCCACCAACAGGCGCTGAGTTCGTTGATGTACTAATGGGTGATAAAGCGCAACATATCTTACTAGCTTCAGATGCAGGTTATGGATTTATTGGCACCATTGGTGATTTACTCTCTAAGAAAAAAGCCGGAAAGACTTTTTTAAGTGTGCCAGAAGGTGCCAATGTCATGAGAGTTGTTCGTGTTAATGACTTAGAAAAACAATACGTCGCTGTTGCGACTAATCGCGGACGATTATTAGTGTTCTTGGTCTCTGAGCTACCTATTTTATCTAAAGGTAAAGGTAACAAACTTATTCAGATTCCTTCAAAAGATCTAAAAGCCAGAGAAGAGTTTGTTGTAAGCGTTTGTGTCTTGTTAGATACTCAAAATCTTAAAGTCTATGCAGGCAAGCGCCACTTAACTATTAAGTTCCAAGATTTGACTAATTACATCGGTTCAAGAGCTCGACGTGGAAATGTTCTTCCTAAAGGCTATCAAGGTGTTGATTCGATCGAAGCAGTAGAGTAGAAACACCCGATTATTCAGGGTGTAATATCAGTGCTATCAAAGGTATAATTAATTTTTTTTTACCAATTTTTCCGAAATGTTCGTCCTAAAAATTGTTACAGATTTCGCCTCGGCACATTCGCTGAGAGATTACCCAGGAGACTGCTCTCGTTTGCATGGCCATAATTGGCAAGTGGAAATGCTTGTCGCCTCTAAAGTTCTCGATGATATTGGCATGGCCATTGACTTTCGAGAAATCAAAAACCAAACCAAAGTTGTCGTTAAAAGACTGGATCATCAATATTTAAATGATGTTGCACCTTTTGACAAGCTTAACCCGACGGCTGAAAATATTGCTAAATATTTTTATGATGAAGTCGGACTACTCATTAACAATCAAGATGTTCGTGTCAAAGAAGTGACCATTTGGGAAACACTACGAGCATCTGTTACTTATTCGGAGGATTAATTATGAAATCTTGTGATTTACCTGATACTCAAAATAACCTAGATACTCGTCAAATTATTATTGATAGAGTCGGTATTAAAGATATTTCTCACCCTATTACGTACATAGATCGTGATGGTAAAAAGTCTCCAACGGTGGGTAATTTTACAATGACAGTCACTTTGCCTGAAAATGTAAAAGGCACACATATGTCACGTTTTATTCAAATCTTAAATGAAGGTCCTTGCGAGTTTGATAGTAGCAATTTTGGCGATATGATTGCAAAAGTTCGTGATCGGTTGGAGTCTGAGACTGCACATATTATTCTAGATTTTCCTTTCTTCAGAATGAAAAAAGCACCTTCCTCAGGTGTTGAGTCATTAATGGATTATCAAGTTACTTTATATGGCTCTCTTGATAAAGGTGTTACTGATGTGATGATGAAAGTTGTGGTTCCGGTTACTAGCCTTTGTCCTTGCTCTAAGAGTATTTCAAAGTATGGTGCGCATAATCAGCGTTCTCACATTACTATTAAGGCGAAAGCGACAGTTGGAAAGACTTTATACATAGAAGATTTAATCGATCTTGCTGAAAAGAAAGCATCATGTGAATTGTATGCAATACTAAAGCGAGAAGATGAAAAGGTTGTGACTGAAAGAGCGTATGATAACCCTGCGTTTGTTGAGGACTTAGTGCGTGATATTGCAGTTGATTTAAATGCAAATGAAAATGTTAACTACTACTGTCTTGAATCAGAAAACTTTGAATCAATTCATAACCACTCAGCCTACGCATTGATTGAAAATCAAAAGTAAGCACATGAAATATAATACTGACAATTTAAGAATAACCTCAAGCGCGCCTATTATGGCGCCTAATGAGCTAATGGGGCAATTTCCTCTTAGTGAAAAAGGGTCTGTTGGTATTTTTCAAGCACGTGAAACCATTGCTAATATCTTAGCTGGTGAAGATAAGCGACTGATGGTAATTGTTGGACCTTGTTCAATTCATGATCCAGCAGCAGCTCGCGATTATGCACAAAAATTAGTTGCATTAAGAGAAGAACTTAAAGAAGATTTATTTATAGTGATGCGTGTGTACTTTGAAAAGCCACGTACAACGATTGGTTGGAAAGGCTTAATTAATGATCCAGATCTTGATGAAAGCTTTAATATTGATAAAGGTTTAAAAATCGCTCGTCATTTACTCACCGATATCTCTGATATGAACATGCCGGTGGCAGTGGAATATCTTGATTTAATCACGCCGCAATATATCTCTGATCTTATTTCATGGGGCGCCATTGGTGCTCGCACGACCGAGAGTCAATCACACCGTGAGCTGGCTTCTGCGCTGTCTTGCCCTGTTGGGTTTAAAAATGGTACAACTGGATCGCTTAGAATTGCCATTGATGCGATTAAATCTGCTTATAGCCCCCATCATTTGTTATCAGTCAATAAAGAGGGTGGTGTGAGCCATTACACCTCTTCTGGTAATGATAGTACGCATATTATTTTACGAGGCGGTTTTGATGGGCCAAATTACGAAGCCTCTCATGTTAAGAGTGCTTCTCAGCAATTATTAAGTGAAGGTTTAAATCACCGAGTTATGGTTGACTTCTCACACGCTAATAGTGAAAAGAAATTTAAAAACCAGCTGAAAGTGGGTGCGAACGTTGCGGATCAAATTTCAAAGGGTACTGATAAAATTTTTGGCGTCATGATCGAGTCAAATATCAATGAAGGTAATCAGGCGATTGGACCACTAGATTCTCTTGAATATGGCGTGAGTGTTACTGACAGCTGTATCAACTGGGAAGATACCAAATCACTGCTTAAAATACTAGCACAATCTGTGCAAACCAAAAAACAGCTAACCAATTGATTTAACAATCATTTAATCATTTAAATCTTTTGTAAAATCTTCCTCTTATTTACACATTTTCATTGTGTAAATTTAAGTAGTTTAGGGTACAATAAAAGCTCGTTTAACTAAGCAATTTCTTGTATGTCAGATGATCCGATAAACACCGATAATCCTAAAGTTTTTGAGCCAAATTTTCCAATAGTTACTATTGAAGATGAAATGCGTGATTCCTATTTGGAATACGCGATGAGTGTCATTGTTGGACGCGCTTTGCCTGATGTTCGAGATGGCTTAAAACCTGTTCACCGTCGAGTTTTATACGCGATGGATGTTCTTGGCAATGACTACAACAAATCTTATAAAAAATCAGCCCGTATTGTTGGTGATGTTATTGGTAAATATCATCCACATGGCGACACAGCGGTATACGACACTATTGTACGAATGGCGCAACCATTCTCCATGCGTAATATCTTAGTTGATGGTCAAGGTAACTTTGGTTCGGTTGATGGTGACTCAGCAGCAGCAATGCGTTATACAGAAATCCGTATGACTAAGTTATCTCATGAATTATTACGCGATCTTGAAAAAGACACAGTTGATTTTACTGATAACTACGATGGTTCAGAATCAGAGCCTAGTGTTTTGCCGGCTCGCGTACCAAACTTATTAGTTAATGGATCATCGGGTATTGCAGTTGGTATGGCAACCAATATTCCACCGCATAATTTAGGCGAAGTGATTGAAGCATGTCTTAGAACAATCGACAATGAAGATATTTCGATAGATGAATTATTAGAAGTTATGCCAGGGCCAGATTTCCCAACAGCCGGTATTATTAATGGCGCTAGCGGTATTCGTCAAGCCTATGAAACAGGCAAAGGAAAAATCTACCTTAGGTCTGTATCGCACGTTGAAGGCGAAGATAAGCAAAGCATTGTCGTCACTGAGCTGCCTTATCAAATCAATAAAGCGCGTCTGATTGGTAAGATTGCAGACTTAGTTAAAGATAAGCGAATTGACGGTATTACTGGCCTTAGAGACGAGTCTGATAAAGACGGAATGCGCATGGTGATTGAGCTTCGTCGTGGTGAAGTGCCAGAAGTAATGCTTAATAATCTTTACAAGCTTACTGAGATGCAAACTGTATTTGGTATCAACATGGTGGCCATTGATAAGGGTATGCCTAAGCTTATGAAGCTTAAGGATATCCTAGAGGCATTTATCTCTCATAGAAGAGATGTGGTAACCCGCCGATCTATTTTCGATCTTAACAAAGCTAGAAATCGTGCTCACTTATTAGAAGGTCTGTCAGTTGCACTTCATAATATTGACGAAATTATTACACTAATCAAAGCAGCGCAAAATCCAGCAGAAGCTAAAGCCTCTTTAGTGGCTAAAACTTGGCAGGGTTCTGTTATTAAGGAGCTAATTGGTGATCGTGATATGGCAATGTTTAAGCCAGAAGATTTACCAGCTGAATTAGGCCTGCAAACTAGCGGTGATTACCAGCTTTCAGAGAAGCAAGCGCAAGCCATTCTTGATCTTAAGCTTCATCGCTTAACAGGTCTTGAAAAAGACAAAATATTTGACGAATTTAATGAATTATTAGAGCGTATTAAATATTTATTAGATATCTTGCAAAATCCAGATCGCCTTATGCAGGTTATTCGCGACGAACTTATTGAAATCCGCGATGAATATGCAGATGCTCGCATGAGTGAAATTATCGAACATAAGATCGACCTAACGCTAGAAGATCTTATCGCTCAAGAAGAGCGTGTGGTTACCCTATCTCATGGTGGTTACGTTAAAGCACAGGCACTGAGTGATTATCAAGCGCAACGACGCGGCGGCAAAGGTAAGGCAGCCACTAAGATGAAAGATGAAGATTTTGTTGATCAGTTGTTTGTTGCCAATTCTCACGATACCGTTTTATGTTTTTCTTCAGCAGGTAAAGTTCATTGGTTGAAAGTCTATGAATTGCCAATGGCTTCTCGTACTGCCAAAGGTAAGCCAATTGTTAATTTATTGCCACTGGACAAAGATGAAGTAATTAATGCAATCTTGCCGGTGTCTGAGTTTACCGACGACCAATTTGTCTTCATGGTAACCAGTAGTGGTACTTGTAAAAAAACCTCATTAACGAATTTTGCACGACCAAGAAAAGGCGGTATTATTGCTATCGAGCTTAGAGATGGTGATAAATTAGTCGGCGTTGATATTACTTCAGGCAATAATGATATTATGCTGTTCTCTGCAAATGGTAAATCGATTCGCTTTAAAGAGGCGGATGTTCGCGCTGTTGGCCGAACTGCTATTGGTGTTCGCGGCATGAAGTTGGTAGATGATGAGATCGTTTCTGCTATTGTGGCAGATGATTCAAGTCCAATTCTTACCGCAACTGAAAAAGGCTACGGTAAACGTACAGGGCTAGATGAATATCGCGCTCAAGCAAGAGGTGGTTCAGGCGTCATTTCAATTAAAACATCTGATCGCAATGGTAAAGTAGTTGGCGCCATTCAGGTAACTGACGAAGATGAAATGATGCTTATCTCAAATAAAGGAACATTGGTTCGAGCTCGAGCAGCAGATGTATCCATCATTGGTCGTAACACCCAAGGTGTGACATTGATTAATATTTCCAAAGGTGAAAAGCTAGTTTCTGTGGCCAAAATTGCTGAAACTGAAGCAGAAGAGTCAGATGATAACGCTGAAACTGACGTCGAAGTTGAAGGCTAATAAATAGGCCTAATAATGAGTCAATTATTGACTCATTCACAAAATTTACTAAATTTTAAAATAGACCAGCTCGAAACAGCTGGTTTTTTTACAGCTCATATTAAAAATTTACTAAATTTTTATGCAGCTACATTTAGCCTATTTCATAGTTTATGATTAAAGGTTATCAAGAAGATAAAAAACCTTTAAATATCAAGGACTTAATTATGACAATACAACTATGGCAAAGTTTTTTAGGATGGAGTGTGGTTATTAATTCCACCGTGGTAATACTTTGGGTGTTAATGATCAAATATGCCTATAATTATACGTTTAAGATGCATAGTTATTGGATCCCGATTTCCAAAGAAAGCTTTAATGCTATTCATTATGGCGGAATCGGCTTGTACAAATTAGCAATATTTATGTTTAACTTAGTGCCTTATTTTGTTCTGATGATAATCAGTTAAAGCGAATCGCTAATGCTCTCTGGTCGCTGAAAAAACGATATTTGGATGGCGCTCCATCGTCAGCTGAAGATTAACCGTAGAGGGCGCTAAATAAGTTAATACACCAGCTGAATCAATGGCAACATTGTTACCTGCTTTGATTTTAAGCTGCTCTATGTCTTTATCAGTGCCTGAGATCCATCGAGCAGTTGCTACAGCAATAGCCTCAAACTGACAATCAACCCCGTATTCATATTTTAATCGGTGGGCTACGACATCAAACTGCAAAATACCAACTGCGCCTAAAATTTGAGAGGTGTTGATAATAGGACGAAAAACCTGAGTGGCGCCTTCTTCAGATAATTGATCAAGACCTTTTTGCAAAGCTTTAGCTTTAAGAGGATCTTTGAGCTGAGCACGCCGAAATAACTCAGGTGCAAAGTTAGGAATACCTTTAAATTCTAGTTTCTCACCTTGGGTGAAAGTATCACCAATACTAATGCCACCATGATTATGAATACCAATAACATCGCCAGCATATGCAACTTCAGTGCTTGAGCGTTCACGCGACATAAAGGTAACTGCATTAGCGATTTTGATTTGCTTACCGGTAGCAACTTGTAAAACTTTCATGCCTTTTTTGTACTCTCCACTAACAATGCGCATAAAGGCTAGTCGATCATGGTGTTTTGGATCCATATTAGCTTGAATCTTAAATACAAAACCAGTTAGCTTGGTTTCATCAGGCTTAACCTTGCGGACATTTGATTCTCTATTTTGAGGAACCGGCGCATATTCAGTAAAACCATCTAGTAGGTTTTGAATGCCGAAATTAGAAATGGCCGAGCCAAAAAATACCGGGGTTTGTTTGCCTGATAAAAATGCCTCTATTTGAAATGGCGTGGTAGTTTCAGTGATAAGTTCTATTTCATCGCGCATTTCTTGAGCGACATCAGCACCGAGTAATTCATCAAGTTTGGGGTTATCAGCGCCATCTATAATAATGTTTTCACCAATCTCTGAGTTCTTTCCTGACTCGTATAAGTAGACTTTATCTTCGAGTAAATGCACCACGCCTTTAAAGCGCTTACCCATGCCAATTGGCCAAGTAATGGGCGCACATTCTATATTAAGAACAGTTTCAACTTCATCCAACAGGTCAATTGGCTCTTTGCCTTCACGATCAAGCTTATTAACAAAAGTGAGAATTGGCGTATCACGCAGGCGACAAACTTCCATAAGTTTGATAGTGCGCATCTCAACACCTTTAGCAACATCAATTACCATCAGAGCTGAGTCAACCGCAGTGAGTGTACGATAAGTGTCCTCAGAGAAGTCCTCGTGTCCTGGCGTGTCTAGTAGATTAATAACATGATTGTCATAATCAAATTGCATGATAGATGAGGTAATAGAAATACCTCTTTCTTTCTCCATTTCCATCCAATCCGAAGTTGCATGTGTATTGGTTTTTCTGGCTTTAACACTTCCCGCAGTTTTAATCGCACCTGCGTACAAAAGCAGCTTTTCGGTAACGGTAGTTTTACCAGCATCAGGGTGAGAGATAATCGCAAAGGTGCGTCGCTTAGAGACTTCAGACATGTTTAATTTTTATTGTTAATGATTAACTCAACACCAGCTTCATCAAACATCTTTTTCGAGAGTTGAACGCTTTCATTCCAGTTATCCAGTTCTTTAGATTTTTCAACCACGACTTTTTTAATGCCAACTTGAATAATACCTTTAGCACATTCTGAGCAAATTGGAAGACCATAGACATATAAAGTCGCGCCATCAAGAGAAGTGCCAGAATAGGTTGCATTGTAAATGGCATTCATTTCAGCGTGAACCACCAGTTTGTATTTGGTTTCTCGGTCGTTATAACGCTCATCGCTATCCCTAATGCCACGAGGAAAGCCATTAAAACCTTGGGACAATACTTCTTTTTTACTACCAACAGTCACCGCACCCACTTGAGTCGACGGATCTTTTGACCAAGTAGAGACTTCTTTGGCAAGTGCTAGATAACGCTGATCCCATTTATTCATTTGTGTATTTTAACGTATCTTGATTGAAGCAAGGCTAACGAGTACTAAGATTAGAGTGACCATCCAAAAACGCACAATAATCTTAGGCTCTGAAACACCTTTTTGTTCAAAATGATGATGAAGAGGCGCCATCAAGAAGAAGCGTTTTTTAGTACGTTTGTAATAAGCGACTTGAATGATAACAGACAATGTTTCTGCCACAAAAACACCACCCATAATAAATAGCAAAATCTCTTGACGCAATAAAATAGCAATCACAGCCAAAATAGCACCGAGTGCTAAAGAACCGACGTCACCCATAAAAATTTCAGCAGGGTAAGTATTAAACCATAAGAATCCAAGTCCCGCACCAACTAGAGCGCTACAAATGACAAACAATTCACCTGTACCAGGCATAAATGACATATTAAGATACGTTGAAAAATTGTAGTTACCACTGATATAGGCAAACAACGCTAAAGCACTGGAAATAAGAATAACAGGCATGATGGCCAACCCATCTAATCCATCAGTAAGATTAACAGCATTAGATGATCCAACCATTACAAGATAAGTTAATATCAAGAATCCAATAAGACCAAGTGAAAGCGTTGTATCTTTAACAAAAGGAATGAGCAGTTCAGTTTGGATAGGGTTGGTGGATTCTAGTGCAATCCAAAGGCCAATGGCGATAGCACCTAAAGATTGACCTAGTATTTTTTGGCGAGAGCTTAGACCATCAGAAGATTTGTGTTTGATTTTAAGGTAGTCATCTATGAATCCAATGCCGCCAAATATTACAGCAGTAGTAAGTACAACCCATAAATATAGGCTTGACCAATCAGCCCATATTAATGAGCTAACAATGAAAGAGAAAAGAATCATAACACCACCCATTGTTGGCGTGCCTGATTTACTCAGATGAGACTGCGGACCATCAGCTCTAATCACTTGGCCAATCTGATAATGGTGTAATTTATCAATAAAATAATGACCTAATGCTAGACTGATTAATAATGCGGCAAGCATGGCTAAAACCGCTCTAAGGGTTAAATAAGTAAGAACACCAAATCCAGAATCGAATTGGGTTAATAGGGTGATAAATTCTAAAAACATAAGACTTTACTGGATATCGTTAATAGAAATTAATTCTAACTGAAAGATTAAAATGGCATCTGATGATAATCCACCACGCTTAGTGTCTCCATAAATTTGAGAATAAGGCGCTATCAGTGTGCGTTTTTCACCCATTGTCATTTCTAATACAGAGGTATCGATAATACTGATAATTGAACCTGACCCTGCAGCAAAAGGTAGCGGGTCTCCAGCTTTTCGCATATTTGTACCATCATCTATATCGATTGAAAGATTAACTTTGACTAAGTCACCTTTGTTAGGTTTGTCGCCAAGACCTGTTTGGTTTATTTCAACAAAATGACCCTTCTCAGTGATTTTAGAATTAGGGTAGTTATCGTTAGCAAACTTTAAAAGTTTGGCTTTTTTAGCAACAAGTTTTTTTAATTCCTTGTTGGAATGCTCATCATTCTCTAGATTAAAAGCAGCTTCATCAGCTTTAAATTGGTTGGCCTTTTCACCGATACGAATGATCTTTATTTTGCGTATGAAATCGTCTTTTTTAATGTTGTTAACCACGCTCATGCCTTCAACAACATGGCCGAATACAGTGTGTTTTTTATCAAGCCAAGGGGTTGCCCTATGGGTAATAAAAAATTGAGAACCGTTAGTGTTAGGGCCAGAATTTGCCATAGATAAAATACCAGCACTGTCATGAGACAAATCGGTAATTTCATCATTAAATTTATACCCTGGACCGCCTGTACCATTGCCTTGTGGGTCACCACCTTGAATCATGAAATTATCAATCACACGGTGAAATTTCAATCCATTATAAAAAGGTTTGCCAATTTGAATGTTTGAATTTTTTTTGCCTTCTGCTAAACCCACAAAATTAATCACAGTTAAAGGGGTTTTTTCAAACTCAAGTTGGACAATAATATCGCCCTGATTAGTATGTAGATTTGCATACAGGCCATCAGCAAGTTTTGCCTGAGAAGGAAGTGATATTAAGGTGGCTGATAAAAGAATAAATAGACGCAACATTATGATATTTTTACTTAATAAATAAAGCCATTGATGATACCTCAAAACACAATTAAAATAAGGACAACAATACGGTAAAATATTGCTTAATTTATTATTGATTTATTACTAGGAGACAAGATATGTCTTTACTTATTACAGACGAATGTATTAACTGCGATGTTTGCGAACCTGAATGCCCTAACGAAGCTATTTATATGGGTGATGAAATCTATGAGATTGATGGTGACAAATGTACTGAGTGCGTTGGTCATTTTGATGAGCCTCAGTGTGTTGAAGTTTGCCCAGTAGATTGTTGTTTGTCTGATCCTAATCGCGTAGAAACTGAAGAAGAGTTATTGGCAAAACTAGCTTAATAAGCATTTACCCAAAAAAAGGCGACCCTTTCAGGTCGCCTTTTTTTGTTTAACTTGTTAGCTTATTTTCCTAATGTCGCTTTTAATGCAGCTAAAAACAAGGTGATATTCTCTTTTCTAGAAGAATGACCCATAAGACCAATACGCCATACTTTACCTGCATAAGCACCAAGTCCTGCACCGATTTCTAAGTTGTAATCGTTAAGCAATGTTGAGCGAACTTGAGCATCATCTACTCCTTCAGGAATAAAGACGGAGTTAAGTTGTGGAAGGCGATCTGCTTCATCAACTAAGAATTTAATACCCATCGCTTCAAGACCACTCTTTAGCTCTTCATGATTTTTTTGATGACGAGCCCAAGAGTTTTCTAGCCCTTCATCTGCAATCATTACTAAAGATTCATGTAAACCATAAAGCGTGTTTACGGGTGCAGTATGATGATAAGTTCTTTTAGCACCTTCGCCCCAATAGCCCATAACCAAATTTAGATCTAAGAACCAAGAAGTAACAGGGATTGTACGATTTTTAACTTTAGTTAGAGCGCGCTCGCTAAAACTAACAGGCGAGATACCAGGCATAGCTGATAAGCATTTTTGAGTACCTGAATAAATAGCATCAATTCCCCACTCGTCCACACGTAATTCAGAGCCTACTAGGGAAGTAACCGCATCTACAATGGTAACGCAATCATTATCATGAGCCATTTTACAAAGTGTTTTAGCATCAGATCTTGCACCAGTAGAAGTTTCTGCATGGACAAAAGCCAAAATTTTAGCATCTGAATTTTCTTTTAAGGCTTCTTCAACTTTATCCGTCGATACCGCTGTACCCCAAGCATCTTCAACAACAACTGCGATACCACCAAAACGCGTAATGTTTTCTTTCATGCGCATACCAAACACACCATTGATACAGACAATTACTTTATCACCTGGTTCAACCAAGTTGGCAAAGCAAGTTTCCATGCCGGCAGAGCCTGGCGCAGAAACAGGCATTGTTAGTTCATTTTCAGTTTGAAAAATGTACTTTAAGCCTTCTTTAGTTTCATTCATCATGCCAACAAAAGCAGGGTCTAAATGGCCAATTGTAGGACGAGCCATTGCTGATAAAATTCTAGGATGTACATCAGAAGGCCCGGGACCCATTAGAGTTCGGATAGGCGGATTAAATGATTTCATAGTTTCTAATTGTTTAAAAAGTTCAAGTAGGATATTATAATTAATTGTTCATGGTTTTTTATTAAATTATCTGGCGCTTTGGATAAGGGTATTTAGCTTTGATTTTTCTGTAGTAGAAACTAAAATATATTAGCCGTGATAACAAGTTTAAACGGAAAACTTAAGTAAAAGTAGGGTGCCAAATATGACAGATTATTTTGATAGCAATTATCCTAGTGTCGATGCATTGCGTATTAAGGCAAAACAGCGCATGCCAAAGTTTGCATTTGAATATTTAGATGGTGGCTGTTTTTCTGAAATAAACTTACAGCGTAATACTAAAGAGATTAGGGATATTCAATTACAGCCATATTATCTTCGTGATTTCAAAAGTGCGAACATGAAAACAGAGTTATTTGGTGAAACGTATGATGCACCTTTTGGTATGGCGCCAATCGGACTTCAAGGTTTAATGTGGCCAAAATCTTGTGAAATTCTTGCCCAGGCTGCCTCTGATCACAATCTTCCATTTATACTTTCCACAGTTAGCACTGCTAGTATTGAAACAGTGGCAAATATAACGCAGAGTAAGTTCTGGTTTCAGCTATACCATCCATTTGATAATGATTTAAGAGATAAGTTACTGAGTCGTGCTTGGGATGCGGGTTGTAGAACGCTGGTAATCTTGGCAGATACACCTACTTTTGCTTACCGACCTAAGGAGATAAAAAACGGATTATCTATTCCTCCAAAAATGACACTAGATAATATATTTCAAATGTGTACTCATCCGACATGGTCAATGTCCCAGCTTGCATCTGGAGCCCCAGAGTTTAAAACAATGAAGTCATATATTCCAAAAGGTTTAGGTATAAAGCATCTGGGGATGTTTATGGATAAAACTTTTTCAGGGCGTTTAACTCAAGACAAAATTAAATCTTTGAGAGATGCTTGGAAGGGCAACTTGGTTATCAAAGGAATTGTCAATCTTGAAGAGGTAGATATAGCTGTTAAGCTCGGGCTTGATGGCTTAATTGTATCAAATCATGGTGGTCGTCAACTTGACAGTGGCCAATCTACAATTAATGCGCTTGGTGGGTTGCAACGGTATAAAGGAAAAATAAAGATAATGATGGATTCGGGTATGCGCTCAGGACCTGATATTGCAAATACGTTGGCCTCGGGTGCAGACTTTACTTTTGTTGGTAGAGCGCCAATGTACGGCGTTAGTGCCCTTGGAAAAAGGGGAGGGAATCATACTTTCACAATGCTCAAACGCCAGTTACAACAAGTCATGGAGCAAGTTGGCTGTGAAAAAGTGCAAGACCTTCCAAACCATTTAATCAATAAATAAATTGACTATAATTTATAAACATGAAAGTGATTGATGAGTTGTTACAAAAACTACCAAAAAACATTGTCTTAGTTGGTGAAGAGAATACGCGCCCATTTGAATGTGACGGGCTAAGTGTTTATCGACAAAAACCTTTGGCAGTTGTATTGCCAGAAACGGTTGAACAAATTAAGCAGGTTTTAAAAATTTGCAAGCAGCACAACACGCCAGTTGTTACCCGCGGTGCAGGTACAGGTTTAGCAGGCGGTGCAATGCCTTTGGCACAATCAATTGTGCTAGGTTTGTCAAAGCTTAATAAGATTAAATCTGTCGATGTTGAAAACCAATTAGCCGTACTGGAACCAGGTGTGCGAAATATTGCTATTAGTGAAGCAGTTGCTGAGCATGGTTTGTATTATGCACCGGATCCTTCTAGTCAAATAGCTTGTAGCATTGGCGGTAATGTAGCTGAAAATTCAGGTGGCGTACATTGTTTAAAGTATGGCTTGACTGTGCATAATGTTGAGGCAGTTAAAATCTTAACCATTAATGGTGAAGAATTGGTTTTATCTAGAGATGATCAAGGGCTTGGCTTGTTAGCAGTCATGAATGGATCTGAAGGTTTACTAGGCGTTATTGTAGAGATTACAGTCAAGCTGACTCGAACGCCAAAATTAGCCAGGGTGGTAATGGCTGGGTTTGATTCGGTGCGTGATTGCGCCAATTCAGTGGCTGAAATTATTAAAGCAGGTATTATTCCAGCTGGTCTTGAAATGATGGACAGTTTTGCCATTGAAGCCGCAGAAGGCTTTGCTAAAGTGGGTTATCCACTAGAGGCGCAAGCATTATTATTGTGCGAATTAGATGGTTCAGAATCTGAAGTTCAGGCTGAGCTCGAGGTGGTTTTAAAAGTTTTATCATCTGCATCTAGTATTAAGGTATCAAACAACGAAAAAGAGCGCTTGGATTTATGGAAAGGCCGCAAGTCTGCCTTTCCTGCTGTAGGACGATTATCTCCTGACTATTATTGTATGGATGGCACGATTCCAAGGCGCCACTTAGCTGATATGCTAGAAAAAATTAACACGTTATCTAAAAAATACAAACTTAGAGTGGCCAATGTTTTTCATGCGGGTGACGGCAATCTACACCCTTTAATTTTGTATGATGCAAATATTCCAGGTGAGCTTGAAAAAACTGAAGAATTTGGCACCGAAATTTTAAGATTAAGTGTAGATATGGGCGGCAGTATTACTGGTGAACATGGCGTTGGTGTAGAAAAGTTAGATGCCATGTGTCATCAGTTCAATGATAAAGAATTAGAGATTTTTCATCAAATCAAAGCTGTGTTTGATCCAGAATTATTGCTCAATCCTGGTAAAGCAATTCCTGAGTTGCATAGATGTGCAGAACTGGGTGCAATGCATGTTCATCATGGGCAGCTACCTCATCCTGAACTGGAGCGATTCTAATGTCAGATAACCTTTCAAAGTTACAAGAAGAAATTAAATCATCCAACGGTCTTCATATTACTAGTAGCTGGCTAAATCATACGGGTGTTGAGGAGTATTTCTCAGAAGAGTTGGTTATTACGGTTAAGGCTAGTACACCCATTGCCGAAATTTGTAAGGTGCTTGCTAAAAATGATCAAGTGTTGCCATTTTATGTTGAAAATCAAGAGCAAAGCATTGGCGCTGCTTATGCTAATGGTGCGCAAGATTTATCTGACAGTGTTCTTGGTGTGCAGATTATTGATGGGTCGGGTGAATTGCTAAATTTTGGCGGGCAAGTGATGAAAAATGTGGCTGGTTATGACGTCGCTAGAATGCTGATTGGTTCAAAAGGCCAATTGGCTGTTGTTACTCAAATTAGCTTTAAAGTAATGCCGCGTAATTATGTGGGAGAGCTTAAGTCTCGAATTAAAACAGTTGAGCGTTCAGCGCTGCGTGAAGTAATTGAAAATCGACTAAAAGCAGTATTTGATCCAAGAGGAATATTTAATTAATGCAAACAAATCAGATTGCTAATTTTAAAGCAAATGAAATTATTCGAAAATGTGTGCATTGTGGATTCTGCTTGGCTACTTGCCCTACATATCAATTACTTGGTTCAGAGCTCGACTCTCCACGTGGACGTATTTATCTGATCAAATCTTCTCTTGAGAAAAATTATTTCTCTGGTGAAAGTATTAAGCACCTAGATCGTTGTCTTACTTGTAGAGCTTGTGAAACCACATGCCCTTCGGGAGTTGAATATGGAAAGTTGATCGATATCGGTAGAGAGTTTGTTGAACAAAAAAGACCTGTTTGGCAAAAAGCAATGCGTTATTCAATACGTAAACTTTTAACAACGCCAGTGCTTTTTAATCCGATTGGACGTATTTCCAGACATTCAAAAAAACAAGGTGAGGCTGTCGAGCCAATTGTCAATAGTAAAAAAGTTTTACTATTAGGTGGCTGTGTGCAGCCTGTGCTTGCGCCTAATATTAATCATAGTATTAAGAATATTTTAGCAAAATTAGGCTTTGAAGCCATTGAAACTCCACAAAAACAATGTTGTGGTGCAGTAGATCAGCATCTTAGTGCTGAACACGATGCACTGATCAAAATTAAATCGAATATTGATACTTGGATAGAGTTTGATGTTGATACGATTATTTCTAGTGCTAGTGGTTGCGGGCTAATGGTGAAAGATTATGCTTCACTATTTACACAGGGAGATGATTACTACCAAAAAGCACAAGAGATCTCTAACAAAACCCAAGATATTGCTGAATTTTTAATTGATAAAGATTTGTCTAAACTTGAGTTGGAGCAGGCTAATATTTCATATCATGAGCCTTGTACGCTCCAACATGGTCAAAAATTAGCAGGATTGGTTAATTCAATTCTAGATTCTCTAGGTTATTCGCCAGCCCCCGTTAAAGACTCCCATTTGTGTTGTGGCTCGGCAGGCACGTATTCAATTTTCCAGCCGGATCTTTCAAAACGGCTTAAGACTAATAAAATCAATAATCTTAAAGCTTCTAATCCAGAGATGATAGTAACGGCAAATATTGGCTGTTTAATGCATTTACAAAAAGACAGTGAAATTCCCGTTAAACATTGGGTGGAATTATTGGATAATCAGACCAATTAATTAGCCAAAGAGCATCATGGGTAGAAGAAGAAAGCCAAAGGCCAAAACTTACGAATTAGACATTGAGTCATTGTCACATGAAGGTCGAGGCATTGCGCATTTGGAAGAAAAAGTTATCTTTGTGAGTGGCGCCTTGCCTGGTGAAACCGTGCGGGCAGACCGCACCTTTTCTCGTGCAAAGTTTGAAGAAGCTGATGTAATTGAGGTGCTAAAACCTGCTGAAAATAGAATCAAGCCAAAATGTGAAGTGTTTGGTGTTTGTGGTGGCTGTTCATTTCAACACTTATCTAGTGAAGACCAAATCCAGGCTAAAGCAGAATGGTTAAAAGATGCATTTTCTGGCCAAGCTAAAGTTGCACCAAAACACTGGCTTGCTCCGCTACAAGAACAAAGCTGGGGCTATCGACGTAAAGCCAGATTAGGCGTTCGTTATGTTGCCAAAAAAGAGAAAGTTTTAGTCGGCTTTAGAGAAAAGAAATCTGGTTTCATTACCAATATGAGCCGTTGTGAAGTATTACACCCTTCGTTAGGCGACAATCTTGAAGTGCTGGCCGAATGCATTGGCAAGCTTTCCATTAAATCACAAGTACCACAACTTGAAGTAGCTGTAGCTGAAAATAGCACAGTGTTAATTTTGCGCCATTTGGAATCACTTAGCGAGCAAGATGAGCAAATATTGCTAGATTGCGCTAATGAGTTAAACGTTACTTTTTATACTCAAAGTGGTGGTGCAGATACGGTTAAACCCTTAGATAAGCCTGCAGTATTGACTTATTCACACCCTGATCATGACATTGTTATGGAGTTTTTACCGACTGACTTTACTCAGGTTAATTTTAAGTTAAATCAAAAAATGATCAACCTAGCTCTAGAAATGTTGGCGCTTAATGATCAAGATGAAGTGATTGACCTATTTTGTGGTTTGGGCAATTTCACCTTGCCCATTGCTAAATATTCTAAACATGTCGTTGGTATAGAGGGCGACTTGGGCTTGATTGAGCGAGCTA
This sequence comes from Candidatus Thioglobus sp., assembly GCA_028352435.1. Classification (GTDB taxonomy): domain Bacteria; phylum Pseudomonadota; class Gammaproteobacteria; order PS1; family Pseudothioglobaceae; genus Thioglobus_A. The sequence goes on along the minus strand of JAOMMB010000006.1, from coordinate 32,250 downwards.
AGTATAATGCTGAAAAAAACTCAATAACCAATGCTGATTTTTACAAAGCTGATCTATTTAAAGAGGTGAAAGGCTTTGAATGGTTCAGAGGTAAAACTTATAATAAGGCACTTATTGATCCGGCACGCTCTGGCGCCATTGAAATTGTAGAGCTGTTACCAAAATTAGGTGTGGAGCGCTTGGTGTATGTGTCCTGTAATCCTGCAACACTTGCTCGCGACACGGCTAAACTAATTGAACTGGGTTATAAACTCGATATGGCTGGGGTAATGGATATGTTCCCTCAAACTGCCCACGTTGAATCTATTGCGCTCTTCACCAAATAATACACTCTTATGATTACAATCAATATTGCTAATCAAACTTTAACCTATAAAGATACAGTGTATTTAATTAGCAGCGCTGTTAATGGCGTTGGTGAAATACAAGGGTCTTTTTGTACACCTTTGGGAAAGTTCAAAATTGATGAAAAAATTGGCGATGACTTAGAGTTAGGTTCGGTGCTAGTAGGGCGCGTGCCAACAGGTGAGGTTTATTCAAAAAAACTGTTTGATGAGCAACCTGGTCGAGATTGGATTTTATCTCGTATTCTTTGGCTTGATGGAGTTGAACTACACAATAAAAATACCAAACAACGATATATTTATATTCATGGCTCAGCAGATGAATTCACCATGGGAAAGCCCGGGTCAAAAGGCTGTATCCGTATGAAAAACAATGATATCATTCAACTATTCAACCAAGTTAAAGTAGGCGAAGAGGTGGTAATCAAATGATTAAAAATTATTTACCAAAAAAAGCAGTTAAGCTTATTCTAGAAGGTGCTATTTTGATCGATGTTCGCTGTGAAGCGGAGAATAAATTTGTAGGACGTGTGCCAAACTCTATCCTTATTCCATGGTTAGATGAGCCAGAATGGGAAGTAGATGAGGAGAAGTTTATTAAGACATTTTCACGGTTTGATATTGATAAAGATACTGAAATTATTTTAATTTGTCGAAGTGGTTATCGCTCTAATGATGCAGGAAAATGCTTAGTTAAAAACGGATTTACTAACATTGCCCATGTAGTGAGTGGTTTTGAAGGTGATCTTGATGAAGAGAATCAACGTGGCAACGTCAATGGATGGCGTCATGAAGGTATGCCCTGGATTCAGTGTTAGAAAGTCTTCGACTATTTGTTCACCCTCGGGTAGCTGCCATGCTATTTTTGGGATTTTCAGCAGGGGTACCGATTTTGCTTATTTTTTCCACATTAGGTCTGTGGCTGAATGAGGCGGGTGTTGCAAAATCTAGTATTACTTTTTTTTCTTGGGCCGCATTAGGCTACTCATTTAAGTTTGTTTGGGCACCCTTAGTCGATCGCTTACCTTTGCCGATTTTGACTAAACTATTAGGCCGTCGTCGTGCATGGATGCTGGTTTCACAACTAGCAATCATGAGTGCAATTTTACTTATGTCATCAGTTGACCCTAAAGCTGGCGTTGATAGCTTAACTATTATGGCTTATGGTGCAGTTTTATTAGGCTTTTCATCAGCGACTCAAGATATCGTTATTGATGCTTATCGTATTGAGTCAGCCGATAAAAATATGCAGTCTATACTTTCAGCAACTTATGTTGCAGGCTATCGTATTGGCATGTTGGCGGCCGGTGCAGGTGGTTTATTTTTAGCTAGTTATTTTGGATCTACTAAAGAGCTATATAGTTTTTCAGCTTGGTCTAATACTTATCTAGTGATGATTATGGTTATGATGGTAGGCGTGGTAACCACCTTATTGGTCAAGGAGCCTAACCATAGTCGTCATGAAGACCATTATTCCACCCAAGATTACGTTCGATTTTTCGCTTTATTTTTAGTCGTAGTGGCAGCATTTATTGCTACCTTTATTTTTAGTGCAGAGCTGGTTAAAACACTTAAATCAAATTTAACGGAAATTTTTGCTAACAAACATCTGGCTGGATTTATTGTTGGTGCAGTAAGATTGGTCTTGGCCATTTCTGGAGCGTATATTGCCACTCGACTGTTGATCAAGCTTAAGGTGGTTAACAAATCTATGGTTAATGGTACTTACATTGAACCCGTTAAAGATTTTTTTAGCCGATATGGAATGAGTGTTGCTGTGTTGTTATTAGCAGTTATTGGCTTATATCGTATTAGTGATATCGTGCTTGGCGTTGTAGCCAATATCTTTTATCAAGATATGGGTTTTACGAAAATAGAAATTGCCACCGTGTCCAAAACCTTTGGTTTATTTATGACCATCGCTGGAGGATTTTTAGGTGGGCTAATGGCAATTAAATGGGGTGTGTTTAAGGTATTATTTTTGGGAGCAGCGCTTTCTGCATTAACTAATTTACTCTTTATTGTTTTGGCAAATGTTGGCCATAACATAACTTGGCTTTATGCAACTATTACCATGGATAATTTATCTGCTGGATTAGCTAGTGCAGCTTTTATTGCTTTCTTATCTAGTTTGACTAATATTAAATTTACCGCTGTCCAGTATGCAATTTTTTCTTCACTAATGACACTTCTTCCCAAAATTTTCGGTGGCTATTCGGGTAGCATTGTTGAAGCATTTGGCTATAGTCAATTTTTCATTATAACTACGTTAATAGGACTGCCTATTTTGTATTTAGTGTACAAAGTTAAACCTTATATCAATTAGAGAAATTATGAACCTAGGACCAATCATGATGGACGTGTCAGGACCGACACTGACACAGACAGAAGAAACACAATTAGCAAAACCCAGTATTGGCGGTGTTATTTTATTTAGTCGTAACTTCGAATCGATTAATCAAGTCAAGCAGCTGATTAGTTCTATTAGAGCGGTTAATCCAAATATCTTAATTTCTGTTGATCATGAAGGTGGAAGAGTTCAGCGTTTTAAAGAAGGATTTACACATCTGCCAGCCATGTCAAAGCTGGGTGAGCTTTACGATAAAAAGCCCAAAAAAGCAATAAAATATGCCTGCTCATGTGGCTTTATTCTAGCGTATGAGTTATTAGAAATTGATGTGGATTTTTCTTTTGCACCTGTGCTTGATATGGATTATGGTAATTCTTCAGTGATTGGAGATAGGGCGTTTCACTCAAATCCTGATGCAATTATTAAATTGGCACAGGCGTTAATTAAAGGCATGCATAGGGCTGGGATGAAGTGTGTTGGTAAGCACTTTCCAGGACATGGATATGTCTCATTAGATTCACATATAGACTTGCCAGTTGATGAGCGTCCTGCAAAGGAAATTTACCAAGACATGGCGACTTTTAAAGGTTTGGTTGATGAGGGTCTTGACGCAGTAATGCCAGCGCATGTAATATATTCAAAAGTGGATGATAAGCCCGCAGGATTTTCCAATGTTTGGATTCAAGATATTTTAAAAAGTCAGCTGGGTTTTGATGGGGTTGTTTTTAGTGATGATTTATCAATGCAGGGCGCTTTATTCATTGAAAATATTAAAGACCGTGTGAAAATTTCCCTAGATAGTGGTTGTGATATGGTGTTGATTTGTAATCATCCAGAGATGCTATTAGAGGTCATTGATCAAGATTGGGGCTCGAATGAAAAGCTACAATCAATGCAAGGCAATAGAAGGTATAAATCCGATAAAATAACCCACTTACAACATTTAGAAACTATTAAGAGCTTATTATGAGTGATACCAATACACCCGATTTAGAAGTTAGAATGCTAAGTGCCATGAGAAAAACCCTAATCTCAGTTGCAAAAGACACCATGACCAAGCCAGGCCTGCGTCATCCATTGACCGAAAACACACAAAAAATGATTACTGATTGTTTAAATCTTGTTACTTCTCGTCAAACTGAAATTGAAAAACAAGCTGGTACCCATACTAAAATGAAGCCAGTTTATACTGACGAACAAACTGTTCAAAGCTTTTCTATTGATGATTTAAAGAAAACTTTAAATTAAAAAAACCGCATCAATGGATGCGGTTTTTAAATTATTTAGCCTTCTTTAAGGCTATTTTTTTAGAAAAATCCAAGAGGGCTAGTACTATAACTAACCAATAAATTTTTAGTTTGTTGGTAATGATTTAACATCATTTTGTGAGTTTCACGACCTACACCTGACTTTTTATAACCACCAAAAGCTGCGTGAGCAGGATACAAGTGATAGCAATTGGTCCATACTCGTCCTGCTTCAATATTACGACCCATGCGATATGCGAGATTGATATCTCGAGTCCAAACACCTGCACCTAGTCCAAATTCAGAATCATTGGCAATAGCTAAAGCCTCAGCTTCATCTTTAAAGGTTGTAACAGAAACAACAGGACCAAAAATCTCTTCTTGAAAGATTCGCATATCGTTCTTACCTTTAAGTAGTGTTGGCTCAATATAATAGCCGTTACCAAATTCAGATCCAACTTGCGCAATACCGCCACCAAGTATCAATTCAGCACCTTCTTTTGCACCAATATCGATATAACTAAGAACTTTATCAAACTGCTCTTGAGAAGCTTGAGCGCCAACTTGTGTATCTGTATCGAGAGGGTTTCCACGAATAATTTGCTTAGAACGCTCAATAACAATAGCAATAAATTCATCATAAATGCTTTCTTGGATTAAGGCACGTGAAGGACAAGTACAAACCTCTCCTTGATTAAAGAAAGCCAGTACAGCACCTTCGGCACATTTACTAATATAGTCATCATCTTGTTGCATAATATCTTCAAAAAATATATTTGGAGATTTACCACCTAATTCAACAGTTGAAGGAATGATATTTTCAGCAGCGCATTTTAAAATATGTGAGCCTACTGGTGTTGATCCAGTGAAGGCAATTTTATCAATACGTTTGCTAGTAGCGAGTGCGTTTCCAGCCTCTTTACCATAGCCATTGACAACATTAAGAACGCCTGGTGGCAACAAATCACCGATAATCTCCATGAGTATCAAAATTGATACAGGTGTTTGCTCAGCAGGCTTTAATACGACACAATTACCTGTTACTAATGCTGGTGCAAGCTTCCAAGCTGCCATTAATAGTGGAAAGTTCCAAGGAATGATTTGTCCAACTACACCAAGTGGCTCATGAAATTGATAGGACACTGTATTTTCATCCAACTCACCCATTGTGCCTTCTTGTGAACGTATGCAACCAGCGTAATAACGAAAATGATCAACACAAAGTGGTATATCTGCAGCTAAGTTTTCGCGGATGGCTTTACCATTATCCCAGGTCTCTGCAACAGCAAGCATTTCAGTGTTTTTCTCAATTCTGTCAGCGATTTTTAAGAGTAAGTTTGATCTTTCTGTTACTGACGTTTTACCCCAAGTAATTTTAGCAGCATGAGCCGCATCAAGTGCTAAATCGATATCTTCAGAGGTTGACCGAGGAATTTCACAAAAACCTTCTCCGGTAACAGGTGTTGCATTGGTAAAGTAAACCCCTTTAACCGGTGGCATCCACTCTCCATTAATATAATTCTCATAGCGTGCTTTAAATGTAATAGCTGAACCTTCTGAGCCCGGTTGTGCGTAAATCATAATATTCCCCTTTTTTGTTTTTATTAAGTTTTAACTATAGTATAGATATGTTTTTTTTAACAATCTTGACTCAGAGTCCAAAAGACTTGACTCACAGTGCAAAACAGGTTAAAAAAATAGACTTACGACTTAACAATTATTAATTGTGAAAAAACATTTAGATATATCACCCTTTGAAAGGTATAAGAATAGAAAACTTTTGATTGAAAATAAGATTTCGTTCCTAGGTCCTGATAGTGAGTTAAGCATCTATGACACTTATCGACAAGCAAGCAGAGTTTCGTTAAGCGCTGATCAAGTAATGTATTGCGGCATGATCACGGGTAAAAAAGTCATGCATAATCTTGACAACTCAGAGTCTCAAATATTTTTACCCCATGAGTCTTATGTCATAAAGCCAAAAGGTTGTGTTGAGATTGATTTTCCAGAAGCGCAAGAGGATTCACCCACAACCTGTTTAACGGTGGAAATATCTAAAGATAGGATTGATGCAATTTCTGACAAAATGCAAGACTTAATTCCTTCCAATGGAATTGGAAAAAACTGGGAATATCAATCTGAGAACATTCACTTGCATCATACGGCTGATACTCAAAAACTACTTAATCGACTGGTTGGCTTATTCACAAATAATCATCCAGATAAGGAGGTTTTAGTAGGTTTTGGAATTTCCGAGTTAGTTACTCGCTTACTACGTCAGCAAAGTAGAGATTTATTGCTAAATTATGCACATCATGTGCCAGACTCTGACAGCATTACCACGGTGATAGATTATCTTAAACATAACATTACCAAGCCTTTTGAGATTAATCAGTTAGCGCAAAAAGCTTGCATGAGTCGAAGCGCTTTATATACTGCGTTTAAGAATCATCTAGGGTGCACACCTGGTGATTTTTACTGGCAACTCAAGCTAGAAATGGCAGCAGACATGCTGCAAAAAGGTCAGTCAATTACGACCGTTTGCTACGGTATTGGCTTTAATGATCCTAGCCACTTCTGTCGAAGGTTTAGCCAGTTTTATGGCTGTACACCGAGCCAGTATCAGAAAACTAAACAAACTCTAAATTAGCATAGCTGGCAATTAGCCATTTTGTACCTGCTGATTTAAATTTTATTTGAATTCTAGCGCTATCACCCTCGCCCTCAAAATTTAGTACTGAGCCGTAACCAAATTTTGCATGCTTAACACCTGCACCTACTGATAACTGCCCATTTGCCTCAGGCTCAATGTCTTGGTTATAGATATCATCATCAGAATAATTAGCTTGTGTTGCGCCAAACTTTGCTTTAACTTTGTTAACATATTCACTGGGTATTTCATCTAAAAATCGTGAAGGATAAGCATATAAAGATTGACCATGTAAAAAACGCTTAATAGCATATGACAAGGTTAGTTTTTTCATAGCGCGCGTCATACCAACATAGCATAAGCGTCTTTCTTCATCTAATAAGTGCGGCTCATCTTTAGATTGCCTTGATGGAAATAAATCTTCTTCTAGTCCACCTAAAAATACATTTGGAAACTCCAAGCCTTTGGCCGAGTGAATAGTCATGAGCTGTACATTATCAACCGCAGGTGCGTTAGCATTGCCAGCAGAATCTAGTGATGCTAAAGAAATAAAACCAACTACTTCATTCATCTCACTATCTTCTTCATGATTGTATTGCTTGGCAGCAGAGATCAGCTCATCTAGGTTTTCTTTTTTACTGCCCGCTTTGTCAGTTTTGTCATTAACATAATGATTCATAATTCCCGATGCACTAAGCAAATGAGCAACTTTCTCGCTTAAATCAAGATGCTTGCTATCATCAATCATTTGATCGATAAGCTCAACAAAACCATTTAATGCATTAGCAGCTCGTGTTGGTAAGGTAGACGATACCTGTTGAGCTGCTTGGAATAAATTAGTATGCTGATCACGGGCAAATTCACGAACTTTTTCTAACGTGGCGTTACCAATACCTCGTGTTGGGAAATTTACAATCCGTTCAAAAGCAACATTATCAGCAGTGTTTTCAATTAAGCGTAAGTAACTTAAGGCGTCTTTAATTTCAGCGCGTTCAAAAAATCTTAAACCGCCATAAATAATATAAGGCACATTGTATTTAATTAATACCTCTTCAAATACTCTTGATTGTGCATTGGACCGATACAAAATAGCACAATCACTAGCGCGATCACCATCTTTAATCAGTTTTTGAATATTGCGAATAACATAATCTGCTTCGTCAGTTTCAGTACGTGCTTCATACACATCAATTAAATCACCATTGCCAGAATCAGTCCATAAGGACTTACCCATACGATTAGTATTGTTAGCAATTAAAGCATTCGAGGCGGACAAAATATGACCAGTTGAGCGATAATTCTGTTCAAGTCGAATGGTTTGAATGGGTGCAAAATCAGTTTCTAGTCTGGTAATGTTTTCAATTTTCGCACCTCGCCACCCGTAAATAGACTGATCGTCATCACCGACACAAAATACTTGATTATTACCGTTAAATAATTGCTGAATCCATTTGTATTGAACGGTATTAGTATCTTGAAACTCATCTACTAAAATATGTGAAAAACGGGTTTGATAATGCTCAAGAAGTTCAGTATTGTTTTTAAGTAGCTCATAGCTTCGAACTAATAGTTCAGCAAAGTCAATTAAATCATTGGCACGACAATGCGCTTCATACAATACAAAAACCTCAAGACTTTTCTTAATAAAGAAGTTATAACCAGGATCAACATCTTGAGCTTTAATACCTTCATCTTTTTGTTGATTGATAAACCACTGCACCTTTCTAACTGGAAACTTAGACTCATCAATACTGTTCTCTTTCATTAGGCGCTTAACAATCCGAAATTGATCCTGTGCATCTAATATTTGAAAACCTGATGTAAGCCCAGCTTTTTCATAATGCGTTCGTAATAGGCGATGTGCAAGGCCGTGAAAAGTACCAACCCACATACTTTGAATAGGTCTTCTTAAAAGAGTGGAAAGCCTTTCTCTCATTTCCGCTGCAGCTTTGTTTGTAAAAGTTACCGCTAATATTGAGTCCGTATGAATATTTTTTTGAGTAACCAAATAGGCGATTCTATGTGTCAATACTCGAGTCTTTCCACTACCGGCACCTGCTAGTATGAGTGCATTTTGGGCGTCTTCAAGCTCAACTGATTGGCATTGTTTTTCATTTAAACCATCAGTTATTTCTGATAAATTCATCGTTTTTTCTTACCTTGTGAAATTAAATGGTTATAATATTACCTTTATCTTATGTCAGTTGAAAAAAAAGCTCTGATATAAGCAGCAAAATTATAAACATTATTTAAGGAGTGTTAGCAATGACTTACTATGAAGGCGTTAAAAAAATGGAAGAAATGGGCGTAAATGACAACTATATTCAAGGTTGGGTTGCAGGCTTCCTAGGTAATCCTGAAATTGAAGAGCAAAGAAGAACTAGTGAGTATGAATCAGGTTATGAAGATGGCCAAGAGCATACAGATGAAAACTTCGCTAACTTCTGTTAATAGCTTTAAGTAAAAACGAATTATAAGAGCCCCTGACGGGGCTTTTTTATGTCTATGACTCAGTGGAATAAACAAGCTAGAAAAGTGCTAAAAGGTGCAAAAATCAGTAATGATTTTTTTAATATCCAAGCATTCGAAGATTCAAACTTTCCTATTAAAATTCCCTTGGAATATGCCCAACTGATTGATAAGAATAACCCTAATGATCCACTGCTTAAACAGGTTATGCCACAAGCTAGTATGGATCGAACTGGCTTTAGCCAAGCACCCTTAAATGATGAAGAGAATTCACCAATAGCTGGGCTTATCCATAAGTACACTAATAGAGTACTATTGATCACATCCCAAGTATGTGCTATTCATTGCCAATATTGCTTTAGACAAAATTTTAATTACACAGAGCATGATGCAATGAGTAATTGGAGTGAGATTGAGCAATACATACAAGCAGATAAAAAAGTAAACGAAGTCATACTAAGTGGTGGAGATCCTTTAAGTTTAAGTGACGATAAACTCGAAAATCTAATTAAAAATATTGAAAATATCAAGCATATTAATACCATTCGAGTTCATACTCGAAGTGCAGTAGTAATGCCTAGTAGGATTACTTCTGAGCTAGCTAATTTACTTAAATTAACTCGATTAAAGGTAGTGATGGTTTTTCATATCAACCACTCACAAGAATTATCAGCAGAGTTTATTCAGCAGATTAACAAATTAAAAGATTTAACTTTGCTTAATCAGGCGGTACTCTTAAAAGGGGTGAACGACCATGCTGATACATTAAAAAATTTTAGCCTAGATTTGTTTAAAGTTGGAATTTTGCCTTATTATTTACATATGCTGGATCATGTATCAGGGGCTGAAAGATATTTCGTTGAAGACGAAGTGGCGCTTAAATTACACCAGCAACTAAAATCTGAATTGAGTGGTTATCTCGTACCAAAACTGGTTAGAGATGAAGGTAAATCTTCGAAAAGTTGGCTACTTTGAAATAGCGTTTTTCAAAGATTCAATATCCATTTCACCCATTTTAAAATCAACTAACTTTCCCTCTGGGTTGTAAACATAAGTGGTGGGCATGCCGATCACTTCACCAAAATTAGGAAACTGAGGGCTGTTATGTTCGTCAAACAGCACTATTGGGTAGTTAACCATAAAGGTGTCAGTAAATTCCTCAATGGATTTTTTATCGGCCTGCTCATAATCCAATCCAAGTATTAAAACTCGATCTTTATTGTTCTCATAGAACTCTACAAAAGCAGGAATTTCTTTCAAACAAGGTGGACACCAAGTTGCCCAAAAATTAACCACTAAATATTTTCCTAGGGTTGATTGATTGGTATGGATATTTCCTTGGGTATCGATCAAAGAAAAGCTAGGCGCTTTAATCTGCTTATCTTGCTGTTGAGCAACTTTACCAGCATCCACAATTTGATTAACAGTCATACCATGCGCACTATTAAAGCCAGCAAGTAGAGAGAGTATAATAATAATTTTTTTCATAACAACCTTTTTAATATGAGCACAATAATTTACCACAATCCTAGATGTACAAAATCTAGACTAACATTAGGCATTTTAGAAGAAAAAGGCCTGGATTTTGAAATAATTAAATATCTAGAGTCTCCACCAAGCTTTGATGAGCTAAAAGCTTTGATTATTGAGCTTAAAACTGACGCAAGAGGTCTAATGAGAACTTTTGAAGCGGCCTATAAAGAAAATAATTTAGATGATGAGTTACTAAATGAAGATGAGCTAATTCAAGCTATGATCGATCATCCAATTTTGATAGAGCGTCCAATTGTTCGAACAGATAAAGGTGTTGCTATTGGTAGACCACCAGAAAACATTCTAGCGATCATTTAATAAATGACTTTAGTAATCTTCTTCGACTAAAAGAGTAGAAAGATGACCTTCGCGTCCTTCTATATTGGAATAATAAACATCATCTAGCCCGTCGACAATAGAGTTTTTGACAGTTTCAATTTCTAAAATCGCCTTACTCCAAGCATTTAAATTCTTAAATTTTGCAAGCGATAACGCATTGTCGGTAAATTCGTTAATCCAAGCTAGGCGCATAAAGATAGGTGCAAAAGCAGCATCAATCATATTAAATTCGTCGCCATTAAAGAATTTTTCAGAGCCTTTAATTGATTCAACCTTGGTAAGTTTATTAAAAAGAGCAACTTTAGAGGCGTTGAATTTTTTCTCATCACCGGTAACAATGCCAAGCATATCACCAAGCATATCACCCGAAAAGATAATCCAAGCGCGATTATTAGCCCGCTGAATAGCGTCTTTGGGATGGAAGCTTGTCTGGCTAATTTCTTCAATAAATTCCGTAATCACCAGTGATTCAAATACAACTTGGTCATCTACTTTAAGAAGGGGGACTTGTCCGTTAGGAGAAATTTCTTTAAACCAATCAGGCGGATCCATTGGGTTGATATAAGTTGTCTCAAAATCATGATTTTGAATATTGAGAGAAATAATTGCACGCTGTGCAAATGGACAAAGTTTAAAGCTGATGAGTTCTAATTTCATTTTATTTCCTTTAATTAATGCTTTATTATTCCCGATGATAAGGATGATTTGTTAATAATGAGTGTGCTCGGTAAATTTGCTCAACCGCCAGCAGTCTGGCCATAGAGTGAGGCAGTGTTAAATTTGACAATCCCCAGAGCAGATTAGCATGAGATTTAACCGCATCGCTTAAGCCGTCAGCACCACCAATAATAAGCGATATCGTATCACCACTTTGCTGCCAATTACTCAAATTTTGAGCAACAGTCTTGGTTGTATGCTGTTTTCCATGCTCATCAAAAGCAATTACAAGATGAGAGTCTTTAACTGCTTTAAGAATTAATTCACCCTCCAACTCTTTTATTTGCGTAATGTTTTTACCTTTGCGCTTTTGAGCCTCTAATGCAATGAGACTAAAGTTGAGTTGTGTGGGGAGTTGTTTTTGGTAATGATTAATCCCAGTTTGTATCCAATCTGGCATTTTTTTGCCAATCACAACCAGGTTAATCTTCATTGACTTTTAGTCGTTTTCAGCGCCAGACCAAAGCCTTTCTAGTTTGTAGAATTCTCTAGTCTTTTCAGTCATCAAATGAACAACTACTTCTGCTAAATCAACCAATACCCAATGACCAGTTTCGGTGCCTTCAATACCAGATACTTTCATACCTAAGCGTTTAGCTTCAATTTTAATGTTATTAGCAATACCACGAACATGCTGAACAGAGCGACCTGTTGCAACAACGATAGCTTCAATATCAGCACTTTGGTCAAGCACTTTAAGGGTGACGATATTTTCGCCTTTTAATTCGTCAATAGTATCTGTGACAACTTTAAGTTGCTCTTCTAGGTTTAGGCTCATAATTTTTGTAGATAGTTAATAATACGCTTTGGAATTAATTCATCCAAGCTCTGTTGTGCGTGTATTTTACCCTCTTGCGAAGTTTCAAACAGAATACCGCGAATATCACTTGAACAAATATCATGAAGCTCTGTTTTTGCAAAATAAATGAGACCTGCGCTCTTGCTAGGAAGGTCTTTAGGATTTTGGGTGAGTGTAAATCCAGCATAATTTTGCTCATTTATTTCCCCAGGTCTTGCCAGAACGATCAAATGACAGTATTGATGAAATTTTTGATAGTCTTTCCAACTAGATAATTGGTTAAAGCTATCCATGCCAATAATCAAGCAAATAATTTCTTCTGGAAGCTCAATTGCAATTTCTTTTAGCGAGTCAACACTATAAGACTCACTTTTTCTATTAATTTCTCGAGTATCCAGACTAAGCTCTGCAAAGTCTTCTATAGCTATTTGTAGCATCTGAAGGCGCTGCTCTGTGGAAAAGGTTAGTGTTTTTTTATGAACAGGCTCTCGACATGGCATTAAAAATAGCTCAGACAAGTTAAGCTCATTTTTAAGTTGTTGTGCATTATTTAAATGCCCAAAGTGCACAGGATCAAACGAACCCCCAAAAAATCCAATCATAACATGGCTTTAACTTCTTTTAAAGTCAGCGCTTCAGTAGGATAGGCGACTAATCCTTTTGACATGCCCTGTACGAAACTAGTAAAGTCAGCCTCACTATCTAATAGTAAATACGCATTGCCAGATTTTTGCTCAGCCATCGTGGTGTTAATTTTGCAACCATAATCATGTCCACAATGAAGCATGACATTATCATCAACCTTTTTAAGCTTTTGCATGGAGTCATAAAGTTCCTTAATACTTGCACCTGGAAGGCTACAGTGGCCAGCACCATAAACAAACAATGTATCGCCTGCAACAATGTGTCCATCTAATAAATAGCAAATACCACCAGCCGTATGTCCAGGCGTATTGATAATTCTTGCAGTAGTACCTCCCAGGTTAATGACATCATCGTCATTAACGGTTGCTAAATCATTCTTAATATCTAAATAAGGTAGCTCATTAATACCAGCAGTGATTTTGGCGCCAGTCTTTTGTGCAATTTCATCCGCTGCATTGGTATGATCTCCATGCCAATGGGTTAGCCAAATATCAGTAATCTTATAGCCTTTATCTTTAGCATAGTTGATAAAAAGATCAGCATGCCAAGCAGGATCAATAATGGCACAAGTTTTACTTTCATGATCAAAAATAAAGTGAATAGAGTTTTCATAAGTACCCAGGTGATACATAATATCAAGTGAGTAAGTTTTTTCTTTAAAGGTTTGTAGTTTCATACAATTATTTTACCAATAATAGCTTGACTAATTTAACTTCAGCATTATAATTTACCTCTTTTGCTACGCACCAAGTTTTGGGGCTATAGCTCAGCTGGGAGAGCACGTCGCTGGCAGCGACGGGGTCAGCGGTTCGATCCCGCTTAGCTCCACCAGAAGTAGTAGAAATGTTATGTCGCCTTCGTCTATCGGTTAGGACCCCAGGTTTTCATCCTGGTAAGAGGAGTTCGATTCTCCTAGGCGATGCCATACTCTTAAAAGCCCTGTTAATACAGGGTTTTTTTTCGTTTAAAAGCTCTACTAGTATAGAAAACAGATACAGAAGATCAGAGTAGCCACCCCTTATAGACAAACAATCTCTGGAATATATTATTTTAGAAGAGCGGCTCCTAAAGTATTACAATCAAAACTTAATAAGACAATGGTAGTGCTAAAATTAATTGTTGCAAATAAGGAATAATTTATGAAAAGTATAAGAATAGCTATCTACGTTAATTAACACAAGCCAACTTTATGGAAAACCAATTGAATGTATTAGGTACGCAGTTACAGTTATGTTGCAGTCATACGGGCTTTACCCGCAAAGGGTTTTGTTATGTCCCAACAAATGATTCAGGTAATCACAGTGTATGTGCGATTATGACAGACGAATTTTTACAATTTTCAAAAGCAGAAGGTAATGATTTAATCAGCCCTAATCCTATGTACAATTTCGCAGGTTTAAAAGCTGGTGACAAATGGTGTTTATGCGCTATACGCTGGCATCAAGCGATTTCAGCTAATGTTGCACCACCTGTTATGCTTGAAGCAACCGACCAAAAAGCACTAACTGTAGTATCACTAAAAGATTTAAAAGCTCTATCTAATTTAAATAAATAAAATTACTTAATCTCACATCTCTAACCCAGCTTCCCCCTGCCTACCTCACTTTTAAAAAAAGGTGGGGTGGGGTAGAGAATCTGAGGTTTTTTTTCGTCTGCACTATTGTTGTCATCTAGAAGCTTGTTAACAACTAACTTGCAATTCCAGATGAATAGTATTTAAAATTGCCATCAAATAGCGCTAATCTGAATTTAGTGACTTCCGTGACCTTTCTTTTTATGCTCCTTATATTCTTTTGACAAAACAGTATCTTTATCAAATAAATATTCTGCAATTTCTTCTACATCATTCTGACTATAGCCTAATTTTGGCATAAGATTAAATTTACGAATTGCACCAGGCATTAATGCTACTTCCGCTTTTGGCTCGTCAACCCATTCAATAATTTGAGCAATAAAATCCTCTCTTTGTGGATAGGCTTGTCGCACATGATCAACTACAGCAAAGATTGGCGGTGCAATTTTAACACCAGCGTTTGATGTATGACAGCTGGCACATAATTGCCCATATAGTGCCTCTCCATCACTTGCAAAGACGTTGTTCATCAAAAAAATAGTGGTAATAACACCTGTAATTTGTAGTTTCATAGTTTTCACCTTTTAATTTAAAAAAATATTATATATTATAATATAATAATATAAAAAAATTACTATTACTCTTGACAATCTCAATTAAAATAGTTTTGTCGCGTTCGTCTAGTCCGGCCCAGGACCCCAGGATTTCATCCTGGTAACAGGAGTTCAAATCTCTTACGCGACGCCAAATTACTTCGACCTTTTCCTTTCTGAAACGTTAAACTGCTAAATTCTTTCATTTATATAGAAGGTCGCTATACTCAATCAAGAATTCAGCAATTTGCCTTGCAGACAGAAAAAGCACTTGTAATTACAAATTACTTTTCTACGTTTCGTCTTTTTCATCTATTGTGTTAAATATTGAAAATACTTGCTTGCGTCGAATTACTGCGCGCTCCCGTATTTAAAACATTTACCTTATAGGTGAAAATATACTCACGTATAAAATCAATTTAAAAATGTCAGTATTTATTGTTTTTGCTGGAAGCACTCTTAAGGGTAAAATTATCACATGAATTTATTAAACATTGTTATTCCAAATCGTCTTATTGGTCAGCGTATTGATAGCGCTTTAGCCACCATGCTGCCTGATTATTCACGTTCTAAGATTACCAGCTGGGTGCGTTCAGGTAGAGCATTGGTGAACGACAAAGCTTTTAAAGCCAAAGAAAAAGTAAATGGCGGCGAAGTGGTTACCTTGTCCATTATTCAAGAAAAGTCTAATGCCTGGTTAGGTGAAGATATTCCTATTGACGTGGTGTATGAAGACGACGATATTATCGTATTAAACAAGCCAGTCGGCTTGGTAACACATCCAGGTGCAGGTAATTGGACGGGCACACTTGCTAATGCACTGCTTCATTATGAACCAGCACTCGCCACGCTAGATCGTGCAGGTATTGTTCACCGCTTAGATAAAAATACCTCGGGTTTAATGGTAGTCGCGCGTAGTGAATTGGCACAAAAAAATCTAGTCGAACAACTGCAAACGCACGTAGTTTCACGCGAATATTCTGCCATTGTTTATGGTCATATGATTTCTGGCGGTTCAGTGGATGCGCCTATTGGTCGTGACCCTAAAGATAGAATTAGACAAGCCGTGGTTGAAGAGGGTGAAGGTAAAGAAGCAGTTACGCACTACCGAGTGATTGATCGATTTAAGCACCATACACATGTTAAATGTATTTTGGAAACAGGCCGCACTCACCAAATTCGAGTGCATATGGCTTATGTAGAGCATCCTCTAATCGCTGATCCTATGTATGGAGGAAAAATACGCTTTCCTAAAAAAGCTGAAGAAGCGTTAAAAGATGTTTTAAAGGGTTTTAAGCGTCAAGCTTTGCATGCCAAAAAGCTCACATTAATGCATCCTATTTCTGGTGAAGAGATGTCTTGGAAGGCGCCATTACCAAAAGATTTGGATGATTTACTTAAAGCGTTAGCAAAGTTTGACCCTATCTAGCAACAAACAGCAATTTGGCCTTCCAGATAACGTACAAGTGGTCTCCACTACTCGCCATTTTGTTATCGGAGCAGGCAAGGCCTGCTCAGGTGAATCAGGCTATGCTGATTTTAATTTAGCCATGCATGTCAATGATAATGTACAAACAGTGGCACGCAATCGAGTGCAACTTATTCAAGCATATAGCCTGCCTAGTGAGCCTAAATGGCTGGAGCAGACTCATTCTAATATTTGCTTGGAAGCCTCAAGTGCTGAGTGTATCGGCGACGCCGTTATCACCCAAGAAAAAGGCGTGGTTTGTGCAGTGCTAACTGCGGACTGCTTGCCAATTTTTATCTCTAACCAATCCGGTACGCAAGTAGGCGTGGTTCATGCAGGCTGGAAGGGTGTATTAAATGGCGTGATTGAATCAACCATTGCTAAGTTTAGCGATGCCAATTTATTAGCCCACTTTGGCCCTGCTATTTCTCAAGCGGCATTTACGGTAGGTGATGAGGTTTATCAGCAGTTCATTGCTAAAGATGCACAACTCAAAGATGCATTCATACAAAAAGGCGATAAGCATCAGTTGGATATTTACCAAGCAGCTAGAATTATTTTAAAAGATTTGGGTGTTGAGTCAATCACAGGTGGTGATGAATGCACCTTCAAGCAAAAAGATAAGTATTTTTCTTATCGCCGAGATGGTGCACAATCAGGGCGTATGGCACACCTCATTTGGATTTCATAAGTTTAATTTCCCTTATTTCTTTGTTCTAACAAAGCCTCAAAATAGTTATTTACTATAAGTAAACGCCTATTTTTTCATTTTGTTACGCTGCGATATAAGAAAAATTGACTCTTATGAGTTGATTAGGTAGTTATTTGCTTAAAAATTTGACAATAGCTTTTTTAAAAATCGGTGCAAATATGAAAATAAGCGGAAATGCAACGACCCAAGCATAAAGAAAGCTTGATAACCATAAATCAATAGTTTGATCTGTCCAGCCGACATTCTTATAGGTAACAACAAAAGACATAACCATCACCATAAAAAAAGACATAACTACGCTAAAAATTAAGTGCACTTTCTTTTCCATTACTGTTCCTCTTTAGCTTTAATTTTGCCACTAATACTAAAATCCATACTCTTAGTCGTTTGATTAAGGTGATAGTAATGTAGCGGCTTTTGCTTGCGCTGTTTTTGCTGTACCACACAACCTACCACCTCAAACTCGCCGTCAAGCTGGATTTCGTCGTGTTGTGTATTTAAAGGTATTAAAAATTTATCACCACCGCGTTCAATGTATTGGCGGAAATACATATCATTTTGATAGCGCACAACTGCGTACGCACGATTATGTACTGGCATTCCTGGATCAATAATCACAATACAGTTTTCACTAAACTCAGGCTCCATATAGCTGCCTAAATTTTGCAGTGCAAACGGCTCGGAGTTAATAGCACAGTTAGTTTCAAATAATTCTTGTGGGGTATCGATATCACTCATGATTGGCAGTTTTTACAATAAAAAGTTGAACGTTGGTTTTGGATAATTCGTTGTATTTTACCACCACAAGTAACGCATGGCTTGTTTTCACACCCATACACGTTTAAAGTCTGTGCGAAATATCCAGGCGAGCCATCAACTTGCGTGAAATCTTGCAAAGTTGTGCCACCGGCTTTAATCGCACGCTCTAAAATTTGTTTAATATTTTGGGTCAGCTTTTTGTAACGCGCCATAGAAATGCTACCTGCCGCACGTGTCGGATCAATACCCGAGGCATACAAACTCTCGCAAGCATAAATATTACCCACACCTACAACCACTTTACTATCCATAATAAAGGCCTTAATATTTTGCACTTTTTTGCGAGACCCTACATATAGGTATGTTTCGCTAAAATCAGAGGTCAGTGGCTCCACCCCTAAATTATCAAGCAGAGGATGCGTGCCATCTTTAGAAAACAACACCGCACCAAAGCGCCGTGGATCATTCAAACGCATGCTTTTGTTATTATCAAAGATTAATTCAAAATGATCATGCTTGCGTAATACTTCACTACTATTCACCACTTTAATAGAGCCACTCATACCCAAATGGATAATAAGCGTCCCCACATCAAAGCGAATAAGCAAATACTTGCCACGTCTGTCAATGCCATTAACCACTTGTCCAGCTAGGATAGTTTTAAGCGCTTTAGGGATTTCCCAGCGCAAATTATCCCGATGACGAACAGCGCAAGTAACGCGCTGATTTTTAATTAGGGGTAGTAAACCATTTTTGGTAGTTTCAACTTCAGGTAGTTCAGGCATACATATAAGTAGGTAAAAAACTCAAAATTGACTTACGCCAACTAAATAGCCTATTATAATAGTCAACTTTACAACAACGGAGAGAAAGATGGGTTTTATTAATTCAGTACAAAACAAAATTCTATTGGGTTTTGTTTTATCAATTATTTTATTTTTTAGTTTTAATGGTAATATTGCAGAAGCTCAAAATCTAAGTCACTACGGTATGACAGTGTGGCTACATGTGTTTGCTGGCATTATATGGATCGGCCTACTTTACTACTTTAACTTCGTTCAAGTTCCAGGTATGGGTGAAGCATTAGCTGATACTGATGGCCCAGGTCCTGCAGCGATTGGCAAATACATTGCTCCGCGCGCACTACTATGGTTTCGTATGGCAGCCGCTACAACTTTAATTCTTGGTTTGGTATTGCTTGGCGTTAAGGGTGCGATTGCAAATGCATATATGCTTGCACCAGGTTTCCAAGTTATCGGTTTAGGCGCATGGATGGGTACAATCATGGCGTTTAACGTATGGTTCATCATCTGGCCAAACCAGCAAAAGATCTTAGGTATGAAAGAGGCAACTGCTGAGCAAATTGCAACCGCTAAGAAAAATGCTGCGTTGGCTTCAAGCATTAATGTGATACTGTCGATACCAATGTTACTAACCATGATTGCATGGCACGCGTAAATAGATTCTTATTATTAGCAACTACTGCGTTAAATAATATTCTCAGCTTGTCGTGTAGATTTACTACACTCTGACGCTGAGAATAGAATTTGCCTTGTATTTATCTAATAATTAAAACTATTGGGATTTAAAAAACCGAGACCTGTTCTCGGTTTTTTAACGTCTGCAGTTTGTGAAGATAAATATAGGTATATAAAAGAAGACGATAAAACCCATTAAAACTCAATATAAAGCCATTATCAATAAGGCTTTACAGTCATTTGACTTTTTGCCCTGCTAAGCGCAGGATTGCTGTGTGTCGCTTGTCATATTTTTGCGCATTTGTTGTATTTTTATCAAAAAACCGCTAAAACAGCGTCACAAAAGGCTTTTAAGAGGGCTTTAGAGGGTTAAAAACACTCTATTTGTAGTATATTTGCATTTTTTTGTATTTTTTTTGCAAATAAGTGTTGACTTTGAAAATCATATCCTTATAATACGCACCATCTTGACAACATTGTTGAGAAAAACGCTAGAGCAATCTAGCAACAATTATAAAAATTAGGAGTTTTAAAATGAAAAAACAATTATTAATCGCTGCAGTTGCAGCAACAATGACTTCAGCTGCAATGGCTGATCTTTCTATCTCTGGTGATGCAAAGTTTGAATACCAAAACGTTGATACTGAGACTACTACAAACGTTAACAAAACTAACACAGAAGTTAACTTAAAGCTTAGAGGCAAGTCTGGCGATACTTCAGTAATCGTAGACGTAGCATCAAATGGTGCTGGTGGTTTAGTTGTTGAAAACCAATACATCACTTCTAAAATCGGTGATGTTTCAGTTAAGGCTGGTAACTTCACTTCAGGAACTACAGCTCTTTTAGGTGAAATCGACGAAGGTGGTCGTTCGAACAACAAAGTACATTTATCTACTACATTAGGTGGCATGAACGTATACATGGGTAACTCTGGTTCTTCTACTGGTTCTACTGGCTTTACTTCAATTGACAACAACATGTATGCTGGTGTTTCTACTAAAGTAGCTGGTTTTACTGTTCAAGCTAAGCGCAACTCTCAAACTGTAGATTCATTCGGTATTGCTGGTGACGTAGCTGGTTTTGGTGTTCGTTTAGAAACTAAGAGCGATGATGCAGCTAGCTCTGATGTTACTTTTGGTAACATTACTAAAGATGTTAACGGTGTTTCTCTAGGTTATGCTTGGATCGATGCTGATGCTGATGCTTTGGTTACTGAAACTGATTCTTCAATCTTTGCAGTTGAACTTGGTGGTACAGGTTCACAAGGTAATTCAAACTCACAGATTATGGCTAAAACAAGCATGGCTGGTAATACAGTAACAGTTAAATCTGGTACTATTGGTTTTGCTACTGCAGCTGATGAAGATTACACACAAGTTGGTGTTTCTCGTCCTTTAGCTTCTGGTGCAACTCTTGCATTCACGTACACTAATAAAGACACTTCTGCTACTGCAGAAACTAAGACTTTTGAAGCTGACCTTTCTGTTAAATTCTAAATCTAATTTAGAAAAACAGTTAACTTAACTCTAAGTTAAGTACTTAAAACCCCAGACTTTGGTCTGGGGTTTTTTTTCGTCTAATGAAAATTGGTTTAAAATAGGTGTTTTTATATCTATCTTAAGAATATGATCTGTCAATTAAACCATCGAACTCTTTTAGAGCTCACTGGAAAAGATGTGCAAAGCTTTTTACAAGGCCAATTTTCTAATGATATTAACACTTTAGAACAAGGGGTTGTTCAACTAAATGCTTATTGTCAGCATCAGGGTAAGATTATTGCATTGATATGGGTGATGAAAAAAAATGAAAGCTATTATTTGTCATTTCCGATGGATTTAGCGGATGTAATCATTAAGCGATTAACCATGTTTAAGATGATGTCGGATGTGCAGATTAGTGATTTAAGTAATGACATAATCCAGCTGGGTATTGTTGATGAAGATTTTAAGGGCGCTTTTAAGCTCAATGATCAGCAGTCTGTGGCCTTGGTTGAAACGCTAGATGCTGTTGAGTTGGCGGATGAGAGCACTTGGGAAAAAGCTTGCATTGGCAATACCATTGCTGAAGTAACGCTAGATACTTCTGAGAAATTTGTACCGCAGTTGTTAAATTTGGATATTGATGAAGTAGGTGTAAGCTTTACCAAGGGTTGTTATCCAGGGCAAGAAGTGGTGGCACGTTTGCATTATTTAGGTAAATCTAAGCGCAGACTTCGCATGTTTGAGTGTAAAGATGATTTAAAGGTAGGTGATAAGCTATTTGCTTTAGGTTCAAGTTCAGCTAAAGCATCAGGCGTTGTTGTGCGTCGTGTAAAAATAGACGCAAAATCTTTATGCCTAGCGACGATAGAAATTGCACATGAGGATGATCAAATTACACTTAATGATGCACAGGGTGCTCAACTCATCAGGATAAACCATGACTAAATCTGTATTACTAAGCATTGTATTTGCAGATGCCTAATTTATTTATAGATATTGGCAATACCGCCATTAAATGGCTGTTTAATGGTGATTATAATTCTGTTTTAATGTCAGACTTTAATGTTGGGTTGCTACCTGAGGCTGATCAAATTTTTGTAAGCTGTGTGGGTGATCGATCTGTTTTAGAGGGTTTGAAAAATACAGTGTTTGTTGAATCAGAATCAACATTTCAGCAATTTATCTCAGCCTATGAATCACCCCAAGAACTAGGGGTAGATCGTTTTTTAGCGATGATTGCAAGTGTGGATCAGTATCCTAACCAAACACGGCTTATTATTGATGCAGGTAGTGCACTGACGTTTGATTTATTGCTTGCTGATGGCAAACACAAAGGCGGGTTAATTATGCCGGGCTTGGGTGTTTTACGTCGTAGTTTTAAGCAATTTTCTAGTGAATCAAAACAGTTGTTGTTGGGTCAAAGCGCTAATAACACGACAGACGCCTGGGAATATGGCACAGCACAGATGCTGATGAGTGTGATTAATGAGCAAATTAACAACTATCTGAATCAGTATGGTGATTTACAAATTATCCTAACAGGGGGTGATGCCAAAATGATTGGGATTAGGCTCAATCAGCAAACTCAAATTAAACCAAATTTAGTTCTAGACGGGCTCGCGCTTTACGCACAAGTAAGGGCAGGCTTGGTATAATGCGCGTTAATTAACTTAACGCTAGAGCAATGCAAGACAATCGAGTTTTATCCGGCATGCGACCAACAGGCCAGCTGCATTTGGGCCATTATCATGGTGTATTAAAAAATTGGCTTGAGCTACAAAATGAGTATGATTCTTATTTTTTTGTAGCAGATTGGCACGCTTTTACCACACACTATTCTGACAAAATTGATCTTGAAGCAAATGTCATAGAAATGGTGGTTGATTGGCTTGCAGCTGGCATTAACCCAAATACAGCAACGATTTTTGTTCAGTCAAAAGTACCAGAGCATGCTGAGTTGCATTTATTATTATCCATGACCACGCCACTAAGCTGGCTTGAGCGTGTACCTTCTTATAAAGATCAACAACTTAAACTTCAAACTAAAGACCTGGGCACTTATGGGTTTTTGGGTTATCCTTTGTTGCAAAGTGCGGATATCTTAATGTATAAAGCTGGTTTGGTGCCAGTTGGCGAGGATCAGGTTGCGCATATTGAACTGACTCGTGAAGTCGCAAGACGCTTTAATCATATCTATGGTCGTGAAGTGGATTTTGAAGAAAAAGCCGAAGCTGCTATTGGCAAAATGGGTAAAAAACAAGCTAAGTTATTCCATTCATTGCGCAAGGCTTATCAAGAAACGGGTGATGATGAGGCTTTGGTTAAAGCTCAAGCTTTATTACAAGAACAGCAAAATATTACTTTGGGTGATCGTGAGCGTTTAGCAGGGTATATTGAGGGGACTGGAAAAATTATTTTGCCTGAACCGATATCTTTACTCACCAAAGCATCAAAAATGCCAGGTTTAGATGGGCAAAAGATGAGTAAGTCTTATGGCAATACCATTTCTTTGAGAGATAAGTCTGAAGAAATTGAGGCTAAAGTTAAGCGCATGCCAACAGATCCTGCGCGTATTAAGCTGACTGATGCGGGTGATCCAAATAAATGCCCTGTTTGGCAACTGCATGAGATATATTCAGATAGCCAAACACGCGATTGGGTTGTGGATGGTTGCACGAAAGCCAAGATGGGCTGTGTGGAATGTAAACAGCCAGTCATTAAAGCGATTCAGGTTGAGCTTATGCCTATGCAAGAGAATATTGCTAAGTATCAAGCAGATTCAGATTTAATTAAACAAATTATTCATGAAGGTTCTCAAAAAGCACGAGGCATCGCCAAGGAAACCATGGAAGAAGTGAGAGATTCAATGGGTATTACTTACTAATTATCAAATTACAAGAAATTTATTATGGCTGAAAGACTACAAAAACTAATTGCAACAGCAGGTTATGGCTCACGTCGTTGGGCTGAAAGACTTATTGAGCAAGGACGTATTGAGGTTAATAATAAGACATCTCAAATTGGCGATAAATGTGAGATAACCGATAAAGTGAAAATTGATGGTAGAAGCATTGACCTTGAGCGCTATAAAGAAGAAGAAACTAAAGTGCTTATTCTTAATAAACAAGCTGGCGTCATTTGCTCTAATAAAGACGATGAAGGTCGTAAGAGTGTTTATAGCTTACTGCCTAAAGAGTCTAGATGGGTTATGGTGGGTCGTTTGGATCTTAATACTTCTGGTTTGTTGTTGTTTACTAACAATGGTGATTTAGCCAATAAACTTATGCATCCAAGTTCAGAAATTGATCGAGAATATGCCGTTAGAGTATTAGGTCAAGTGGAAAGTGAAGATATTAAACAGCTAACCACTGGTGTTGAGTTGGACGACGGAATTGCTAAATTTATTAGGGTAACTGTTGGCGGTGGTGAAGGTGCAAACCGCTGGTATAAAGTGGTGCTTAAAGAGGGTAGAAAACGAGAAGTTAGAAGACTTTGGGAGTCTTTAGGCTTTAAAGTGTCACGTTTAATCCGTATTCGTTATGGCGAAATTCGTCTGCCTGAAAATCTTAGAGCTAACGAATACGACTATTTAAAACCTGGACAGGTTAGATTGTTGCTTGATGCGGCCAAACTCTAGGCTAATATTTAAAAAGTTAACCTAGGTCAAATATTTATTCCTACATTGTTGATAGAATGCTGTTGATAAAAAAAACAGGAAAACGACAATGATTATGAACGAACTTAACGCTGATACGGTGTTTTACATGAGCCTATTAATGGTTGCATTAGCAATTGTTAGCTTTATTATTTTTGTTATTGGTAGACGATTTAAAATCTTTAGAAAATAACTCTCTAGAATTTGATTAATTCTAGGTTATTTTCTTAGCCACAATTTCGAGATAATTAAACATCAATAAAATATTGAGAATGGTGATAATTTTTGCACCATCTTTAGATGTCTTAGTTGTTTTTAAAAGCTTTATTTGTCATTGATAAAATAGCTATAAATCATGCTTAACTCTTAATTTTCGTTTTCAAAAAACCAAGCCTATCACGTATAATGGTGTTTTTTAGTTTTTATACTTTTTAGTGCTAATGTCTGATTACAAATCTACTTTAAACCTACCTGCCACCAAGTTTGCCATGAAGGCAAATCTTGCAAATCGTGAAGGTGGATTTCTTAAAAAATGGCAAGACGATGATTTGTATGGTCAAATTCGTGCGCATAATCAAGGTAAACCTCAATTTACATTACATGATGGCCCTCCATATGCGAATGGTGACATTCATATTGGCCACGCTGTTAATAAAGTTTTAAAAGATATTATTGTTAAATCTAAGTCTTTATCGGGCTATGATGCGCCTTATGTGCCAGGCTGGGATTGCCATGGTTTGCCAATCGAGCTAAATGTTGAAAAGAAGAAGGGTAAGGCTGGGGTAAAAATTGATGCCAATTCATTTAGAGCGGAATGTCGAAAATATGCCGATGTTCAAGTTGCTAAACAAAAGCTTGATTTCCAACGTTTGGGTATCTTAGGTGACTGGAATAATCCATATTTAACCAAAGACTTCCAGTACGAAGCAGACATTGTTCGCGCCCTAGGAAAAATTGTTGATAACGGTCATGTGTCTAAGGGCTATAAGCCTGTGCACTGGTGTACGGAGTGTGGCTCAGCTTTGGCAGAGGCTGAAGTAGAATATAAAGATAAGCAATCAGATGCTATTGATGTTAAATTTCGTATTATTGATAGCAGTATTTTTAAGGTTGATAAGCCAGTTTTTGTTGTTATCTGGACCACAACACCCTGGACGCTGCCTGCCAATGAGGCTGTCGCTCTTCACCCTGAAATGAGTTATGTATTAGCAGATACTGGCGATGAGTATTTACTATTAGCACAAGATTTAGCACAAGATGCTCTAGCGCGTTATGAGCTAAAAGCGAGTATCGCTCCTATGGTTTTTACCGGTAGTGATCTAGAAGGTTTACAAGTACAGCATCCGTTTTATGATAAGCAAGTGCCAATTATTTTAGGTGAGCATGTAACGACTGATGCGGGTACTGGTGCAGTTCATACCGCGCCGGCGCATGGACAAGAAGATTTTATTGTTGGTAAACAATATGATTTACCTGTTAATTGTCCAGTTGATGGCCGTGGTGTATTCTTTGAAGATACAGAGCTATTAGCTGGTCAATTTATTTTTAAAGCAAATGCAAGTGTTATTGAAATTTTAAAGTCAACCAATACACTGGTTAAACATGCGCCATTGGTACATTCATACCCACATTGCTGGCGACATAAGACGCCAGTTATTTTTAGAGCAACGCCACAATGGTTTGTCTCTATGCAGGATAATGGATTAAGAGATGCGGTTAATGCAGAGATTCCAAAGGTAGACTGGATTCCAGATTGGGGCAAGAAGCGTATCGAGCTGATGGTAGGCAATCGTCCTGATTGGTGTATTTCGCGTCAAAGATTTTGGGGTGTTCCAATCACATTGTTTACTCATAAACAAACAGGGCAACTACATCCAGATACTCAAGCATTATTTGTAAGTATTTCAGCAATGATTGAAAAAGAGGGGATTGAGGCTTGGTTTGAAACAGATATTAAAGATTTATTAGGGGCTGATGCGCAGGATTATGAAAAAGCCACTGACACATTAGATGTTTGGTTTGATTCTGGCGTTAGTCATTTTGCTGTTCTTAAAGCTAGAGATGGCTTGTCTGATGTTGCTGATTTATATTTAGAAGGCTCTGATCAGCATCGAGGCTGGTTCCAATCATCTCTTATTTCATCAGTAGCCATCAATGGCAAGGCGCCTTATAAGCAAGTATTAACCCACGGATTTACTGTTGATAAAGACGGTAAGAAAATGAGTAAATCATTGGGTAATGTGATGAGTCCACAAAAAGTGGTAAATAATTTAGGTGCTGATATCTTGCGCTTATGGATTGCCTCTACTGACTACACCGGTGAGATGACTGTATCTGATGAAATTTTAAATCGTTCAGCTGATTCTTATCGACGTATTCGCAATACCATGCGCTTTATGCTGGCAAATACTAGTGGCTTTAGCCCGGTACAAAACGCGATTGAGTTTGATAATATGCTAGATTTAGATAAGTGGATTGTGTCTAAAACAGCAGACTTGCAAGTGCAAGTTTTAAAAGCTTATGAGCAATATAATTTCCATAATGCCATGCAACTTATTCTGAATTTTTGTAGTAATGATTTGGGTGGATTCTATCTGGATGTCATTAAGGACAGACAATACACCACTCAAGAAGATTCTAGAGCAAGACGAAGCGCTCAAACAGCACTTAATCATATTCTTGAGGCAATGGTTCGCTGGCTTTCTCCTGTGTTGTCATTTACTGCTGAGGAGATTTGGCAAAACATGCCTAATGAAAAATCACAAAGTATTTTCTTAAGCGAATGGTATGAAGGCTTGTCAGTGGGCTATGAGAATATTGCTATCGATACTGCTAGAAACATTAATCCATTCATTCGCAAGCAAATGGAAGTCATGCGAAGCGACAAAACGATTGGCTCATCGTTAGATGCACAAGTTGATTTGTATTGTGATGAAAAAACTTATCAAGCTTTAGATCAGCTAGACGATGAGCTTCGCTTTGTGTTTATTACTTCAGATGCGCGTATTCATCCATTGATTGATAAAACAGATGAATGTATTGAGGCGTTAGAAGGGGTGTTTATTAAAGTAAGTAAATCAGAAAATGAAAAGTGTGTGCGCTGTTGGCATCATCGCGAAGATGTTGGTCAGCATACTGAGCATATTGAATTGTGCGGCCGTTGCATTGAGAATGTTGCCGGTGATGGTGAAAAGCGAGAGTACGCCTAATGAAGACACTACAGCTTGATTTAGGCGTTAAATCTTATCCGATTTACATCGGTCAGGCGCTATTGTCTCAGGCAGAATTACTCACCAAACATATTACTGGTAAGCAGGTAATGATCGTTACCAATACAACAGTAGCCCCTCTTTATTTAGAGCAAATTAAGTCATTACTTGGTTCATTTAAAGTGGCTGATGTTGTTTTGCCTGATGGCGAGCAATATAAAACACTGGACACAGTGAATTTAATTTTTGATGCTTTATTAAAGAATCGTTTTGACCGCTCATGTACACTAATCGCCTTAGGTGGCGGTGTTGTTGGTGATATGACAGGATTTGCTGCCAGTAGTTATCAGCGCGGTGTAAATTTTATTCAAGTTCCAACTACTTTACTTTCTCAGGTTGACTCTAGTGTCGGTGGAAAAACAGGTGTTAATCATGCTTTAGGGAAAAACATGATTGGCGCATTTTATCAGCCAAAATGCGTGCTGATCGATGTTGATACACTTGATACTTTAGATGGTAGACAATATGCAGCTGGCATGGCTGAGGTTATTAAATATGGATTATTAGGTAACCGCGATTTTTTAAAATTTTTACAAGACAATATTCATAATTTAATGAATAGAGACAAGGGTTTGATCACCCAAGCAGTATATCAATCTTGCACAGATAAGGCAGATATCGTTGCTCAAGATGAGTTGGAATCTGGCAAAAGAGCTTTATTAAATTTAGGCCATACTTTTGGCCATGCTATTGAAAACACACTCGGCTATGGTGTATTTTTACATGGTGAGGCGATCTCTGTGGGGATGTTAATGGCGGCGAAATTATCACAACTAGAAGGTGATTTAACCAGCCAAGAGGTATCTGAAATTCAAGATTTATTAGAAAAATCTAATTTACCAATCAGTGTAGACGGTAAAATTAGCGCTTCTGAGTTCTTGTCAGCCATGAGTGTTGATAAGAAAGTGATTGATGGCAATATTCGACTCATTCTAATGAAAAAATTAGGTGAATCATACATCAGTGATAAATATCAAAAAGAGAAGCTAGATCAAGTAATTGGGGATTTTTGTTAACCATAATATAAGGGTAGTAAATGACAGATAGTAAGCAAAAAAAAGCACCAATCAAAGACGATGAGGTGATGATTACTTCAAGCATTTCTGATTTGGAAAAAATGCTCGAAAATGCAGATAAGCGCACTGATTCAAAATTCGAACGTATGTTCTTGCCAGCTTTGGCTGTTTTTAGTGCAATTATCATGGGTTTCTTTGTTGTCATTTATACAATCACTACTGATATGACACGCCTTGCTGATGCTATGGATCCAAAAATGGGTAGCAACATGTCATCTATGGTGGGTAGTATTGAAAAACTTTCAAATAATGTCAGTAAAATGACAACATCGGTCGCTCAAATGCAAAAGAGCTTTTCAAAGGTTGATAAAAATATGGACGTCATTGCATTTAAACTTAATGCATTAGATTCTATTGCCGCTGATTTAACACGTGTTAGTGTAAAGATGGATTCATTAGAGCCAATGCTTATTAACATGGAAGAAATGAACAAAAATATGACAGATATGCAAACTTCTATGCAGTGGATGCAACGTGATTTAAACATATTACGCTCTTCTTTCTCTAAGCCACTTAGAATCTTTAACAAGATTCCAATGTTATAAGTATGTCCCTGTCTGAGCAAGAAGTAACGCAAATTGCATATTTGGCTCGCTTGTCTCTAAGTGAAGCTGAGTTAAAAGACAATACTAAAGACTTAAACGCTATTTTGGGTTTAGCGGAGCAATTAGGCGCCATTGAAACGGATGGTATTGAGCCAATGGCTCACCCACTTCACATGACACAAAGGCTGCGTGCAGATGTTGTAACAGAAGAGGATCAATCAGAATTATTTCAATCAATTGCACCAAAAATTGGCAATAAGCATTATTTAGTGCCAACGGTTATCGAATAAATATGAGTATCTATACAAAAACCATTGCGCAACTTGCACAAGGCTTAAAAGACAAAGAATTTTCATCTGTAGAAATTACTCAGCATTATTTAGACCGTATTAAAAAGTCTGATCTGAATGCTTTTATTACGCTAACAGATGAGCTAGCCATGAAGCAAGCTCAAACTGCAGATGATAAGATTGCTGCTGGAACTAGTAATATTCTGACAGGTATCCCCTACGCGCATAAAGATATATTTTGTACAAAAGGGGTTAAAACCTCAGCTGGCTCTAAAATGCTAGACAACTTTATTTCACCTTATGATGCAACGGTTTCACATCAACTAAATCAAGCTGATACCGTTATGCTGGGCAAAGTCAACATGGATGAATTTGCCATGGGCTCTAGCAACGAAAGCTCTTTTTATGGTGCGGTTAAAAACCCCTGGGACACAAAGAAAATTCCAGGTGGTTCATCAGGCGGTTCAGCAGCAGCTGTAGCAGGCGGACTAAGCTGTTTTGCGACAGGAACAGATACAGGTGGGTCTATTCGCCAGCCAGCAAGTTTGTGTGGTATTACAGGGTTAAAACCAACTTATGGACGTGTTTCTAGATATGGCATGATCGCTTATGCATCGAGCTTAGATCAAGCAGGGCCGATGACTAAAACAGCTCAAGATGCGGCTATTGTTTTGAATGCAATGGCTGGTTTTGATGAAAAAGATTCAACCTCAGCTGAACAAGATGTACCTGATTACACGGCTAATTTAAATGATTCAATTAAAGGGTTAACCATTGGCCTACCAAAAGAGTTTTTCTCTGAAGGCTTGGATGATGATGTTGCTAGCCAAGTAATGAATGCCATCAAAGAGTTTGAAGCTATGGGTGCTGTAGTAAAAGAGATCTCACTACCTAATTCTGCTTATGCCATACCCACTTATTATATTGTTGCACCTTGTGAATGTTCATCAAACTTATCACGCCTAGATGGCGTGCGTTATGGATATCGCTGTGAAAACCCAAAAGATTTGGAAGATTTATATTCACGCTCTCGCTCAGAGGGTTTTGGCAGTGAAGTTAAACGCCGTATTATGATTGGTGCTTACGCATTATCAGCTGGATATTATGATGCTTATTATTTAAAAGCACAGAAAACACGTCATTTAATTAGCGAAGATTTTAAAAAAGCATTTCATGATGTTGATGTGATTATGGGTCCAGTATCACCAACAACTGCCTTTGATTT
Source organism: Candidatus Thioglobus sp. (assembly GCA_028352435.1). GTDB lineage: Bacteria > Pseudomonadota > Gammaproteobacteria > PS1 > Pseudothioglobaceae > Thioglobus_A. The sequence continues at coordinate 1,032 of JAOMMB010000006.1, read as the reverse complement.
AGGTTCAGTTAAAGATCCAGTATCGATGTATTTAGCCGATATTTATACGCTAAGTGCTAATTTAGCGGGCCTACCAGCCATGAGTATTCCAGCAGGTTTTTCAAATAAACTACCAGTTGGCTTACAGCTGATTGGAAATTATTGGTCTGAGTCTAAATTGTTAAATATCGCACACCAGTTCCAACTACAAACTGACTGGCATCAGCAAATGCCACAGGAGGATTAGTATGGAATGGGAAATAGTCATTGGCTTAGAGATTCATGCACAATTAAGCACAAAATCAAAAATATTTTCATCGGCTTCTACTAAGTTTGGTCAAGCGCCAAATTCTCAGGCTTGCGCAGTTGATTTAGGCTTACCAGGTGTATTGCCAGTATTAAATGTGGAAGCTGTCAATAAGGCAATTAAGTTTGGTTTAGCAGTTAATGCGCACATTAATCAGCGAAATATTTTTGATAGAAAAAACTACTTCTATCCAGACTTACCAAAAGGTTATCAAATTTCACAAATGGATTTACCGATAGTTGGTGAAGGTGAAATTGAAATTAAAATAGGCGATGAAACCAAAGTGATTGGTGTGACGCGTGCTCATTTGGAAGAAGATGCGGGTAAGTCAGTACATGACATGTTTAACGAGTACACAGCAATAGATTTAAATCGTGCTGGCACACCACTGCTTGAGATTGTTTCAGAGCCTGATATGCGCAGCGCTAAAGAGGCTGTAGCTTATGCTAAAAAAATTCATGCATTGGTACAATATATTGGTATTTGCGATGGCAATATGCAAGAAGGTTCATTTCGTTGTGATGCAAACGTTTCCATTCGTCCAATGGGCCAAGAAGAATTAGGTACACGAGCAGAGCTTAAAAATATCAACTCTTTTAAATTTATAGAACGTGCTATTAACCTAGAAGTCGAACGTCAACAAGATATTCTTGAAGAAGGTGGCAAGATAGTGCAAGAAACTCGTTTGTATGATGCGGTTAAGCATGAAACGCGATCAATGCGTTCTAAAGAAGAAGCTAATGATT
>JAOMMB010000005.1 GCA_028352435.1 Candidatus Thioglobus sp. | reverse complement strand
ATTTAAAAAATGCGTTTTAAAATATTTAATAACGTCAGGCTGATTTAATACTTGACGCTCCATTTTTTGGCAAAAAGGACAGTCATCCATAAAGAAAAAAACAAACACACCTTTTTTGTTGGCATCTTGAGCATCACTTAAATTTTCAGAATAATCATTAAAATGCTCGTCAAATAAATCGCCATCCGACATTGACTGAAATGATACGAGCAAACCTAAGATTAATATTAATTTTTTAAACATTAAGTGACCTTGAAAAAATATGTATGATTTGATTGGAGCTATGGTGAATAATCATACCATTTGAAGTTATTAATTTCAAATGAAAATCAACCTTAGATATGAGTACTACTCAAACAATGCGTCGACAAACTTTTTAGCGTTAAAAGGCTTTAAATCATTAATCCCTTCACCAACACCAATATAGCGTACGGGCAATTTAAGCTCATCAGAAATAGCAAATACCACACCACCTTTAGCAGTGCCATCAAGCTTGGTGATACTAATGCCGCTTAGTCCAACTGTCTTGTTAAACTCTTTAGCCTGATTAATGGCATTTTGCCCCGAGCCACCATCAATAACCAGCATAGTTTCATGCGGGGCATTTTCATTGTGTTTTTTTAGTACACGCTTTATTTTTTCAAGCTCTTGCATTAGATTACCTTGAGTATGTAATCTTCCTGCGGTATCAGCAATAAGAATATCAATTTTTTTAGCCTTGGCGGATTCATAAGCATCATAAATAACAGAAGCAGCATCAGATCCAGTTGTTTGAGCGACCACAGGTATTTCATTACGCTCACCCCAAACTTTAAGTTGTTCAACCGCAGCAGCGCGGAAAGTGTCACCAGCCGCAAGCATGACAGATTTGCCTTGATTTTGAAAAGATTTAGCCAGTTTGCCAATGGTAGTAGTTTTACCCGCACCATTTATACCTACCACCAAAATGACAAAAGTTTCATTGGTATCTGTATTGAGCTGGTTGTCTTCTATTAGTAGCTTTGTTAGTGCTTCTTTTAAGAATGCATATAAGCTATCAGAATCCTTTAAAACTTTTCGAGAGGCATTTTGACGCACCGACTCTAAAACTTTATCCGTCGTATTAATGCCAATATCTGCAGTGATCAAAAGCATTTCTAGTTCATCCAGTAAATCCTCGTCGATGACTTTCTTGCCCAATAAAAGACTGGATAAGCCAGAGCCTAGTTTTTGCCTTGATTTGGCCAGACGTTGTTTTAATGTAGAACCTTTTTCTACTTGGTCAGATTTATCTTTTTTTAAAAAATTAAACAAAACTTTTCACTATAATTGTATGAATATGAAGAATCTAATTTTACTAGCCTTTTTTTTGTCCACAAGCGCATTTTCGAATACTATTGAAGCTAATGTTATGCTTGGAGCTTATGAAAAGGTAACCCAAGCAACCCTAGATAATGGTTTAAAAATCATTGTTAAAACAGACCGTCGGGCACCTGTGTTTATTTCCCAGCTTTGGTATAAGGTCGGCGCTAGCGATGAAAAACAACCGAATACGGGTATTTCACATATGTTGGAACACATGATGTTTAAAGGCACACATGACTATAAAGTCGGTGAGTTTTCAAAAATTATCGCTCGTAATGGTGGTAATGACAATGCATTTACTTCAAAAGACTATACGGCCTACTATCAAAAAATGCATAACTCTAAATTAGAGTTAGCTATTAAGATGGAAGCCGACCGCATGCGCAATTTGACCTTCTCAGGCATTGAGTTAGAAAAAGAAAGACAAGTGGTTATCGAGGAGCGCAGACTGCGTGTAGAAGACAACCCTAACGCTAAGGTTTATGAGAATTTACGTTTAATCTCATTTGATCAAAAGGGTGCTTATCATGCGCCTGTTATCGGTTTTAAATCAGATATTGAAACCTATCGTCTAAGTGATTTACGTCATTGGTATGAAACTTACTATGCGCCTAATAACGCTACATTAGTGGTTGTGGGTGATGTTGATCCTCAAGAAGTGATCAATCATGCTAAACGTTATTTTGGGCAGTATTCATCAAATTCTAATATTGAAAAAATTAAACGCTATGCGTCAATAGCCAAAACTGGCCAGTCCAAAAAACTTGAGCTTAAAGCTAAACTACCGTTTTATACTTTGGGCTTTCATGTGCCAAGCTTGAAAACCACAACTGATGAAAATCAAGCTTATCAATTAGAAATGTTGTCTTATGTTTTAGATAATGGATTGTCGAAAAAACTTATTCGCAATCAGCAAATTGCCTCAGCAATAAGTGTTAGTTATCGTCTTTATGATAAACATGAAACACTCTTTATTATTAGCTTTGTGCCAGCCGACGGGGTTGATAATCAAACGTTGATTGACGCTATTAAAGATCAAGTTAAAGAATTGATTGATAAGCCAGAACTCATTCAAGATGAACTTGTGCGTACCAAAGCCCAGCTTGAAGCGGGTTTTGTTTTTGAACAAGATCTTATACACACCCAAGCTTACTATTTAGGCATGCTAGAAACTGTAGGTTTGGGTATTGATAAAATGTTTACGTATGTTGCTAATATGAACGAAATTAAGGCTAAAGACATCTCAAATGTCGCTAAAAAGTATCTTGATTTCTCACAAGTAAATTCTGTTGAACTTATAACCAAGGCAATCAAGTGAAACTATTAATCTTATTTTTGTTGTTAATCACCCAAGCTAATGCTAAGGTAGATATTGACCAATGGACAACACCTGAAGGTGCTAAAGTGTTATTTACCCAAACCAAAGGCTTGCCAATGTTGGATGTGGCGCTTAACTTTGACGCTGCAAGTTCTAGAGATGGCGATAAGCACGGATTAGCATCACTCACCAGTAGCCTAATTGGCACCGCAAGTAAGTATCATACAGAAGAGCAAATTATCAATAAATTTGAATCACTGGGTACTGAGTTTTCGTCGGCTTCGCTTAAAGATATGTCGATTATTTCTATGCGCAGTTTAACGCGTCGTGACATCTTGCAATCCTCATTAAATTTGTTCACTGAAGTAGTTTCTAAAGTTGACTATCAGCAACACTATTTAAGTCGTGAGAAAAAGCAAACTCTTCGCGCTATTGAAGCTGCCAAGCAAAGTCCAGGTAGTATTGCTAATACAAGATTTAATGAATTAGTATTTGGCCAGCACCCTTATGCACATAAAAAAATTGGCAGCAAAGAATCTCTTGAAAAAATCAATCTTGCTGATTTAATCCAGCATTATCAGCGCTATTATGTTGCTAAAAATTTGACCATCGCCTTGGTAGGCGACATCTCTAAAACGAAAGCCATGCAAATAGCTCGTCAAATTTCACATGGGTTAAATAGTGGACAAAAAGCACCACGCAATGAGCTAGTTTTGCCCTTATCAAAAACAATACAAGAGCATATTGAATTTCCATCAACTCAAACCCATTTGTTAATCGGGCAAGTTGGCATTAACCGTACACATGCTGATTATTATCCACTATATTTGGGTAATCATATTTTGGGCGGTAGCGGTCTTAATTCGCTTTTAAGCCAAGAAATTCGCGAGCAAAGAGGTTTGGCTTATTCGACTTCTAGCTACTTTACAAAAATGCAATCTAATGGTTTTTTCTTAATCAATTTACAAACCAAAAATTCGCAAGCAGATCAAGCCAAAAAAGTCGTATTAGAAACGCTCAAAAATTTCAGAAATAATGAGATTGACCCTCAAAATTTACAAGATGGCAAGGATAATATCATTGGTGGCTTCGCTTTAGAGACGGCCAGCAATGCAAATATTCTCACTTACCTCTCTATTATTGGTTTTTATGAGCTACCACTGGATTATTTGAATAGTTTTACCAATAAAATCAAGAATATTAGCTCAAAAGACATTAAAAATGCCTATGAAAGACTTATTGATATGGATAAACTCATTATTTTAAGTGTTGGACGTAAATATTAAATATTAAATATTAAATATTTATTTATGATATATTGTCAGAAGTAGCTGGTTAGTTTCGGCTGGTTATATTTTAACTAAGAGGAGAGTTGAGTTATGATAAAGAAAATTATAAAGGGTTGTACCACTGCTTTTGCTTTGGTAGGTATGGTGTTTGGTTTTAGTGTTAGTGCTCAGGCAGATTATGGAACCCAAAAAGTTGCCTATCATGTTAATTATGATAACGCTAAAAGGCAGGGTGGTGCATTAAGAAATATTCAGAATCATATTAACGCAGTAGGTGCAAAAAATATGGATATCAGAGTTGTAATGCATGGTATGGGACTGTCTTTATTATTGTTACCTGAAGAAGCAAAAAATACCAAGTTTCCTACCGGAAATGCAACAGATGCAATGCAAGCAAAAATTGCTAGTTTAAAGGATCAAGGGGTCACTTTTAAGGTTTGCGCTAACACTGTTAAGGGTAAGAAAGTCAATGTAAGTGATCACTTGTATGATGCCGAGAGTTCTGATATTGTTCCAAGTGGTGTTGCGGAATTATCACATTTACAACAAAAAGGGTTTACTTATTTAAGACCATAATTGGTTCATTTCGTTAAAATTAAAAAGCCCTATTCGTAGGGCTTTTTTTGTATGATTTTTTAACTAGAATTTTAAGGCTGTCAAAAATGGAGTTTTTATTTTCATATGGAACATTACAAAGTATAAAAGTCCAATTTGAAACTTTTGGGCGTGAGTTGGAAGGTCATGCGGATGAGTTATTGGGCTATAAGCTAGCAATGGTTGAGATTAAAGATCAGCATGTGGTTGATCTTAGTGGTGAAACACACCATCCGATAGCAGTTGATACTTGCGATCTTGCAGATGAAATATTAGGCATGGTATTCGAAATTACTACTGAAGAATTAGCTCAATCAGATAAGTACGAAGTTGATGAGTATCAGCGAGTGATAGGGAGGCTTAAATCGGGCCAGCAAGCTTGGGTATACGTTCAAGCTTAAAAGACTATTTAAAGTAGTACTTTTTCGATATTAACCGATTGTATAAACTCTTCCTGCCAATTCTCACCTAGTTGTTGCTCGGCGATAAGCTCGATTGGATAAACAGGTTGAATATTGGTTGATTCTTGATAGCGTGATAAGCCTTGGCGACATGCTGGGCAAGTGGTGAGCATTTTAATAGGCTTGCCACTTTTTTCAATCGTAGCAATGTCCTTTTTAATTTCTAACTCTTTTCTATATTTGGCTTGCTTAGCAATATCAGGGCGAGCAACTGCAAATGTTCCTGCCTCACCACAACAGCGGTCATTACTAATGACCTCACTATTGACAATTTTAGAGATGAGATTACTAGAATTTTCTGATTTAATCGGATCATGACAAGGCGCATGGTAAAGGTATTGTTCGCCTGTAGCATCAAGTGTGACATCTTGCTCTAATAGATATTCGTGAATATCCGTCAAACTAGAGTCTTTAAAAATATCACCAAGTTCATAAGTCATAAGCTGATCAATGCATGTGCCACATGAAGTGAGTACATGCTTGATATCTAAGTAATTTAAGGTGTTTGCCATGCGGTGGAATAAAACGCGATTGTCTGTTGAAATAGCATTACTTTTATCATCTAAGCCAGCAGCTTTTTGCGGATAGCCACAACACAAATAACTAGGTGGTAGAACCACTTTAACGCCTTGATGATAAAGAAGGGCAACCGTTGCTAAACCAATTTGCGAATAAAGACGCTCAGAGCCACAGCCTGGGAAATAAAACACACTCGGTGAGTCTGAGTTAGACTTGGTTGGATGCGACAAAATAGGAATACTTGTGGTGTCATTAATATTGAGTAGCTCTCGCATTGGCTTGAGCCCTGTATCAGTTGGTAAAGGCTTATCCAATAAAGTGGTGAGTTCAATTACCATACTTGGCCTGCCAACAGTTTTATCAGGCTTTTTATTTAAGAATGGCTTGGCAAGACGTGAAGCTATGTTTTGTGCCTTGTAGCTATAATCAATTAATAGCTTCTTCACCAGTCTAATCTTCCAAGGCTGGGTCATATTAAGATAAGCTATTGAAATTTTTGACGCTAAATTTGTTTGGCGATGACCTTGTTTAATTAAGATAGATTTCATCTTAATAGAAACATCACCAAAATCAATGTCAACTGGGCAAGGTTTGGCACATTTATGGCAAATGGTGCAATGATCGGCAATATCATTTAACTCTACAAAATGATTAAGTGAAATGCCTCGGCGAGTTTGTTCCTCATATAAGAATGCTTCTGAAATAAGGTTGGTACCAATAATCTTGTCACGCGGGGAGTATAAAAGATTGGCTTCTGGCACATGCGTGGTACAAACATCTTTACACTTTCCACAGCGTAGGCAAGATTTAACCATGTCGTTAATCTCACCAATTTCACTACTTTCAAGAATTAACGCCTCTTGCTCAACCAAATGTAGAGAAGGGGTGAAGGCATTATTTAGCCCACTACCCGGCATTAGCTTGCCTTTATTGAAATGGTTGTTTGGATCAATTTGTTTTTTGTACTGTTCAAAGTCTTGTTTAAACTCATCAGATAAATACTGATATTTAGTCAAACCAATACCGTGCTCACCAGAGATGACACCACCAAGACTAGTGGCTAAAATCATAATCTCATCGACCACAGACTCTGCTTTTTTGAGCATCTGTGTGTTATGAGAATGCACAGGAATATTGGTGTGCACATTGCCATCACCTGCATGCATATGAGTTGCTATAAAAAGGCGCACATTGCGATTTGAGGCATGGATAGCTTGAATATCGTTTCGTATTGAAGTAAAGACGTCGCCCGTAAGAAAATCATTTAATGGGTGAGCGAATTCATCCATATATGAAATAACACGTTCAGTCATTTGAACTTGTCTAAACACGCTTGAATCTTCAAGCTTAGCAAGGATGTCTTGCCACTGCTCGCTAACAAGGCTTAACAACTCAACCGCCGCTACAGTTTTTTCTTTGATCAGATCAGTCTCTGGCTTAATATTGTCTAGATATTCACGAACTTCAATAAGAGTATCTAGTTTGTTTTCAATGGATAGACGAATGTTAATATGCTCAATGCCATCACTATAATCAGCCAGTTTATCTAGTGGTATAACCACATCTTCGTTAATTTTAAAAGCATTGGTATGAGCTGCAATGGCAGCAGTATTGGCGCGATCTTTCCAGAAGGTTTGTCGCGTGCTAATGGCTTTTGCAATAAAACACTCACCATCTTGTCGAGTGGTAATATTCTTGATTTCTTCACCAATTTTATCAAGTGATGATTGTTCTTGGCTAGAAATATCAATCAATAAAACCATTCTTGGTAGACCAGATTTACTAGCTTTGGTGGTGTATTTGACGGCTTTAATATAGCGCGCATCAAGGTGCTCCATACCTACAAGATCAACTGGTGCAGTACTATCAATGAGATCTTTAATCTTAACAATACTAGATACAGCAGCTTTTAAATCATGACCAAAAAATTCTAAACATAGGGTGTTAATGTTTTCTAAAGGTTGATGTAGAACAAATTCTGCTGAGGTGATAAAGCCATCACAGCCTTCTTTTTGAATACCAGGAAGACCATCTAAAAATTTGTTAGTAACATCTTTACCAAGGCCACTTTTACGTAGTTTTTTGGTATCAATACTCAGAACTCTAGAGCTAATAACGGTTTTAGAGTCGTCTTCCAGTGTATTAATTTTAAAACTGACAGACTTAAGAAGTTGAATTTTATCTTTATTGTGATTAAGGCGCTCTACTCGTAACCAAGTTCCATCGGGCATTACCATTTTCCAAGAGACTAGATTGTCAATGGTTGTACCCCATCTAAGAGCTTTTTTTCCGCCAGCATTCATTGCCACATTGCCACCAATCGTGCAGGCATCTTGTGATGTAGGATCTACTGCAAAAACAAGATTATTTTTCGTGGCTAGCTCACTGACACGTTTAGTAATAACACCAGCACCTACATTGACACTTTGTAAATTGTTGGCATTCTTAATGTCACCAATAAAACTCAGCTTTTCGGTGTTAATAACAGCGGTTTTTGCATGCAGAGGAATTGCGCCGCCTGTGTAGCCCGTTCCACCACCACGTGGAATAATTGTCAGCCCTAGCTCAATACACGCTTTGACAATACTAGCAATTTCTAGCTCAGTATCTGGCGTAATAACAACTTGTGGATACTCCACGCGCCAATCCGTAGCATCAGTGGCATGAGAAGAGCGAGATAAGGCATCAAAGCGAATATTGTTATTATGTGTTACCTTAAGTAACGCTTGTTTAATACGCTTTTTGTGTTGCTTAAAGTCACTTAGACATAGCTCAAATTTGGCAACGGCTAAATCAGCACTATGAAGCAGTTCTAAAACTTTTACGTTGTCATTTGCGCGTTTTCTGATAAGGTCTAGGCGTGAATTAAGAGCCTCAATTAAAGATTTCCAGCGACGCTGATTTTTGATAAGATCTTCTTGAAGATACGGGTTTCTATCAACCACCCACATATCGCCCAGTACTTCAAACAACATTCTAGCACTTCGACCTGTGTTGCGATTATTACGAAGAGATTCTAATAGTATCCAAGCATCTTCACCTAAAAATCGACACACAACTTCCTTGTCAGAGAATGATGTGTAGTTATAGGGTATTTCTCGGTATTGCTTCAATTGGGGTAAAGTTAACAAAAAGTAAATTTTATTTTACTATAATGGTTGATAGTTAATGTTAGTTGTTTGCCTTCATCAAAAAAAGGTATTTATATAAAAAAAGGATAAGACATGTTGTGGATTAAAGCTTTTCATATTATTAGTATTATTACTTGGTTTGCAGCCTTGTTTTACTTGCCTCGATTATTTGTATATCATGCGATGAGTAAAGATAAGATTAGCATTGAACGCTTTAAAGTTATGGAACGCAAACTTTATCGCGGAATTATGATGCCAAGTATGATTTTGGCTATTGCACTTGGTTTATGGATGGTAGTTGATGCTTGGGAGATCTATAAAACTCAATATTGGTTACATGCCAAACTAGCTTTAGTGGTGCCTTTGGTTGTCTATCATTTCTATTGCGGCCATTTGCTGCAAATATTTAAGCACGATAAAAATACACGTTCTGATGTTTTTTATCGTTGGTTTAATGAACTTCCTGTCTTAATTTTGATTGCAATTGTAATTTTGGTAGTTGTTAAACCTTTTTAATTTTTAGTTATTTTTAGATAGTTTTCTGCCAAGGCCTCATAAATAGGCTGGGTGAATATTAATTTACTCATCCAATTGGCAATAAAAGCAACTAATAATGCTGGAATGAGTAAGTGAATAGCAGTACTCATCTCTAAAATGACAAAGGCTGCGGTCAGTGGTGCCCTGATAACAGCGCTTAAATAAGCAATCATTGACATTATGATAATAACTTGGGCATCAATTTTTAAATAGTAAGGCGCTATTTCAGCACCAATACCAGCACCAATAGAAATGCTTGGCATGAACAATCCACCTGGAATTGTTGATGCTAGGGAGGTGAGTGTGGCAAAGTATTTCATCAATACAAACTCAACCCCTAATTGTTCTCCTGCTAGCATGAGTAAAACTTCATTATGTCCAGAGCCGGCAATTTTTCCTTCTGATAAATAATTAAAAAGACCAATAATCAGTCCTAAAAATAATGCAATAGCAATTACACGAGCCTTGGTATGACTGATAAATTTAGTTATTAAATAAATAACTGCCTTAGAGAATAATCCACCGACAATACCCGCTAAGATAGCTAGTGGTATAAGTTGCCAAACCAGTTCAAGGTTAAGAGAGTAAGCAGAAAGATCGCCCAAATGGGGAGTGTTGCCTCGATAAAGTACAGCCAACATATAAACCAAAGCGCTTGTTATGGCGATTAAAATTAGTGCTTGTTTTTTGAGGTTTCTGCCGATCTCTTCATAGGCAAATAATAAACCAGCAATAGGTGCATTAAAAGCGACAATTAATCCAGCGCTGCCGCCAATAGTAATAAGAGAGTGTATTAATAGCTTGCGTTTTAATTTTAAAAAACGATTAAAGCCGTAAAAAATGGAACCACCAATATGTATACTAGGCCCTTCAATGCCAATGGGTGCACCACCCAACATACCGACAAAAATAAAAACAATCTTGCCTACGGCCACCCTAAACGAAAGTAGTTTTTCGCGAATGCTTTTGTTTCGAGAGTCATTGGCTGCTATGAGCTGTGGAATGCCACTGCCTTGAATATAATGGCAGAAATATTTGGCTATATAGACAATTAAAACAAAGGTAACCGGGGTGATTATTAAACTTAATGAAGGGTTTTTTGCTATTAAGTGTTTGAATGTGTGCTGAGCATAATCACTTGATAGTATGAAAAAATCAATGGCAATGACAGTGATTATGCTAGCCAATATCAAGGATAAATAAGTTTTTATCTGATTGGGAAGCTGATGCGAGATATACCTACGCATAAATTATTAAGCGTTGAAAATTCCGGTTGATAGGTATCTATCGCCACGATCACACACAATGACAACAATAGTGGCATTATTAATCTTTTTAGAGAGCTCAATTGCGATTGTTACTGCGCCACCACTAGACATACCGGCAAAGATACCTTCTTGGGTTGCTAGGTTGCGTGCAGTTTTCTCAGCATCAGATTGAGAAACATCCATAATGGTATCAACCCTAGAGGCGTCAAAAAATTTAGGCAAATAGGCTTTAGGCCAGCGACGTATACCAGCAATTCTTGAGCCATCTTCAGGTTGAACACCGATAATTTGAATGTCTTTCTTTTTCTTTTTAAGAACAGTGGAAACTCCCATGATGGTTCCAGTTGTGCCCATAGCAGAAACAAAATGAGTTACCTCGCCTTGGGTATCTTTCCAGATTTCGTTGGCAGTTGAGCTGATGTGAGCGCCAGGATTGTCATTATTAGCAAACTGATTAAGTTGCAATCCTTTACCATCTTGCTCTAGCTTATTAGCCAAATCTCTTGCACCCTCCATGCCCGCTTCTTGAGTGACAATCAGCAGCTCTGCGCCGTAAGCTGTCATGGCGTCTCGACGCTCTTGCGAAAGATTCTCAGGCATGATTAGAATCATTTTATAGCCCTTAATTGCAGCAACCATCGCTAGTGCAATGCCCGTGTTGCCACTAGTTGCCTCAATGAGAGTATCACCCGGTTTAATCTCACCACGAGATTGCGCTTGAGTAATCATGTTAAAAGCAGCACGATCCTTAACTGATCCTGCTGGATTATTACCCTCAAGCTTTAATAAAATAGTATTGGATGAGTTAGGATTGAGGCGCTGCATTTTAACCAAAGGAGTGTTGCCAATAGTTTGATCGATGGTTTGATATTGCATTATTCCTCCTTTTTAAGACCTATATAAAATCTGCAGATTTACATATTATTTAAAATTGCATCGCGAACTTCGCTCATTACTGGGTTAATGTTAATCATTGCATCATTACATTGAGAGATGGCCACATCTGGGTCTTTTAAACCATGTCCTGTTAAAGTACAGACAATTTTTGATTTATCAGGAATGTGCCCATGTTGAATATCATGTATTAAACCAGCTAGAGAAGCTGCTGAAGCAGGTTCGCAAAAAATACCTTCTTTTTCAGTTAATAGTTTCTGGGTAGCTAAAATTCGTTTATCACTGATTGCTTTAAACCAACCTTTAGACTCCTCCTTTACAGTATGTGCCAAATCCCAGCTTTGTGGGTGTCCAATGCGAATTGCTGTTGCAATGGTTTCCGGGTTGTCAATCATTGCACCTTTAACAAAAGGTGCAGAACCTGCTGCTTGATAGCCGACCATGATAGGCGTTTTGGCTGCTTTTCCATCTTTAAAGTATTCTTTATAACCCATCCAATGAGCTGAAATATTACCTGCATTGCCCACTGGTAGACAGTGATAGTCTGGGGCATCACCTAGCTCTTCAATAATTTCAAATGCAGCCGTTTTCTGACCTTGTAGACGGTAAGGATTAATTGAATTTACAATCGCTACGGGCGCATGATCAGCAACTTCCTTAACTAAGCGCATACCATCATCAAAGTTACCTTTTATTTGAATAATAACAGCACCATGGATCATTGCTTGAGCTAGTTTTCCTAGGGCAATTTTTCCTTCAGGAATAAGCACAAATGCTTTAATACCAGCACGAGCAGCATAGGCAGCAGCAGCAGCAGAGGTGTTACCTGTTGAGGCGCAAATAATAGCCTTGGAGCCAGCTTCAACTGCTTTGGTAACTGCCATAGTCATGCCGCGATCTTTAAAAGATCCAGTTGGATTTAAACCTTCATATTTGATATATATATCAACATCTTTACCAAGTATAGCTGGAATGTTTTCTAAGCGGATTAAAGGTGTGTTACCTTCACCAAGACTGATAAGTTTAGTGGTTTCACTGACAGGAAGTCTGTCGCGGTAATTTTCAATTAGACCTGTGTATCTCATTATCTTATCTCCTTAATCAAGGTTTTCTACATGAATAATTTTAACATCCTCTTGGATGAATTTATGGCTCTGGATTTCTGTTATTGCTGCTTTTAAATTAGCAGTTTTAACATTATTTGTAATAATTGCAATGTGTGCGTTATTTTGTGCATCAATTTGCTTTTGTATAACCGACTCAACACTAATATTATGCTTAGCAAGTGTGGTGGTAATATCCGCTAGCGTGCCAGGCTTATCAGTTGCCAATAAACGCAGATAAAAGACACTTTCAATATCATTAGTATCACAGTTAGGAATTTCAACAAGTGATTTCCAACCTAATACATCATGACTAACAGTGTTTTTAATGATATCAACTAAGTCTGCAATAACAGCACTTGCAGTTGCCTCATCACCTGCACCTGCACCATAGTAAAGTGTTGGTCCAACGGCATTACCTCTAACCAATACAGCATTCATTACACCGTCAACATTAGCTAGAAGCTGTGTTTTTGGTATTAGCGTTGGATGGACGCGCATTTGCAACTCCCCATCAACTTTTTTAGCAATACCTAAGTGTTTAATTGAGTAGTTAAGCTCAGTTGCGAACATAACATCTTCACCACTAATTTGGCTAATACCCTCAGTAGAGACTTTATCCATCTGCAATTCACAGCCAAATGCAATAGAGGCAAGGATGGCAAGTTTGTGAGCAGCATCAATACCTTCTACATCAAAAGTTGGATCTGCTTCTGCGTAGCCTAAGTCTTGAGCTTCTTTTAAAACATCAGCAAAATCTCTGCCTTTGTCGCGCATTTCAGTCAGGATAAAGTTTCCTGTGCCATTAATAATACCAGCGACTAGTTCAATTTTGTTGGCACTTAGGCCTTGTTCTAAAGATTTTAGAATTGGAATACCGCCAGCAACGGCCGCTTCAAACAGTAAATGTACATTTTTCTGCTTGGCCAGTGTTAGTAACTCGTTACCATGAGTAGCAATTAAAGCTTTATTAGCTGTAATAACATGCTTGTTGTTGTTGATAGCCTGTATGACTAATTCTTTGGCAATAGTTGTGCCGCCGATTAGCTCTAAAATAACATCTATTTCTGGATTATTAACAACTTCAAAGGCGTCTTCAGTAATATTAATATCACCATCTGAACAAATTCTAGGCTCAGAAATACTTTTAACTGCGCCGTGGGTGACATTGATTTTTTCACCAGTACGAGCAAAAATCTCACTTTCATTCTTGCTTAAAACATTTACAACACCACCACCGACGGTACCTAACCCTAATATTCCAATATTCACGCTACTAAATCCTTTTTCAAAATGATTAATAAGAGGTGAATTATACCAATTGGATATTGATGTATAAAGTTATTAGAGCAGGGATTTTAATTGGTTTTATCTAAAATGATGGCAGAACACTTAAGTGGACGTGAATAATGTGTGGGAACAGTATGTTGATTGTCAAAAAGTACGGGGGCTAGTGCTTTTAGCATATCTTCGTAAATTGGTTTTTTGAAGTCAATTACTTTTTCAATAGGATACCAATAATCAACCCAGGCCCATTCATCAAATTCAATATCTGAATGCGTATCTAGTTTGATATTATCTTCACTTGAGGTTAAGCGTAGCAAAAACCACACTTGCTTTTGACCAACACAGATAGGTTTTTGAGAGCGTCTAATGTGATAATCAGGTAAATCATAACGCAGCCACTTTGGTGTTTTAGCAATCAGACTTACATGATGAGATTCTAACCCTACTTCCTCGTTTAGTTCACGAAAAAGAGCTTCAATATCAGTCTCACCTTGATCGATACCACCTTGTGGGAGCTGCCAAGAATCTTGCTTATAGCGTTTGGCTAATAAAACCTGGTCTTTGTCATTGGTGATAACAATACCAACATTGGCACGATACCCCTCTTTGTCAATCACGATTAAATTGTAATAATTAAGTTTTAATCATCGTTAGAAAAAGCACCTAAAAGATGTAACAAGCTCGTAAACATGTTGTGAAGTGCTAAGTAAAGACCAACGGTTGCAGAGATGTAATTGGTTTCACCGCCATTAATAATAGCAGACATTTGACTCAACATAAAAGCACCCATAATCATAACAACTGCAAATGAGATGAGAAGACTGAAAGCTGAAGATTCAAGAAAGAAGAAGTTTAATACAGACAAAATGATAATACCAATCATGGCAAAAAAGATCATGCCATTTAAGAAGCTAAAGTCTTTCTTTGTGTTTTGAGCATAAAAACTAATGGCGAAAAAAGCAACACCTGTACCAGTTAAGGCTTGAATAACTAAATCTGCACCATTTGGCATTGCTAGGTAATGCGTGAGCATTGGTCCAATTGAATAGCCTAATAGCCCTGCTACAGCAAAGGCAGTTAAAATACCTTTACTGCTATTTTGAGTTTTAGGTAGTACAAACCAGATTACAGCAATTGCAGCAATAGAGCTAACTATGGCTGATCCAAATCCAGCGCCTGAAGCCACTGAAAACCAAGAGGCTAGTCCACCAAAGACAAGCGTATAAGAAAGTAGCCTCATTGTGTCTGATAAAACTTTATTTTTAACTTGTATGTTGCTGATAGTTGTCGTTGTAAATGTATTCATGATTTATCCTCTAAGATTAAGTGTGTAAAATAATCTTATTTTATACTGAAAATAAAACAATAGCATGAAACTAGTTTTAGGCTTAGGGGTTACCGGTTTTTCCATTGCTCGCTTTTTATTGCAACATAAAATTGCATTTAAAGTGGCTGACTCCCGACAAACTCCCAAATTATTATCTGAATTTTTATCAGAGTTCCCATTAATAGAGCCTTTTTTAGGTGACTGGGATGAATCTTTATTAGAAGAGGTTGATGAAATTTTTATCTCCCCAGGTGTTGCTCAGCAAGAAACAATTGTAATCTGGGCACTTGAAAAAGGCATTAATATTGTCAGTGATATAGAGTTATTCTCTAGATATGCCCAGGCACCTGTTATTGGTATTACTGGCTCCAATGGTAAATCTACTGTAACTCAATTATTAGGAGATATGGCCAAAGCCAGTGGTAAAAAGGTAGCTGTTGGTGGTAATATCGGCATACCAGCACTAGATTGTTTACAGGACGAGGTTGAGCTTTATATATTAGAGCTATCAAGTTACCAGTTAGATTATAGTAAAAAACTAAATTTATATGCTGGTGTCGTGCTTAATATCACCCCGGACCATCTAGATCGATATGATAGTTTCGAGCATTATGCAGCTTCAAAGTTAAGTTTGTATCAATATTGCCAACATTTGGTTATTAATCTTGATGAGCCACTAATCCCTCAAAAAACTTCTGCTATCCATTTCGGAATAAATATGCCAAAAAAAGATCAAGACTTTGGTACTGTAACTTGCCATGGTAGCTGCTACTTCTTAAAAGGCGATGAAGTACTGTTGGATGTTGACGAAATGCAACTTATTGGCGAGCATAATGTGGCGAACATTCTAGCAGTATTGGCCTTAGGTGATCAAATCGGTATAGACATGAGCATCATGATTGATTGTATTAAAACCTTTAAAGGGCTTGAACATAGATTGGAATGGGTGTCAGATAAAAAAGGTATTGTATTTTATAATGATTCCAAGGCAACCAATGCCTTAGCAAGCGTAACAGCACTAAAAGCATTGATTAATAAACATGAAAACATTGTTTTAATTGCTGGAGGTATGGCTAAAGATGAAGATTACACTGAGCTTTTTAAGCTGATTGACCAAGATGTTTTCGGTGTGGTGTTAATTGGACAAAGTGCTACAGATTTTGAGCACGGCATTCATATTGCTAAAACTATTCATGCTAAAAATATGAACGAGGCGGTTTCTATGGCTAAAGGCATGATCAATAATGGCGTGGTGCTTTTATCTCCAGCCTGCGCAAGTTTTGACATGTTTGATAATTTTGAACACCGAGGCCTTGAATTTAAACGCGCTATTCTTGGATAAAGTTTACTGCTTTTTCAGTATCTGCTGTTTTCAGTTTCAACCCTTGAGTTTGGCTTCTAAGCCAAGTGCTTTGTCGCTTGCAAAGCTGTCTTGTGGCAATAATAGATCTTTCAATCATCTCAGCCTCATCTATCTCATTGTTTAAAAATTGCCATGCCTGTCGATAACCAACACAGCGAATTGAAGGCAGGTCTTGATGAAGTGCTGTATTGGTTCTTAAGACCTTAACTTCATCCATAAACCCTTGCTCCATCATTAAATGAAATCGAGTTTCAATGCGCTGATGAAGCTCGCTGCGATCTGGCATTAAGATAATTTTTTTAATGATGCAATTAAGCCCACCTTGTTTTTTGCCCTGAAGTTCGCTAAGGGTTTTACCGCTAATATTAAATACCTCAAGTGCACGAGTAATGCGTTGTGAATCATTAGCGTGAATTCTTTGTGCAGCAATAGGGTCAATTTTTTGTAATGATTGGTATAACGCATCCAGGCCTTTTTCTTTAACGAGTTGGTTGTATTTTTCTCTGGATTCTGGGGTTGACTCTGGAAGATCAGACAAGCCATGTTCTAAAGCATTGAAATAAAACGAAGTTCCACCAACCAGAATAGGTAGCTTATTTTGACTAAAAGCTAACTCAATTTGATGAGTGGCATCGTTAACAAAGTCCTGAGCTGAATAGGTATCACTGGGTTTGCAAATATCAATAAGATAATGAGGGTGAGCTTTAAGTGTTTCAGTATCAGGCTTAGCAGTACCAATATCCATGCCTTGATAGATTAATGCAGAATCAACACTGATCAGTCGAGAGTTAATTTTTTTGCTAATTTTAATAGCTAAATCCGTCTTGCCTGAAGCAGTAGGACCCATTAAAAAAAGCACAGTATCAGCAGGTGGATTTAGCACAAATATCCTTGTATTAGTAAGTTTTTATATAACTAACCTAGATTATAATGTCAACATTCAAAAAATATTGATAGAATAAAGTCATGTTTACAGTAGAAAATCAAGTGAGTGGCAATCAGTTTAAAGTTGCAGAAGACGAAACTATTCTGGATGGCGCCATTAGCAATGGGCTTGGATTTCCTTATGGCTGTCGAAATGGCTTTTGTGGCAAGTGTAAAGCGACACTTATGGAAGGTGAAGTTGGTTATCTAAAAGGAATTCCACCTGGATTAACGCCTGCAGAAGTTAGTGACAACATGATTCTCCCATGTAAGTGTTACGCTAAAACGGATATATCAATTGTGGCTACTGAACTTGAGAGTGTGGCTGATATTGAAGTTAAAACATTACCTTGTAAGGTTGATAAAATTGAACACTTGAGTTCTGATGTAGCAAAAATTGTTTTGAAAATTCCAGGCAATGAAGCTATGCAATACATAGCGGGTCAATATATAGACTTGATTCACCCTGATTTTGATCCTCGCGCTTTTTCTATTGCTAATGCGCCGCATAATACAGGTATTATCGAGCTTCACGTGCGCCTTATCTCTGGTGGAAAATTTACCAATTTTATATTTAATAAACTGCAAGAAAAGTCTTTGTTAAAAATCCAAGGCCCTAAAGGTAGTTTTTATTTAAGAGAAGATGGTGAAAAGCCTATGATCATGCTTGCAGGTGGTACTGGATTTGGCCCTGTTAAAGCTATGATTGAACATCAGATTGAATCCAATAGTCAGAGAAAAATTGATATTTATTGGGGTGTTAGAAGTGAACAAGATTTGTACATGTCACTACCTTATGAATGGGCTGAACAGCATGATCATATTAATTTTGTGCCAGTGCTATCAATTCCTGATAAGAATTGGCAAGGTAGAGTAGGTTATGTTCATGAAGCAGTTTTAGAAGATTTTGAAACATTAGTCAATTTTGAGGTATACGCTTGTGGACCGCCAGTGATGGTCACATCTGCTGCTAATACTTTTATTAAAAAAGGCATGCTTGAAAAGAATTTCTTTAATGATAGTTATGATTTTTCCCATCAAACAACTGACTTATGAGCGACATGCAGCAACATTTAACTGAACAACTTCAACTTGCCTTATCTCCGAGCTATTTAGAGGTAATTAATGAATCTAGTAACCACTCTGGTCCTGCGACAGAGTCTCATTTTAAGTTGATTGTGGTGAGTGACTATTTTAATGATTTAGCTTTAATTACTAGACATCGCTTTATTAATAATCTCTTTAAAGAAGAATTAAGTCATATTCATGCACTTGCCATGCATACCTATACCTCTCATGAGTGGCAATTAAAAAATGGCGCTCCAGATTCTCCAAAATGCTCTGGTGGCAGTCAATCTTAAGAATTAGCAAGCTACTTTTATTCTCTAGTTTTTTGCTTTTGGGTGCTTGTAACCCGCCAGTAAATGACAGTGCCAATCAGCTGATAAAGCCTGATCCAAAAGAAACGGTCTCTATTAAGCCTATTATTGAGAAAGATCTTTGGCGTCATATTACTAATAAAACGACATTAAAAGCATCTAGTCAAAAACAACTATATTGGCATATAGATTGGTTTAAAAAACACCCTGACTATTTAACGCGCATTACTAAGCGTGCCAACCCTTACTTATATCTAGTAGTTCAAGAGGTTGAAAAAGCAGGACTGCCACTCGAGATTGCTTTATTGCCTATTGTTGAATCTGCTTATTATCCTTTTTCATACTCTCACGGAACTGCATCAGGGTTGTGGCAGTTTATTCCATCAACAGGTAGGCTTTATGGCTTAAAAGATAACTGGTGGTATGATTCTCGCCGTGATGTATTGGCATCTACCAAGGCAGCTGTAAAGTACTTGAAAAATTTAAACAAGCTTTTCAAGGGTGATTGGTTGTTAGCTATAGCGGCCTATAACTCGGGCCCAGGGCGAGTGCAAAGAGCCATTCGTAATAATAAAAAACTAGGCAAGCCTACTGACTTTTGGCATTTGAAATTACCAAATGAGACTAAAGGCTATGTGCCAAGATTATTAGCTGTAACTGAGCTTATTAAAAATCCAGAGAAATATGGGCAAATTATCACCCCTGTTGATAACAAGCCAGCCATAGAATCTATTGAACTGAATACTCAGTTTGATTTGGCTTTAATTGCTGATTGGTCAGAAGTAGAGCTTGACACTTTATATTCACTTAATCCAGGTTTAAAGCGATGGGCCACTCCAAGTGAGGGCTCTTACAACTTGTTGTTACCTATTCAAAATATGAAACTGTTTAAGCAATCAATGCTTAAGAATCCAAATATAGCAAGATTAAAATGGATACGACATCAAGTTAAGCAAGGTGATAGTATAAGTGTGATTGCACAGAAGTACGCAACGACCATGAAACAAATTAGCAGCGTTAACCAATTAGAAAACCATTTCATTAAAATGGGTGATTATTTGATTGTTCCTGTTGCTCAAAAGAATACTAAAGCTTACTCATCGTCAGAAGATCAGTTAGAAAAAAATCGTTTAAATTCAAAGAAATCAGGGCGTAAAGTTGTTCACTCTATTCAAGCGGGCGACAGCTTATGGTTAATTTCTAAGAAGTATCAAGTAAGTATTAAAAAAATCATTAAATGGAATCATATTAAGCGTTCAGAGCCATTAAAATTAGGTAAAAAATTAGTACTTTGGCAGCCTACTTTAGATGCTTATAAAGATTTATCATCAGTGACAACACTGGGTATTGATATTGATAGAAAAGTGGTTTATAAAGTAAGAAGTGGTGACAATTTATCAACTATTGCTGCTAAATTTGGCGTCAGTGTTCTTCAAATAAAACAGTGGAATAAGCTTGATGACAGGCCGCTACAGCCAAGGCAAAAACTTACCATTATGGTCAATGTTGTTAATTCAAAAATGAAATAAAACTTATGAATATATTACCTATTAATAAAATCATCTTAGCCAGTTTTGCCTTTGCACTGACACATTGGAAAAAGGTTGTTGAAATATCTATTTTACCAGTGGCTATTTCATTGCCATTGCTGCTCATATTACCTCAAATGTTTGAACTCATGGAAGTTGTGTTTCAAGGTGGAGATTTGGCTGATGTTGTGTTGCCAGACAATACACCCATATATTTATTATTGTTTTTGTATGGCTATATTATGTTGTCAGTCAATATGTATCGATTGGTTGTTTTGGGTACGCAAAATGTATCAGCCATGTCACCAATCTTTAATATAAGTCAAATTTTTAGATTTATCGGTTTGACACTATTTGTGGGATTTGTAACTACAGTCCCTGTTATGCTGACTGGTATTGGTTTTTTACAGTTAATTATTTACTTTTTAATTATGCCAATGACATTGAATTTTGTTAATATTGCGATCAATCAACCTTCAAATTACAAATGGAAATTAAATTTCACCTCTCAGGCTAATCTATTTTTATTACAAGCTATCATTCCTGCTTTAATTGGCATGATCTTTACATCATTATTCAGTGCAATAGGTTTTCCAGAGGCTTTTGGATGGGTGGTTAAAGCTATTCTTTTTTACTGGAGTTTGGTTAATTTAGCTTTGTGCTACCAATTAATTCAAGAGGCTAATACTTCAACGTAAACCCTTTAGGATAGCGCATATCATAAGTTGCTTTATTTAGTTTTTTGAGCGGAATTTTTTGCCTTAATTTATGATAAATTTTCATAAAATCTTTTAGGCGCTGCTGTTGTTTATTGTAGCCAAGTACAACAGTGATATTAGGTTCTAAGGTTAGTTGATCAATATTGCTTCTTGTTAAAGCAAGAATTTTTAAGTCAGATAAGATTAGTTGGTAAGCTCGGTAATCCTTTAAAAGTGAGTCATAGCTTTCTGGCTGATGGCCAGACTTTAAGACCACTAGATTTTCTGATGCATGATCATTTTGCTGATAGTATAAATTTTCTGGCTTGATAAGACTACCTTGGGTTGTTATATAGCCTTGGCAATTCTCTTTTTCAAGGGATTTATTACAAGCTACATTTTCCCAATGAGCAGCAATTGGATGAGTAATTATACTAATCTGGATAGCATCCCAAAACAACCGCTTTACCTGAGCTTCTTGCACCCATGGATGGCGCTCTAATTCATCTTTAATTCCGTGTAAATCTAACTGATAGGGCTTATTAGTTAACGACTTTATTTGTTTTTCAAGTGTTTCTTTATTGACCAGATAGTCACGATCTATTTCCCAGCTAACATTTATCTTAAGTAATTCACCTGAATTGTAGTGATAATTTCCCCAAACAATAATTAAAATAACCAATGTAAAGATTAGTGGCCAAAGCGACAGCTTTAAATATTCAAATAGAGATCGTCTATGTTGATTTTTACTTTTCAGCTTCATGAGTAATCCGCTGAACTAATTGCTCAAAAGTAATTCCTGCTGCTTTTGCAGCCATTGGCACTAGAGAATGAGACGTCATTCCTGGAACAGTGTTAATTTCAAGTAAGAAGGGTGAATTATCTTTGTCTAAAATAAAATCAATCCTCCCCCAGCCATTAGCACCTATAGCTTGAAAAGCCTTTAGCGCTATCTCTTTAAGCTGATTCTCTTGATTTTCTGTTAAACTACAGGGGCAAAGGTATTGGGTGGTGCTTGACAGGTATTTAGAATCATAGTTGTAAAAATCCTGATCTGCAACAATTTTAATTACAGGTAGAGCATCCTTGCCTAATATAGTAACTGTGTATTCTTCGCCCTCTATCCATTGCTCAATTAAAACTCGGTCATCATAGCGCCAAGCGAGCGCTAAAGCTTCATCTAATTGATCAGGATTAGTTACTTTACTGATACCTATGCTAGAGCCTTCTGACACAGGCTTTATAGCCCAGGGTAGCGGGAAGTTAATTATAGGTAATGTCATGTTATAGATGGCAACTATAGACGGCGCTAATGGTAGATTAGAGGCTTTCCAAATTTCCTTACTTAAATGTTTATCCATGCCTTTGGCGCTTGCATCTGCATTGGATCCAGTATAAGAAATATTTCGAGCTTCTAGTAACTTCTGAATAGCGCCATCTTCACCACCACGACCATGTAGAACAACAAAAGCCAAATTAAATTCTTGAGACCATAAATTATCTAAATTGTCATCCTTCCAGTCAAATTTAAAACAATCAATTTGTTGAGATTTAAGTGCCTGATAAACAGCTTCACCACTATTTAAAGATATTTCTCTCTCAGCAGAATTACCCCCCATTAATACAGCAATCATATAATTTTTAACTCTGTTTCTAAATCAATTTTAAAGTTTGATCTTACGGTTTGTTGAATATGAATCACTAAATTCTCAATATCAGCAGCACTAGCTTTATTGTGATTAATAATAAAATTAGCATGCTTTTCAGACACACAAGCGCCACCAATACAAAAACCCTTTAGATTAGATTTTTCAATCAGTTCAGCAGCATAATTATCTCTAGGGTTTTTAAAGACACTGCCACAGCTAGGCAAGCCAATAGGTTGAGAATCATTTCTTTTCTTGAGAAGCTTCTGAATGCTGAGATTAGAAGAGACTGAATTGAACTCTAACTCTACTGAAATAAAATATTCATGAGGATGTAAAGGTGTAATTTGTCGATAGAGAATATCAAAATCACAAGGCTGGCGCCAAAACAGCTCACCTGATTTGTTAACTGTACGAACACGCTTAACAAACTGCCATATTTCGGAACCAAAAGCACCCGCATTCATAGCTAAAGCACCGCCAATAGTGCCAGGAATAGCACTTAGAAACTCCGCTCCAAAAAAGTTTTTTTCTAATGTAAATCTAGATAATTTTGCCAGTGTTGCACCAGCTTCTGAGGTGATGCAAGATTGGTTAATTGACAAAGATTTAAGTTGGGTTAGTTTAATGATAACACCTTGGAACCCTTGATCGCGAATTAGAATATTACTACCCAGCCCTATAAATAATATAGGCTTAGTATTAGATTTTAGAAAATCAACAAGTGCTTGAATGTTATTTGGGACAAAAAAATCCTGCGCCAATCCGCCAGCTCGTAAAGAGCAATGTGAGGTCATGGGTTCGCTATGTTTTATCATTCTAGCACTTTAGCCGTAAGTTGATTTTAGTAAACCAGGCATTGTGTGAATATCACCCGCACCTAGAGTCAGTAAAACGTCATTTTCATTAATAATATGAGGCAACACTTTTAAAACTTCTTTTGCATTCTTGATTACAACTGGGTTTAATGTTGAGCGCTTTCTGATAGATTCAGCTAGTGTTGAACTACTAATTTGAGCAATTGGATCTTCGCTTGCAGGGTAAATATCTAACAAGATCAAGCCATCTGCAAGACTTAAAATACGAGCAAAATCATCAAACAAGTCTCTGGTTCTAGAGTAACGATGTGGCTGAAAAATTACCACAAGACGTCTATCAGGGTAGGTGTTCTTAAGTGAGTCAAAAATGGCATTAATTTCAACAGGGTGATGTCCATAATCATCAAAAAAATCAATTGAATGACCTTGGATTGATAGCTGACCATGGTGATCTAATCTTCTAGCGACGCCAGAGAAATGGTTAAGCGCAGACTGGATAATATTGATGTCAATATTGAGTTCACAGCAAACACCAATAGCAGCCAAGGTATTAAGAATGTTATGCTTGCCAATAAGGTTAAGCTGAATTGGGTAAGGATTGTTGTATTTTGAATTGTCCCGAGTGTGAACAACGTCAAAGTGCATTTGCATACCAACCTGTTTGACATTAATAGCACGTATATCAGCATCTGAATTAAAGCCATAGCTAATCATAGGGCGATGGATGTCGTTAGTAATATCACGCACACCTTGGTCATCACTACAAAGAATACAAGCACCGTAAAAGGGTAGGTTTGAGGTGAAACTAACAAAAGTATCTTTTAATTGTTGGTAATTGTTGTCATAGGTCGCCATGTGATCTTGGTCAACATTAGTGATTACGCTAAGCATAGGCTGCAAATGCAAAAAAGATGCATCCGACTCATCCGCTTCAGCAATTAAATAATCACTCTCGCCTAATTTAGCGTTCACGCCAGTCGAATTTAAAATACCACCAATAATGTAAGTAGGGTCAAGCTCAGCATGATTAAGAATGTGAGAAATAATACTCGTTGTGGTTGTCTTTCCATGTGTGCCAGCAACGGCAATACCAAAACGAAAGCGCATAATTTCAGCCAGCATTTCGGCTCTAGGAACAACTGGAATATGTAACTTTTGTGCGCTTACTAGCTCAGGATTACTAGAGCTAATAGCACTGGATACAACCACTGCTTGCACATTATCAATATTATGAGCATCATGCTTGAAGTGAATCTTACAGCCCATCTTTGATAGTCTGTCAGTGATACTATTTTGATGAATGTCTGAGCCAGAAATTTGATAACCTAGGTTATGCAACACTTCAGCAATACCACTCATACCAGAGCCACCAATACCAATAAAATGAATTTTACTGATTCTAGATTTGGAGACCTGTCTTAAATCTTTCATAGTTTAAGGGCGCTAATGATGCAAAGTACCTGAATACCTTCACCTCTACCAAACGCAGTTAATCCTTCGCCAGTAGTTGCAGTAATACCAACATCATTAGGTGATATGTTAAACAACTTGGCTATATTTGTTTTCATATCAGTAATAAAGGGTGAGATTTTTGGCGTCAAGCATTCTATAGAAACAGCAATATGTTGTACTTGCCAATCTTGTAAGTCTTGAAGGGCTAATTTCAAATATTCACCACTATCAGTAATTCCTTGCTTGCAAAGATTGTCTGCTATTTCACCTAATATATTGATACCAGTAATAGAAGAAACAGCATTGGTTAAGGCATGAAATAATACATCACCATCGCTATTAGCTCGCAAGCCTTGTGCATGCTTGAAATTAACCCCTGCTAATAATAAAGCCTTATGATTGTCCTCAAAGGCATGTGAATCTTGACCTAAGCCAGTTTTAATTTTCATGAGATCTATGATTTATTTAAATAAAAATTAGCTAAAGCCATATCATCTGGATTGGTGATCTTAATATTGGTTTTTGAAGATTCAACCAATAAAGAATCTAAACCCAAATGTTCGATGGCACTTGCTTCGTCTGTAACATTAATACCATCATTATAAGCAGTATTTAATGCGTGTAGTAATATACCAAATCGATACATCTGTGGTGTTTGAGCTTGCCAAAGATTACTTCTATCAATAGTAGACTCAATCATTTGATGACTAGATTTTTTAATAGTGTCAACCACTTTAGTTGCTAACAATCCACCAACTTTTTGATTCTCAAGTTGTTGGATAAGATTTTCAACATCTTTAACCTCTATACAGGGGCGAGCAGCGTCATGTACTAAAACCCAATCATTGTCTTTAATGAAAGGCTTTAAAGCATTGAGAGCATTAATCACTGAATGATAGCGTTCTTTGCCACCAATAGTAGTGGTTAAAAGCTTAGGATGATTATAAAACTGAGAAGAGCTAAACAAACTGTCTTGCTCAGAAATTGCTACCACACAGCCTTTAATTTTTTTAATATTTAATAAGGTTGATAGAGTTTGGTCAAGAACACTCAAACCATTGTCTAGTTGCAAATATTGCTTAGAGATGTTCGACTGCATTCTTGTTCCAACTCCACTGGCAGGTACAACAAGATAACAATGATCAGTTGGCATAAAGCATAAAATTAGAGTGGATTATTTTTTTATTATACCCAAGCGATGCTAGTTTTAATCTGGATCAGAAATACTGATTTGGTAGTATTTTTCTCCAGGCTTAATGAGGCCAAATTTATGTCTAGCCATGGATTCTAAAATTTCTAATTTTTCATCTGATTTTGCATTTAATTCTAGCTGAAGCTTTAAGTTATCTTGTTCTAGCTGCTGATTAACCGCTAGATTTTCTTTAAGAATTGCCTGCTTTTCGTTTATATCAAAAGGGAATGTATTAATGACAAAGTTTTGACGTACCAGGGTTGCTAAAACGATAAGCAAAATAATACTAATCCAGTAGCGATAAAAAAAGCCAAATAGTCTATTTGGCTTTTTTAAAGGATCAATATTCACAATTTATTTAATGAATTAACCATCTGCAAGATTTTTACCATCTTGAGCATCTTGTAAAAACATCCAGACTGAGCCACCAATAATATAGACGGTAGAGGCAACTACTCCAAAAGCTGCAACATATTCAGCAGTCCCAGAAATAATTTTGGTGTATGAAAGTATGATCAAAGCCAAAGGTGCTAATAAAGAGATCGCCAAAGCGCTAATCATTAAAATATTTCCTCTTAAACTGCTATTATCTACTGAAGAACTCATTCTTTTACCTTGATGAATCAATTAAAAATATTATATCACAAATTTTTTTTACTTTATTGATGTAAGTCAATTTTTCACCAACAAAGTATGAGAAATTTGGTCATGCCAAGCTAGGTTATTTCGGTTAAATACTTGATAAATAAACCCAGCACCAAGCGTTAAAAAAGATATAAATCCTAACATAAAGCGAATAAATGCTTGTTGATGGGTGATAGTTTTCCTTTTATGAGAAGATTGATTGTTTTGTATAACTTGAAATTTCCAAGCTTTCATTCCGACGGTTTGGCGCCCTTTAACCCATGACATAGTAAAGTATAAATAAACACTGGGTAGAGTGATTAGATAGAAAAAAGCACCTCCCATATCACCAAATAATGCATTGGCAACCATCCCAACAAAAAAGACTAAAGAAAAGGTTAGGCAAGTGTCGTAAAACATAGCACCAAGTCGGCGCAAAAATGAGACGTTAGATTTCATGATTAATTAATAAGTTAGGATTGACAACAGTTTGGTTAAGGTAGACTCCAAAATGTAGATGAGGGCCTGTAGCTCTACCTGTTTGACCTATAGTACCGATGATATCCCCTTGTTTTACAATTTGACCAGGTACTACTAGGCGTTTATTCATATGAATATAAACGCTAATCAGGCCCTGACCATGATCAATAAAGACAGCATTGCCGTTAAAGAAAAACTCATCACTAACAATCACCTTGCCGCCCCCAGAAGCTTTAATTTTAGTACCAATGTCTCCTGCATAATCTAGTCCTGTATGAGGTCGCCTAGCTTGCCCATTATAAAAACGTTTAAATCCAAAGGGGCTTGTGGTAACCCCTGATACAGGTCGAATGAAAGTTTCTTTGTTCATAATGGTGTTGGAAAAAACTTTACGTGCTTTGGAAAGAATCGGACGCTCTTGGTTGATTCTATCCATGTGTAATAGATTTGGATTAACGTATTTTTTGTTTTTTCCTTTCAGGGTAATATACTGCTTCTTGTAATTATGTTCAGTTACTTTAAATGCAATATGACGTGTCGAAAAATCTTTAATAGTGATCTTTTTTTCGCCTATTTTAGCCAATAAAGGAATACCAACTAATGCTTGCCAATGCATATTATTTACTCGCTGAGTATAGACTGGAATTTGATTATAAAAAGCTTTTGGGTTGGAATGATTAGTATAGAAATCAATTACTGCTATGCCGCCTGGTATGGGTGTATGTTTGACATTAATATTCGCCAAAACGCTCAAGGGTAAAAGTAAGAATAATAAGAGTTTAGTTTTTTTCAATTTTTTCCACCTTGGAATGAATGACGCCATCACTTAGACGTGTTTTAATAGTTTGCCCTGATTGGGTATGAGTAATTGACGTTAATACTTGGTTTTTACTGCCCACGGTAATACTATAACCTCTTGACAGAGTGCTGAGTGGTGATAGATGCCCTAGTGCATTGGCATGACTAGCCAGTTGATTTTGTTGCTGCTTAATAATTTGTGATGTCGCGTTTTTCAGTCGACTGTTTAATTGGGCTAAGGTTTGTTTACTCTCATAAACAACCTGGTTTATTTGTCGATGTAGTTGATTAGCAGACAACTGGCTAATAGCAATAGAATGCTTAATTCTTACGCTAGGTGAATGTTGTTTCAAGTTAGAAAGTAATGTTGTTAATTTATACTCTTGAGTATCAATAACACTGGCTATGGATCCACTCAGTCGATGTGACAAATAATCAAGTTGTTGCGATAAATAGTTTAATTGTCTATCAGGTGAAACTACTCTAAGCTTAAGCTGATCAAGGTAAGCTTGTTTACGTTGTATATTTTGAAGAACTTGGTGGTGTAATTGTGTCGATAATTTTGCCACACAAGAAAGTATTTCCAACTTATCAGGTGTTGCCAACATAGCTGCAGCACTAGGTGTTGGAGCTCGAACATCTGCTACAAAATCAGCAATAGTGGTATCCGTTTCATGGCCAATTGCGCTAATAATCGGTGTTTTAGTGTTGTAAATAATACGCGCTAATGATTCCTCATTAAAGGCCCAAAGATCTTCTAGCGATCCACCACCTCGAGCAACAATTAACACATCACAGCGTTGAGAATTATCTGCTGCAATAATAGCTTGACCAATTTTTTCAAATGAGCCTTGACCTTGTACTATACTGTCAAATAATAAAACATGAGCAAATGGATAGCGCTTATTTAATACTCTAATAATATCTTGAATAACTGCACCAGTTGATGAAGAAATAACACCAATAGTATTGATTTGAGTAGGTAGATTTTTTTTATGTGACTGATCAAATAAGCCTTCTTCAGCAAGCTTGTTTTTTAATTGCTCAAAGGCTAGACTAAGATTACCAGCACCCACTGGCTCAATCTGTTGAACAATAAGCTGAAAATCTCCTCGTGCCTCATAAAGAGTTGGTGCAGCGCGCACTAAAACTTCCATGCCATTTTCAGGCGTAAATTTAATATTGCGCTGATTGAGGCGAAATAGGGCGCAGCGAACTTGAGCCTTGTTATCTTTTAATGAGAAATACCAATGGCCAGAAGCAGGGCGTACCAAGTTAGAAATCTCTCCTTGCAG
This sequence comes from Candidatus Thioglobus sp., assembly GCA_028352435.1. GTDB lineage: Bacteria > Pseudomonadota > Gammaproteobacteria > PS1 > Pseudothioglobaceae > Thioglobus_A. The sequence continues at coordinate 26,206 of JAOMMB010000005.1, read as the reverse complement.
CCAGCAAGTAGGGATATTATCTTCAACCGTTTTATTACACAGTGATAAAAAGCTGGAGACACTGTAGATTTCATCTAAATTAAACATAATTTATTGCTTAAGTAAGGCGAAGATTGCACCAGCGCCACCATCTTTATCAGGACAAGAGTTAAATGCCAGCACTTGAGGGTGTTGATTTAAAAAGCTCACAACTTGGGTTTTAAGGATACTCATGCCATTTCCAGAGTGATAGCCCTTGCCATGAATAATATGAATAAAATTTTCATGCTGATGGCGATACATGAACTCACTCATAGATTCACATGCTTCAACAGTTGTTAGCCCATGAAGATCTAATGAAGGCGCATGGTCAATATCGCCGCGCTTCATTTTTTTAATAATTTTTGTCGATAAGCCATTTTTGGCATAGGCTACAGTTTGTGACCCATCCAAGCGGGCTTCAGTGATATAGCTATAGGCCGTGAATGCAGCTTTTTTGACTTGATTGTTTTTTGGGTTTACGCCGTCTTTATCGATAGGCGCATTAGCATCAACACTGTCTCTAAACATTTGTTTGTCGTTGTCGTTGATCATATTTTTCTATGCATTAAAAAACCCTCAAATGAGAGTTTAATTATAGCGATGTTAACTGGCTGTTTACAAAGCTTTGGTTGACAGACTAAGATACGCTTTATTTGCTGATGGCCAGTTATTTCTTACGATGATTAATCTGTTCAGATAGCTTTTCTGGTTTAGCATAGCTGAGCTGGGTAATGAGATCAGTACGATGATAGCTATCAATGCTACTCACAGCAATACTACCAGATTTTTCTATATCGACATATCCATCCTGATGAACAATGTCATCTTTGATATTGATATAAGTTATCTCACCAATAATTATAATGGTGTTATTAGACGCTAGTTGATGATGCTCTCTTAGCTCCATGCCTAATTGAATTCGGCTTTCCTTTACAAAAGGTGCAGGGAAGTTATCATGCCATTCTTCGCTTAAACCTGTTGCTTTAAATTCTGATGTTTTTTTATCATATCGAGCAGATGTTTGATGTGCCTTTTCGCAGATTGATTCATTAGCATGGTTGATTGTGTAATGTTGAGTTTCTAGTATATTTTCCAAAGTATCTCTGGAAACTGAGTGTGGTCGAGATATCATGCCTAACAATGGCGGATTTGAGCCGATATGAAAAACAGAAGTAAAGATGGCAATGTTAGTATTTTTCTTTTGATCACAGCTAGCAATCATATTGGCACTTTTGAAGCCACTCAATGCATTTATAAATAATGCTCGATATCGATCATCTAAGGCTTCAATCTGTTTTGTTTTTAGCTGCATAAATAGTCCAATTTAATGAATTACGAATGATAGTTGAGTCATACATAAGCATAGGATGACGACAGTCGTTAACTTTTTTCTCATGGGTAAATACCAAGAAGGAAGTCTTAATGACTTTTCTACAGCCCAATCATACATGATGAGTGCGATAAAACCGATTACCAATAGAATGATTGCATAACTTTCAGGCACTAAAAGGGATGCCCATGCAATTAGTGCAGGCATGACACTGATAATAAAATATCGGAAATTGTCTTCTTTAGGGTTTGACATAGCTATACCCCAATGGATGGCACCCATAAAAGATAATATTACGGCTGAATAAGTAATTAGAATATAGGGACTATCAGATACCATTGGTATTTGTATCCAACTACCAATCGTAAATACAATAAATGGAATCAGTCCAGAATAACCAAGCAATTTTGCTATTTGTTCCTTACCAAACAATGGCTTTATTCTCCCAGTCAATAAATGATAATTCACCATCTATATCTTGTTGATTCATAATTTTTGAAAGGTGTTCTGCAACAAATTCAGGTGTAAATAGATTTTCTTTTTTTACTGATCCTTGAAAGGGTTTGGTTAATTCTGTATCGGTGGTTCCAGGGTGAAAGGATATAAGTTTTACATTTTTAGCTCGTCTGGCATATTCGATGGCAGCAGTTTTCAATAGCATGTTTAATGCTGCTTTTGACGCGCGATAGCTATACCATCCACCAGAGTGGTTATCTCCGATACTTCCAATCCTTGCATTAAATACCGTAATAATACAATTATCTTTTGATTTAACTAAGTCAATTAGTGATTTTAACCAGAGTATGGGGATTACGCTATTAATGCTGAAAACCTCCAAAAGGTTACTAGTATTTAGCTCCTCTATACGTTTTTCTGGCCAAATAGAGTTGTTATGTAAAACACCATTGCAAATACAAATACGACTTATCGTTCCTAACTGGTTTTGCTTTATTAGTAGCTTAATCATTTCACAGGCTTTGATAATTGACGCTTCGCTATAATCACATTGTATATTATGAACAGATGATGACAGGATTCGCTCTTGGCTAGATATTTGCCCTCTACTAATGGCAAAAACTTGCCCAATAGCGCTATCTTTTTGCCACTGACCAATCATTGCACTACCGAGACCACTTCCAGCACCAATAACAATTGCTACAGACTTAGTCATTGTAAAACCTAATATCTGCTAAACATAAGTCTGCTTGAAATTCACGTCCTATTGCCACCAGACCAATACGCTTAATTTTGTCCTGAGCAAACTCATTAAAAGTTTTATATTTGTCTAATTCTTTAAAAGGAATGCGATATTTTTTCCAGGCACTTTCTGCTTTAAAACTATAGCGATATGATTGCCATGGAAACCATAACTCATTCGTTCTAAAGTGTATATTGTAAATTTCATCATTGCCTGCAACTTCTAATTCAACACCAGAATAGTCTGAAGCGTTAAAAGTATTATTTTTAGATAAGGGTAGTACTATCTGAACAAAGCCCCCATTATTATCTGTTGTTACATTACCACGCATACGTAAGCAATTTTTACCTTTGTACTCATCTAAAGATAGTTGCCCTTGAGAAAGTCCACCCATGATAGTATCCGTTACCAATTGCCATTTTGTACCAAGGTTAGAAGTTAGATTATTATTGTTTCGGTTATCTATAACGGTAAGGTTCATATTTTTAGCGACTGCATTATTGTTTATACCACTAGCGAAAATTATAGTACTCAATAGAAGGTTCTTAATCAATTTAGGTAGTTGAAGACTCCGGGCGAATATTTGTAATATCATAAATAGTAGTTTTATTTTGTAAGTTAGTGTTGTCTATTTAAATTTAGTTATCCATGTACTTATTATATGGATATTTTTATTTTTGTCTAGGACAAATAGTATTATAATTTGATTTATTGTTAATATAAGACACAGTCAATTTATGAGTTTTAAGTGTTTATCTATTGGTACCGTTGAGCGTGATAGTGGAATAGCCCGTGATACGTTACGTATCTGGGAGCGTCGCTACGGCTTTCCGGAACCACTTCGTAACAATAAGGGAGAGCGTACTTATCCTGAAGATCAGTTAATCCGTCTTCAATGCATTCGGCGCTTGCTTGATCAAGGTTTTCGACCTGGAAAAGTTGTAGCATTGAATGATTCTGACCTTGGTTTATTGGAGGCTAGTCTTTATTCAAATTCATCAATCAGTGGCTTAATAGAGAATTTGTTAAATATCTTGCAAACTAGCGATGCCACTGAATTGGAAGAAGCTCTATCTAAAATTTATCAGCAACAAGATATGCAGACATTCATTACACAGACTGTAACACCGCTATTACAGACGGTTGGTGAGCGCTGGGCAAAAGGGCAATTACAAATTTTTGAAGAAAGAATGCTATCTGAGGTGCTAACACGTTTTATTAATAATAAGATTTCTTTAATGCAAAAAGTTTCAACTAAACCTTGTGTTTTACTTGCAACCTTGCCTGGTGAAGAGCATACGCTTAGCTTATTAATGTTCTCCGCTTTGCTCGCAGATCGAGGTGTTAACGTCATCAACCTTGGTGGTGAAGTGCCAATGGATCAAATTATTTTGGCAGTTGATCGTCTAAATGTTGATATATTAGGAATAACATTCAGTGGCGCCTATCAGTATAAAAATATTCATAGTCATTTAGTTGAATTACGCGAATCTATTCCAAAAAATGTAGATTTATGGTCTGGAGGCGAGGGTATAAAACGTATGCGTAACTTACCATCTGGCGTTAAAAAAATTACTTCTTTCGATCAAGTGCCGCTTTAATGCGGGTGATATTAATTAATTATGAGGCATAAATGAAAATTATTTTATTAGTAGCAGTATTGTTATTCAATTTACAAGTGAATGCAAAAGTATGTTCGGAGTTACTTGATTTTAATGTCAAAACTTTAAATAAAAGTGAACAGGTAAATCTATGTGAAGAGTATCAAGGAAAGGTTCTGCTTGTAGTGAATACAGCCAGTAGATGTGCTTATACAGAGCAATACGATTCCCTTGAGAAGCTATATAAACAATACAAGGAAAGTGGGTTAGTGGTATTAGGCTTTCCTTCAAATGATTTTGGAAACCAGGAGCCTGGTACTGAAAAACAAATCAAGGCTTTTTGTGAGATGACTTATGGCGTTGATTTCCCAATGTTTAGTAAGACGCGAGTAACCAAGCAAAATGCTGATCCATTGTATAAAAAACTGGCCAAGGTTTCAGGAGTTTATCCACAATGGAATTTTCATAAGTACTTAATAGGCGGTGACGGTGAATTTGTTAAGAGTTACAGAAGTTCAATTGATCCAATGGATGAACAAGTTATTAGTGTAATTAAGAAGGAGCTAAAGAAAGTAAAGCTTTAACCCTTTACTTCAAACTAAATATGTCATATAACAAGACAAAAACAGACCCATTTCTTGGTTTAGAAATACATAAGCATTTAGTCAAGCAGGGAGTAGAAACACCTATTGAAGAAATGAACCTTTCAAGAACTGAAAAAATTGATAGCATTGAAGCTGATTTCACCAACATAATGAAAACATTAGGTTTGGATTTAACAGATGATAGTTTAATCGACACACCTAAAAGAGTTGCAAAGATGTATGTCAATGAAATATTTTGGGGTTTGGACTACGAAGCATTTCCAAAATGCACAGCGGTATTGAACAAGATGCAATACGATGAAATGATTGTAGAGCGTGGTATTAATGCACAATCTAATTGTGAGCATCACTTTGTTGTAATTGATGGGCTTGCTACTGTTGGTTATATTCCACATAAAAAGGTATTAGGATTATCAAAAATGAATCGTATAGTTGAATACTTTTGTAAAAGACCACAAATACAAGAACGTCTGACAGAGCAAATTTGGCACACATTGTCTTATATATTACAAACAGAGCATATTGCAGTTTTAATAGATGCACAACATTTTTGTGTCAAGTCACGTGGTGTTGAAGATATTGGCTCTAGCACCATAACAAGCAAACTAGGTGGATCATTTAAAAAGGATCCAATAACCCGTACTGAATTTATGTCACTTGCACGAATTGAATGCAAATAAAGAGAAGTTAGTTTTGATTAAATATTATTCAAAATTTATTTTTATAGCTTCTCTCATAGTATTTAGTAGCGCCTGCACCTTTAAGTTTACCTACAATAATCTTGAATACATAATTCCGACTTATGTTGAGGGTATGGTGTCGTTGGATGGTATTTTAGAAAAGCGTGTAGAGCAACAAACCATGAGTCTCATAAATTGGCATCGTAATACTCAGCTCATTCAATATGCTGACCTGTTAAGAGGTCTTAAGCGCGACTTTGGTCTTGACTTAACCGAAGAGCAAGTTTCTCATACTATTGTCACTATAGAGTCATTATGGCAGTTACTAGCTGAAAAATTAAATGAAGAAATGGTAGTTTTATTACCATTACTAAATAATAGCCAGCTTGAAGAATTGTTTGTAAGTATTAATAAAAAGAATGATAAATTTTATAAGGAAAATGTTGATCTAGATAAAGATGAGATTGCTGAAGAATTTAAAGAGAGATTACTGGATAATTTTGAAAGCTGGTTAGGGGATTTAACTAAGCAGCAAAAAAATGAGATACAAAAAACTGCAACTATGATTTATAGCAGTGCACATCTCAGATTAAAGCTTAGAAAGTATTGGCAGGAAAATATCCAAGAGATTTTAAAAGCTGAAGATACTATCGAAGTTAAATCAGATCAACTAAATATCTTTTTTAATCAGTTTAATGTCGAGCGAATTAATATATTAGCCGATATACGTAATAAAAATATACAGGCAATAGGCTTGTTGACTGTAAAGTTAATACATATTTCTACACCGGATCAAAAACAGCATTTCACCAACAAGGCAGATGACTATATTCAGATTTTTACGGAGTTGAAAGAAAATCGATAACCGGAAAGCTTAGTTGATGGTTAATTCCAGCCAGTTATCCAGGTTGATGAGTCTTTGAGATCTCGCCAGTCGATTTCATAACTATTTTTATTGATCACCGCTTCAAGCTTACAGCCAATAATTTTTTCATTATCATTACGTAATAACTTAGTGACAATAAAGTGTAGTTCTTTATTTTCTGGATTTAATGCAGTCCATTTGGTCAGTAATAGTTTTTCTGGATTGAGTCGATTGATCGATCTAGCGTTATCATTAATCATTTTTGTTTACGCATTAAAAAAGCCCTCAATTGAGGGCTTCATTATAGCAATGTTAAATTATTATTTACAGAGCTTTGATTTGTACATTAATACGAGCTTTCTTTCTAGCTGCTTGGTTCTTATGCATAAGGCCTTTGCTAACTGATTGATCAATCATTTTTTGCATAGCAACATAACCACCCTGTGCTTCTTCTTTATTACCAGCATCTAATGCGTAAGATACTTTCTTGATGAAAGTACGAACTTTAGCGCGGATTTGAGAATTGTGCTTGTTGCGTTTAGTTGCTTGTCTTGCGCGTTTTTTTGAACCTGCTGAATTAGCCATCGTGTTATATAAGAGTTAAATATTTAAAGGCGTAATTATAAAGTCTTAGTGAGCAAAAGTCTAGTGAAATTGAAAATTAAATTACTAAGACTGTGCCAGATTATCTGATGGGCTAGCAGATTTTTCTATTGCCTCTATTGTCTTTAATATTTTGCGCTTATTAATGAGTAAATGCCAGGTCTTTCCACCTTGGGATTTCCATAGAGATGCTGCTCGTATGCCAGATAATAGCAATGCTCTAATATGATTAGCGGTGCGATCATTAGATAAATACAGCTGCTCACCTTTAACCATAATTCTTGGATTTAGCCCGCCTAAGGTTGATTTGTATAGTTCACCTAAACGCGCAATGGAGTTAGTATGAGTAATTTCAAAGAATGTTTGTTTATTAAAGGTGTTAATCTCAGCTGTAATTGTATCTAATAAAGCTGGATTTTTCATTAATTTCTTTTCAAGGTTGATGAGTGATAAAGCGTAGAAGGTAATGGTTTGCATAGACTTAGTCTTTTTACTAAGTACAGCTTTTAAAGTTGACATGCCAACAAATAGCTCAGCTTTAGAGTCGAAGATATCAACCACGTTTGAGCTTGTATTAACAATACTGCCTAGGCTTGCGCCAGAGCATTCACTATGGCAAACACCCTTTGAGGCAAGTTGATCAACGAGTGCAGCACTTTGTAAGATTCCCGCTAAGGCTAAGGTTTGGTTTTCTAATTTATTCATTGCTTCTTTGCTCAATAATGCCACCACCTAAACAGGTATCTTCTTGATAAAACACAATAGATTGTCCTGGCGTGATCGCTCTTTGTGGATTTTTAAAAATAACTTTAAGTGAATCACTATACTTCACAACGCTACATTCTTGTGAGTCTTGGCGGTATCGAATTTTTGCCACACAACTAAAAGGTATCTCTGGTTGAGTATCAATCCAATGTAAATTCGAAGTAGTAAGGGTATTGTGATACAAAAGCTTATGATCACCTTGGACTACCAAAATTTCATTAGAATCAATGCGTTTATCGGCTACAAACCAAGGCGCGGGAGAATCGCTAAAGCCACCCCCAATTTTCAAACCTTTTCTTTGGCCAATGGTATAAAAAGCCAAACCTTGATGATGTTTGATAAATTTTCCCTGCTCATCAACAATGTTGCCTTGTTGTTTGGGTAGATAAGTCTGTAAAAATTCAGAAAAATTACGCTCTCCGATGAAGCAAATACCTGTTGAGTCTTTTTTATCAGCAGTGATTAAGTCGTGTTTTCTGGCTAACTCACGCACTTTGGTTTTGCTAATCTCGCCCAGTGGAAATAAGCTTTTACTTAATTGCTCTTGATTTAAAAGATGCAAGAAGTAGCTCTGATCTTTATTATCATCTAGGCCTGTTTTTAACTGGTAGCTGTTATTATCATGAGTAATTCTAGCGTAGTGTCCAGTTGCTATCTTATCAGCACCTAGTGATAGAGCATACTCAAGAAAAACTTTAAATTTTATTTTTTGATTACATAAAACATCAGGATTAGGTGTTCGACCTTTCTTGTGCTCTTGTAAAAAATGCTCAAAGACATCATCCCAATAATCAGCTGAAAAATTAATACTATGAAGTTTAACCCCCAGTTTGTCAGCTACTTTTTGTGCATCTGATAGATCTTGCTCAGCAGTGCAATGACCATCCTTGTCATCTTCATCCCAGTTTTTCATAAACAAAGCTTCTACTTTATAGCCTTGCTCTAATAGCATTAGCGTTGCAACAGATGAGTCAACACCACCTGATAGGCCAACAATAATTTTTTCAAGCTTATTCAAAGATTTCGTAAGCCTGAACAATACGCTGTACTAATTTGTGTCTAACCACATCTCTTGAGTGAAAATGACAAAAAGAAATTTTAGGCTCGCTTTCTAAAACTTTCATAGCATGAAGTAAGCCTGATTGATTAGGTCGAGCAAGATCAATTTGAGTAACGTCGCCTGTAATCACCATTTTGGAGCCAAAACCCATACGTGTTAAAAACATCTTCATTTGTTCGGTTGTGGTGTTTTGAGCTTCATCTAAAATAATGAAGGCTTCATTGAGTGTGCGTCCGCGCATAAAAGCTAAGGGTGCCACTTCAATAGTATTTTTATCCAACAGCTTGTTGACCTTGTCAAAGCCCATCATTTCATACAAAGCGTCATAAATTGGACGCAAGTAAGGATCAATTTTTTCGGTTAAATCTCCAGGCAGAAAGCCAAGTTTTTCACCCGCTTCAACGGCAGGACGAACTAGTATAATACGTCTTACATCTGAACATTCAAGTGCTTCAACGGCGCGTGCAACCGCTAGATAAGTTTTTCCTGTGCCAGCAGGTCCAATACCAAAAGTACAATCTTTCTCCTTAATGGCTTTGACGTAATGTTGTTGATTTTTTGAACGTATATGAATAAATTTACGCTTGGTTTTAATGTTAACCGACTCACTAGATATGTCGTCATCAGTGTAGGCTTTAATGCTCATTTCTACATCATGCACACCAATAGATTGAGTTTTACTGAGCATGCTCAAATCTTGTAAAATTCGAGCAGCTAAGTGCTTATTATCGCCACGAATGACAAACTCTCCACCTTTGTTGTTAATTTCAACATCAAGACTTTTTGCAATCGTTTGTAAATTTCGATCAAATGAGCCACAAATATCGGACAGTTGTTCAGAATTATCAATTTCTAGAGAGATGTGCATAGATTTTGTTTAAGCGTTATTTTGAAGGTGTAGCTCACCCACTAATGAGTTACCACGTGCTGAGGTAATTTTGACATTCACAATTTGACCAATAAGTGACTCATCACCTTGAAAATGCGTATTGCGCATATTTTCTGTGCGACCAAACAAACTGCTGGTTTCGCCAGGAATTTGAGTGCTCTTTTTGGATACGTTCTCAATCAATACTTTTTGTACACTACCAACCATAGATTTTGAAATAACCTCTGTTGATTCATCGATAGTTTTTTGCACACGTGCTAGGCGCTCTTTTTTAATTGACATATCAACATCGTCAACAAAGCTACCTGCAGGTGTTCCAGGTCTAGCGGAATAGATAAAGCTAAAAGATTTGTCAAAACCAATATCGTTGATGAGTGTCATGGTGTCTTCAAAGTCTTGATCATTTTCACCCGGAAAGCCAATAATAAAATCGCTAGAGATAGAAATATCAGGTCGAATTTTACGTAATTTCCTAATTTTCGATTTGTATTCAATAGCCATATGGCCACGCTTCATGAGTCCTAAAATTTTGTCAGAACCACTTTGAATAGGTAAGTGCAGATGTGAAACCAGCTCAGGCACTTCAGAATACACCTCAATCAAAGAATCTGAAAATTCAACTGGATGAGAAGTGGTGTAACGAATACGATCAATCCCCTCTATTTGCGCGACAATATTGATCAATAAGGCCAAGTCAGCACTTTGACCATCATCCAGTAATCCTTGGTAAGCATTAACATTTTGACCTAATAGATTAACCTCACGAACACCTTGTTTGGCTAGTATCCCCACTTCCTTAAGAACATCATTAAAGGGGCGAGAAACCTCTTCTCCGCGCGTATAAGGAACTACGCAAAAGGTGCAGTACTTACTACAACCTTCCATGATAGAAACAAATGCACTAACACCATCTGACTTAGGCTCGGGTAGGTGGTCAAATTTTTCGATTTCTGGAAAAGAGATGTCGATACTGGTTTTTTTGTCACCCAATACCTCATTAAGCATGGTTGGCAGGCGGTGCAAAGTCTGGGGGCCAAAGATAATATCAACATAAGGTGCACGTTTAAGGATTAATTCTCCTTCTTGTGAGGCAACACAGCCACCCACGCCAATCACTAAATTAGGATTGCTAACTTTGAGTTTTCTCCAGCGACCTAATTGATGAAACAATTTTTCTTGAGCTTTTTCACGGATAGAGCAAGTGTTAAGTAGCAATACATCTGCATCTTCTGCTTTATCGGTTAATTCTAAATTGTGTGAGTGTTTCAGTACGTTAACCATTTGGTCAGAGTCATACTCGTTCATTTGGCATCCAAAGGTGCGAATGTGTAATTTATTCATAATAAAATTTTACTACTAAGGTGTAGAGCTATTCTGGATATGCAATGTTTGTGTTGGGAAGGCAATCTCAGCATTGTGAGATTCAATAATATTTGCTATAGTGAGTAAGATTTCTTGCTTAATTTTTTGATATTCATCTTTACTGGTTGTGTTGGTAAAGGCGTAGATATTAAAATCAATAGATGAAGCGTTGAAATAATTAAAAAACACACGCAGAGACTGAGTTTGATTAATACCTTTATGTGCTTTAAGCATATTTTCAACTTCTGCAACAATCAGCGGCATTTGCTTGATATCATCATAACGAATACCAACCACTTCATTGATTCGACGATTAGTCATGCGCGAAGGGGTTTCAATAGGGATTGAGGCAAAAATTGAGTTAGGAATATAGACTGGATTTAGGCTAAAAGTACGAATACGTGTCATGCGCCAGCCAATTTTTTCAACGGTACCTTCAAATTGCGTAGAGCGAATCCAATCGCCTGTAGAAAAAGGCTTATCCATTTGAATCATAAGTCCGCCAAAAATATTGCTTAGCATATCCTTGGCAGCAAAGCCCATTACAATACCACCAACACCACCAAAAGTTAGTAAGCTTGAAATTGAAAAACCTAAAAATTGAGCAATGCCTAATAAGATAGCGGTAACAATCAAAATTTTGATCAATCTTGAAAACAATCTCACTGAGTCGTTATCAACACTATTATCTTCTTCAACTAGGTAAGTCTCGATGCCTGAAATCATGCGAACAACGCCCCAGGTAACGATAAATATTGGTGTGATATTAATATATCCAATGACCGAAGTTAGCGCCTCGATTTGCCCTTCGAAAGCCACAATAGAAAAGTAGAGCCAGCCAAACCAAATTAAGGTTTTTAGAGGAGTGGAAACAGACTTAACCAGATGATCATCAAGCTGATTTTTGGTTTTACTTGTGTGTTTACTGACCTGTCTTAAAACGAAGCCAAGAGTCAAATGTGCAACCGTCGCAACAATAAGTAAAATACCAATAACTTGGTTAGGTGTCATATTTTGTAAGTAATCATTCATAATTAATATTTTAGCGTTTATTTTAAGTATTTGAGCGGATTAATCGTTTGTTTGAATTTTTTCATTTCAAAGTAAAACGGATGACTATTGGTGCTCGCAATAACTTGGTTTTTCTTAATCTTATCGCCAACAGAAACCCGTAAAGATTGGCTTTGGGTGTAAGTACTGTAAAACCCTAATGGGTGGCGAATAACAATCATAGTGCCATGGCTTTTCATTTTATTGCCAACATAGATAACTTTACCCTCACGAATGGCATGAATCTCTTGCTTTACTTGTGTGTTAAAAGTTAACCCTTGATGATTTTTAGAAAAGGTTTTGCTCACACTGGCATTAACTGGAATTTGCCATTTATTAAGCTGTTTTGTATTCGCCTGACGAGGTTTAATTTTTGTAGCTTTTGAGGCGTATTGATCTGTTGCTCTTTTAGTTTTCTCGGTTGAGCGCTCAACTTGTAAGTTTTGTTGATTAATATTTTCTAAATGACTAGATTTTTCAACAACAATAATAGCCTGTTTAGGCGATGAAGAATAGCATCCACTGAGTGATACTAGCAAGACAACACTCAACCATTTACCTAACATACAAAGCTCCAAAAATAACAATAACAATTAAACCATAACCTAAACGATCAATGTATTTTTTTAACCATTGATCGCATTGATCGCCGTAAGTTTTGACCAAACCAGCTATTAAATAATAACGCGCACCTCTTGCGATTAACGAAATCAAAATAAAAGGCAATAGTGGCATCGCCATACTGCCCGCAGTAATAGTAGCCAATTTATAAGGGATGGGGCTAAAAGCTGCCACACCAATAACCCAAATACCATATTGATCAAAAAATACTTTAACCGATGTAATAGCATCTGGCTTGATTAGCTCAGCAGTTAGTAAAAAGTCAAGCAACACATCGCCCAACAAATACCCAGCAAGACCTCCTAACACTGAAAATAGGGTTGTAATCAAAGCAAATTGATAAGCTTTGTTAGGACGCCTTAGTGCCATTGGCGCTAATAAAACATCAGGCGGTGGATAAGGCAGGATTGAAGATTCTAAAAAGCTAATAATTGATAGCCAGTAAATAGCAAACTTACTTTGCGCCCAGTCCAGAGTTTTTTGGTAAATTCTAGAAAAAATCTGCATTAAGGTTTAAGAGTCTTGAACCATTGGAAAGCCTAAAGCTTTTCGTGAATCAAAGTAAGTTTGCGCTACCTTTTGACTCATAGCACGCACCCTGCGAATGAATCTTGCACGGTCTGTCACACTGATAGCATGACGTGCATCAAGCAAGTTAAATAAATGAGAGGCTTTCATCACTTGTTCATAAGCTGGGTAGGGCAGAGCTTTTTCAATTAGCTGCTCATTCATTGACTCAGCTTCGTCAAATTGCTTAAACAATACATCGGTATCAGCAATTTCAAAATTATAAGTCGATTGCTCAACTTCATTCTGATGGAAAACATCACCATAACTAACACCCTCAGTCCAAACCAAATCAAATACGCTGTCAACACCCTGAAGATACATAGCAAGACGCTCCAAGCCATAAGTTAGCTCACCAGATACTGGCTTGCAAGCTAGACCGCCGACTTGTTGAAAATAAGTAAATTGAGAAACTTCCATGCCGTTCAGCCAAATCTCCCAGCCTAAACCCCAAGCGCCCAATGTTGGAGATTCCCAATTGTCTTCAACAAAACGCACATCATGCTTACTTAAATCAATACCAATCTCACTTAAAGATTCTAAATACAAATCTTGAATATCTTTAGGAGACGGTTTAAGAATAACTTGAAATTGGTAATAATGCTGAAGACGATTTGGATTTTCACCATAACGTCCATCAGTAGGGCGGCGCGAAGGTTGCACATAAGCCGCTTTCCAAGGTTCCGGACCAACAGCTCTTAAAAAAGTAGCCGGATGGAAGGTGCCTGCGCCCATCTCCATATCAAAAGGTTGCAATAATGTACAGCCTTTTGAGGCCCAAAAAGTTTGTAGTTTTAAGATTAAATTTTGAAACGATGCGCTTGCATCTAAATCTGAAATTGACATAATAAGTCGGTTGAAATTAGTCTAAAAAATTACAAAAATTTTACCGCATCAAGCGCTATTAGATTGGGCTTTTATCAATAGATAAACCTTGATAGGGATTGTGAAATACTAAAAAACTAAACTAGGTTATTTTAAGTTTAAGTAATTCTGCTTTAAGTTCATTTTCTGTTAGGTAATCATAGTCATTTAAAGTAGCTGTGTTAACGCCACCACATGCTTCATACCACGCGTAGCCAGATGTCCAGTTTTCATGTTTATAATCATCCTGACGCTGGCGAACCACACATAAAACAGCTTGATCTCGATAAATTAGATGATAAGGTTGTTCGTCACGATGCAAGCTTTCAATAAATTCCCAAGCGTCACCCATCGAGTTAAACCAATGGTTAATCAAAGGATATTTTTCATCATTTTCAATGGGTAGCGGGTTTTCTCTAATAAAACATTGCAGGTGAAAATGATTCACCGATGCATAGGCACCATAAGAGTTATAAGCCAAGGTGAAGCCTTTAATATTTAGCCCGACAGCATTTGCCATCATCCAGGCAAATTGATGAAGCTGCGGAGTGAGAAGTTGTGGATGGTTTTTATCTGCCTCAACAACGACAAGGCCATGGCATTTTGCAAAAGGAAATTTATTATAAAAAAGTGAAATGTCTTTAGAGAAAAGCTGGCCTTTAAAAAACAACTCTTTTTGTAAGAAATCTTTATTAAAGTGAAATTCACTCTCATTAAAATCTTCACTCATACCTTTGGTTTTAGCATTTGACATTCGCTGAGTACGTAAAGCGCGAAGCGGGTTATATTGTAATTCAAACCCACCAATCTGCTTATATTTAACAATATCAAGATCGGAAAAATCTATTTTTTTTAACTGATCGAAAACTGCAATGTCATCAGCTGATCCTCTTATTTTCGTAGCTTTAAGTTGTTCGAATTTGTCTGATAGCTTTGGCTTGAGTTGGCGCCATAGTTTTTCATCAGCCAAAGCGTTGGCCAATACTAAAATAAACACGCCAGGCTCATTATATTCAAGCATGGCGTCTAAGCCTTGATAGAAATTTTGTTCAAATTGAGTGTTACTGGTAAATAATGGATCTATCATGATTAATTTATTTAAGAAAAAATGGAAATATTACTAATTTATCTTAAAAAACACCTAAAAATAGATAAAAAGTGCTATTTATAAGTGTTTTTTAAGATATTTTCGCTATTTTATGGCCTTTTTAAGGTATTTTTTATTATTTATGTATATATTTGGCAAATAATCAAAATCGCACAAAAAATGCGACCCAAGGGCCGCATTTTTTATTTTACTAAAGGTTGAATCTAGTATTTATAAGATTCTGGCTTGAATGGGCCTTCCTTATTAACTTTGATATAGCTTGCTTGTGCGTCTGTTAGTGTTGTTAGTACACCACCAAAGCCACCCACCATACCAGCAGCAACTTCTTCGTCAAGCTTCTTAGGAAGAACCTCTACGTAGATATCGCCACCTCTGGTTGCAAATTTAGCATCAAATAAGTGCATTTGTGCCAATACTTGATTTGCAAACGAACCATCCATAATACGACTTGGGTGTCCTGTTGCATTGCCTAAGTTGACCAAACGGCCTTCAGATAATAAGATTAGGTAATCATTTTTATCATCACTACGGTAAACACGGTGAACCTGAGGCTTTACTTCATCCCAACGCCAATTATCACGCATAAATTGAGTGTCGATTTCATTATCAAAGTGGCCAATATTACATACCACAGAACCTTCTTTGATTGTTTCTAGCATGGCGCTATCACAAACATTCATGTTTCCAGTCGTGGTAACAATAAGATCAGTGGTTGATAATAATAATTTATTGATATTCTCAGCTTTACCAGTGTTAATACCGTCGATATAAGGTGAAACAATCTCGAACCCATCCATACAAGCTTGCATGGCACAGATTGGGTCAATTTCAGAAATTTTAACAATCATGCCTTCTTGACGTAACGATTGTGCAGAGCCTTTGCCCACATCGCCATAGCCAATAACCAATGCTTTTTTGCCAGACATTAACATATCAGTACCACGCTTAATAGCGTCGTTAAGTGAATGACGACAGCCGTATTTGTTGTCATTTTTAGCTTTAGTGACAGAGTCGTTAACATTAATAGCTGGTACTTTTAAGGTACCTAGTTCCATCATCTCAAGTAAGCGGTGAACACCCGTAGTGGTTTCTTCACTAATACCGTGGATGTCATTTAGCATAGCTGGGTATTTTTCATGCAACATCTGAGTTAGATCGCCACCATCATCAAGCACCATGTTGGCATTCCAAGGCTTACCATTTTCTAAAATAGTTTGCTCAATACACCATAGGAATTCTTCCTCAGTTTCACCTTTCCAGGCGAATGTTGGGATATCTGCGGCAACCATTGCTGCTGCTGCGTGATCTTGAGTTGAAAAGATATTACAACTTGACCAACGCACTTGTGCACCTAGGTCAACCAAGGTTTCCATAAGAACAGCTGTTTGAATAGTCATGTGAATACAACCTAAGATTCGAGCATCTTTAAGTGGTTGTTCGTCACGATATTTGTCACGAAGTGTCATCAACGCAGGCATTTCTGCTTCGGCCATTTCCACTTCTTTGCGCCCGTAATCGGCTAATGCCATATCGGCGACTTTGTAGTCGTTGTTTTTAATTGTTGAGTTGCTCATTTTCTCTCCTTTAGGAAATTTAAAAAAATGAGCGTCGTTTGATTATCTAGATCGCCAAGCCTGATTGAAAACAAGTTTCAACGCAACGCTCCTCGGCAGTTTGGTTATTATACCAAATCTTGTGTGTTTAAAACTATTTCAACAAGTGAGTTCGGTCAGTTTTTTCCCATGTGATTTCATCTTCTGTGCGACCGAAATGACCATAACTGGCTGTTTGTTGATAAATTGGTCGTTTAAGATCTAGCATGGCGATTAAACCTTTAGGACGTAAGTCAAAGTGTTCGCGAACGAGTGCTTCGATAGCGTCATTAGAAATCTTACCTGTACCAAAAGTTTCAACACTAATTGAAGTGGGCTCAGCAACACCGATGGCATAAGAAACTTGAACTTCACAACGTTCCGCCAATCCAGCTGCAACAATATTTTTAGCAACATAGCGGGTTGCGTAAGCAGCAGAGCGGTCAACTTTTGATGGATCTTTTCCAGAAAATGCACCGCCACCGTGACGAGCCATACCACCATAAGTGTCAACGATAATCTTTCGACCCGTCAAACCTGCATCACCTACAGGACCACCAATGACAAAATTACCCGTTGGATTGATATGAAATTTGGTTGAATCACTTAGCCATTCACTAGGAAGAACTGGCTTAATCACTTCTTCCAAAATTGCTTCATGTAAATCGTCAAGAGAAATATCTGCATCGTGCTGAGTTGATAGCACTACAGCATCAATACCAACGATTTTATGGTCTTTATAAATACAAGAGACTTGTGATTTTGCATCAGGACGCAACCAAGGTAGTTGGCCATTTTTCATCAGCTCAGCTTGTTTAGCAACTAGGCGATGTGCATATAAAACTGGTGCCGGCATAAGTACATCGGTAGCATTGCAAGCATAACCAAACATTAAGCCTTGGTCACCAGCGCCTTGTTCATGATCTTGAAATTCATCAACGCCCATGGCGATATCTTGAGATTGTTCGCCTAAGAGATTGGTAAGGTCACAAGTGTGACCATTAAAGCCATATTCTTCTTTATCGTAGCCAATACCAATAATTGTGTCGCGTACGATTTTTTCGTAATTAATGATAGCGCCTGTGGTGATTTCGCCAGCTAAAACAACATGGTTGTCTTTAACTAGTGTTTCAACCGCAACGCGAGAGTCTTTGTCTTGAGTTAGTGCTGCATCTAAAATTGCATCAGAAATTTGATCGCAAACTTTATCAGGGTGTCCTGCCGAAACAGATTCAGAAGTAAATATCATTGTTAGCTCTCCTTGTGAACATTAAAAATCCCTTGTGAAGAAGGGTTTTCAATAAAGAAGAACGCCTGCTTTAGCTTAATTTAACTACTCTAGGTAGTAACGCTAGCAATCGGGACAAATCAGCGTGTATGGAAACATTATAACAAATAAAAAAGATTTATTCCAAACTTATTTTTAAGGCGATGGCACTCACAAAAGGTGCGCTCATTAAGCTGAGAACTAAAAATACAGCCAAGAAATATAGCTGAGCACTAATATCAAGCCCAAATTGCGCTTGTGATACAGCACTTGAGGCGAATATTAAAATGGGAATGTAGAGTGGCAAAATCAGTAAAGATAACAACATGCCTGAATTCTTAACTCCAACAATTAAAGAAGCGCCAATACTACCAATGAGGCTTAAACTTGGCGTGGCCAATAAGAGAGTGATCATTAGAATCTTGACACCCTCATTGTCTAAAAATAAAAGCACACCCAAAAATGGCGATAGCAAAATAATTGGAATACCAGTTAATAGCCAATGAGCAGTAATTTTTGAAAGTATGAGTAGTGGCAATGAGTGATGTGATGCGACCATTTGTTCTAAGACGCCATTTTCAAAATCATTATGAAATAAAGTGTTTAGAGATAAAAGTACAGCCAACATACTAGCAACCCAAATAATGCCAGCAGCAATTTGAGATAAGGTTGCCGCTTCTGGACTGATAGCTAAAGGGAAAAGCGAGACAGAAATAATAAAAAACAACAAAGGGTTTAACACGCTAGAAGGATTTCTAATGGCTATGTGTAAATCTCGACTTAAAGTTTGTAGGTAGATATTCATAGCGAAATAACGCGTTGATTAGGTAGTGCTGAATCTTGATGGGTGGTGAACAAGCATAGCCCGCCATTTGCACAATGTTGAAAGATTGCATTTTCAACAATTTCAACACCTTTCGGGTCTAACGCAGTAAAGGGTTCATCCAGTAGCCAAACCTTAGCTTTAGAAACAAACAGGCTGGCCAATATGACACGACGTTTCTGGCCAGCAGATAGATTGGCACAAGTCTCATCTGCATAACCTTTAAGGCCAACATCATCTAATGCTTGAATGAGAAGAGGTTGTTTAATGGGATAATTTAAAGCGTTTAAAAATTCAAGATTTTCAAGACTAGTCAACTCGGCACTGAGTGCTGCTTGATGGCCTAAATAAAAAACTTCTTGTTGGTATTTGTCACTTTTAACAGGATGCTCATCTAGCTTGACATCGCCTTGCTCCTGAAGGTTAATACCTGCTAAGATTTTTAAGAGTGAGGTTTTCCCACTGCCATTTGTACCTGTAATTCTCAGAACTTCTTTGGCGTTAACTTGAAAAGAAAGGTTGTGAAAAATCTGGCTGTATCCTCTTTGACACTCTAGATTATTAACAACAAGAGATGACACGATTAATTAATCCAACCAGAATTTATACCAAGGCGTCTTGATAGACTGCTGCTCTTTTTTGATCAGCGTTTCTTGCTTTGGCTGTTGCGTTTTAATGACCTTTAGAGCTTCAATCTCTTGTTGTTTAGCTTGCTCTAATTTGATACTATTCTTTAATGCCTCTGCCTCTGCTGCAGCCTTTACTTGAGCTTTTGCTTTCTCTATAGCTAACTTCTCATCTTCAATTCGTTTAGCTTCTTGAGCATTCGCAATAGCTAATTTCTCAGCAGCTAACTTCTCATCTTTAATGCGTTTAGCTGCTTGAGCTTTCTTTAATTTCTCCGCTTTAATTTTTGCTTGTCTTTCAGCCTCTATTTTTGCTTTTTCCACAATAAGACGCTTCTCTTCAAGTGCTTTTTCTTTATCGGTCATCTTGTCTAGACTAACGATGCCTGAAGAGTCGATGGTAGCTAATTTATCCTGGGTAAATTTTAGAGCTAGACGGTAATGGATGTCGCTCCTCTCATGTCGTGTTGTATGGTTAATATAATCCCATTGATTACTATGAAAAGGGTCGATAATACTTGGAGAGCCAATCAGGTCTTGCACTTGTGCTTTTGACATACCAACTCTAAGCTGGTTAATCTTAAATCTGGTTAAAACAGAACCTTGCTGAACGTCATCTTTGTACAGGGTTGGTAGCGACATGACCGGCAAAAGGTTTGGCATGTCCGGTAATGTCGGCATAGAAGGGGTGCAAGCAGGCAAAAATGGTAATGATAATGAGAGTAGAGCTAAAGTTAGTTTGTTCATTTGTAATTAATTGATTAAAATGATTAAGAAATATTTTTCTGATTTTACCTCAAGGATTCGAATATGGACGCCCAAGATTTAAAAACTGCAGGTCTAAAAGTTACATTACCAAGACTTAAGATTCTGGAGATTTTAGAAAAAAGTGAGAATCACCATATGAGTGCTGAAGATATTTATCGTGCATTAGTCATGCAGGGTGAGGAAGTCGGCGTGGCAACTATCTATCGAGTGCTTACCCAGTTTGAAGAGGCAAGTATGATTCATAAGCTTAATTTTGATAATGGTCAAAGTGTCTATGAGTTATCCAATACGGAGCATCATGATCATTTGGTATGTGTTAAATGTGGAAAAATTGATGAATTTAATGATGAAGTCATTGAGCAGCATCAGCATGACATTGCCACCAAACATGGCTTTCAGTTAACTGATCATTGTTTATATTTATATGGCTTGTGCCAAGATTGCCAATAATAAGCTAATTTAATTATGGAAGATTTTATTTTAAGAGCGCTTATAGCGGCGCTTGGCATCTCTATTATTGCTGGATCTCTTGGCTGCTTTGTTATTTGGAAGCGCATGAGTTATTTCTCTGAGTCTATCTCACATTCTGCCTTATTGGGTGTTTCCCTTGGCTTAGCTAGTGGCTTAGGCATGCATGCAGGATTGGTGATTGTCGGTGTCGTATTCGCGGGTTTGATTGTTATTTTGCAGCAAAAACAACTACTGTCGAGTGATGCTATTTTAGGAATATTCTCACATCTTGCACTATCCCTTGGTATTGTGATCTTGGGTATTGTAGGTGGAGAAAATACAGATTATTTTGCGTTATTATTTGGTGATGTCTTGTCAATTAGCAATCAAGATATTGTTTGGATCTACGCTGTGCTTGTTATTGTTATTAGCTTACTGGTTGTTTTTTGGCAAAAATTACTATTATTAACACTCAATGAAGAGTTAGCTGTTTCTCAAGGTTTAAACCGAACCTTTTATCAATTATTATTTATGTTGATGATCGCCTTAACTGTATCAATTTCTGTGCAAATTGTGGGCGTTTTGTTAATTACTTCCTTACTGATTATTCCACCAGCAGTCGCAAAGGTTTTTGCTGACTCGCCATTAAGCATGGTGTTTCAGTCGATTGGCATTTCTATTGTGGCTGTGTTAATGGGATTGAGTGCTTCTGTCTTTTATGATTTAGCGACAGGCCCAACGATTGTTATTGCACTAGGTGTATTATTCACCTTATCACAATTATTTCCTAAGAGATCAAGCTAGAGCGTCATTAAGTTCTGTTAATTGATTGGTTTGTTGTTCAACAATCAGTGGCTCAATAATCGATTCTAAATCACCTTCTATAATTTCAGATAATTTATACAGAGTCAGATTGATTCTATGATCAGTGATGCGCCCTTGAGGGTAGTTGTAAGTACGAATTCTTTGTGATCGATCACCACTTCCAACTAGCTCCTTGCGAGCAGTTGCTTGTTCTTTTTGTTGGACCTGTTGCTGGGCATCTAAAATTCTTGACGCAAGAACTGACATTGCTTGAGCTTTGTTTTTGTGTTGTGAGCGTCCGTCTTGACACTCAACCACCGTTCCTGTTGGAATATGGGTAACACGAACAGCCGAATCAGTTTTATTAACATGTTGTCCGCCAGCGCCACTTGCTCTAAATGTGTCAACACGAACATCACTCATATTGATATCGATATCTTCAATATTTTCCACTTCTGGCATAACAGCTACTGTACAGGCAGAAGTATGGACACGACCTTGGCTTTCAGTTTCTGGAACACGTTGAACTCGATGTGCACCTGATTCAAATTTAAGCTTAGAATAAACATCAACACCACTAATACGGGCGATAATCTCTTTATAACCACCATGATCACCAATATTAGCACTTAGAGTTTCTATTTGCCATTTTTGCTTTTCACAGTAACGAGAATACATTCTAAATAAATCCCCTGAAAAAATTGAAGCCTCATCGCCACCTGTACCTGCTCGAATTTCTAAAATAATATTGCGAGAATCATTTGGATCTTTGGGTAATAAGGATTTTTTTAACTCAAGATCTAGACGCTCTAGATTGTCTTTGGCATCGCTAATTTCTTCTTTAGCCATTGCCTTGATATCGGCATCATCTTCTTCAAGCATCATCTTAGCATCTTCAAGATTTTGGACAGTTGCGAGATGTTCTTGGTACTGTTCATTGACCGGCGTAAGCTGCGAATGCTCAATAGACAACTCTCTAAATCTTTTAATATCGCTAGCCACATCTGGATCACTCAACATAGCACTAACCTCTTCAAGGCGCATGGACATTTGTTCTAATTTAGCAAGAATAGATTCATTCATTATTTTTTAATATTGGGTATGCAACCTTCACATTGGGATAATCCTTCATGAGGGGTTTGCTTAATGTTTTTAAAAGTGGTGTGAAGTATTTTATTGGTTAATTGGTCTGCCAATTTTTTAATAACTTGCTCACTATCACCGCCATTATTTAGACTTTTTATAGCATCTGTTAATGCATCTTCTTTAATTTTATTAACGTTACTACGATAACTTTGTATCAGTTGCTCATTAGGTAAAACAGACAGCCATTTGTTAAAAACTTGAGTTTGTTTGATAATAATTTCTTGAGCTAATACTTTTTCTTTTTCACGCGAATCAATGTTATCGCTTACCACTTGTTCAAGATCATCAATGGTGTAGAGGTATACATCATCTAATTGACCAACTTCAGGTTCAATATCTCTTGGAACGGCAATATCAAGCATGAACATAGGCTTATGCTTGCGTAATTTTAGCGCGCTTTCAATGAGCCCTTTTCCAATCACAGGCACAGAAGCAGCTGTTGATGAAATTATGATATCGGCTTGATGGATAACAGAGGAAAACTGCTTCAAACTAATAGACTGAGCATTGTAAAGTGAGGCAATTTTTTGGGCATTTTCAAGTGTTCTATTGGCAACAATGATATTTTTAACACCTTTTTGGCTCAAATGTTGAGCACATAACTCGATCATTTCCCCCGCACCGATTAATAATACTGTTTGTTCTGATAAATCAGTAAAGATTTTTTCACTGAGTTTGACAGCGCAATAAGCAATAGAGACTGGTGAAGATCCAATTTGTGTATCGGTGCGTACTTTTTTTGCTGTTGAGAAGGCATGTTGGAATAGTTTTTCTAGTTTTTTATCTAATGTTTTCGCATGCTTAGACATATGATAAGCATCTTTTAGTTGGCCCAATATTTGAGGCTCTCCCAATACAAAAGAGTCTAATCCACAAGCCACATTACAAATATGCTCTAAGGCAGTATTATCTTCAAAATAAACCAAATAAGAATCGATTTCTTGTCTAGAGATTTTGTGCGTGTCAGCTAAATATTGACTCAGTATTTCCTGGGGATTATCAGCATCGATAACCGCATAAATTTCAGAGCGATTGCAAGTAGACAAAATAACACATGCCTGAACCCCTGGAGTATCACCTAATTTTTGCAATTCACTACTTAAATGATTAGGCGCAAAAGCAACACGTTCACGCACCGAAACCGGCGCCTGTGCATGATTAACACTTAAAATAGCAATGCGTGACATAAACTTAAATAACAAACTCAATAAGCACATAATTATACCTAAGTGGTAATTTTTAGGCGTTCGCTATTATAAGACCAATGTTAGAATGCCCACCCTATGAAGCTACTCTTAACATGCTGCGTTTTTTTGTTTCTGCAAGGATGTGAAACGCTTAATACTCAGACTAAATACAACGCGCCAGGCGTCATTCCAAATGCATGGTTCGCTAAAGGTAGAGCGAGTATTTTGGCTAATGATAGTCATCAAAGTATTAGTTTTGATATTAAATTTATCAATCAAGAATTTGAAATGGTGTTGGTGGGTGCGCTAGGATTAGGCGAAGTTAATCTTGGTTCAACTGTGAAAGGCTTGCTAGTAGATCATGTCCAAACACCGTTAAAGCTTCAACAATGGATGGAGCAAGAGTTGGGCTGGTATTTTCCACTTAATACCTTGCCCAGTATCATATTTGAACATCGATCAGATATAAATGATGAATGGCAAGTTGAGATTAATAAATTCATGCTGTATGAAGGCGCAAGTGTTGCCAAGATGATTATATTGCAACATCAATATAAGCGAATCAAAATCAAACTATTGTTACAAGAAGTTAATCAGTTAAAATAACTTAAAAATTTATTAAATTAGTATGATTGAAGAAGATTCTTTAGTAGGTGGTGAAGATCAAGGTAACGAAGATATTGTTATTGCTTCAGTGCGTCCAGATAGCTTATCTGAGTATATTGGCCAAGATGATGTTAAATCTCAGATGTCACTCTTTATTGAAGCTGCCAAAAAACGCGAAGACGCACTTGACCATTGTTTGATTTATGGACCACCTGGTCTAGGAAAAACAACCTTGGCTAACGTGATTGCTAACCAAATGGGCGCTGGCATGAAACAGACTTCTGGGCCTGTTTTAGAGCGTTCAGGTGATTTAGCTGCTATTTTGACAAAATTAGACCCTTATGACGTTTTATTCATTGATGAAATTCATCGTCTAAATCCTGTCGTTGAAGAGATTCTATACCCAGCTTTAGAAGATTTTAAATTAGATATTATGGTGGGCGAGGGCGTAGCTGCTCATTCGGTTCAATTGGACCTACCGCCGTTTACTTTGATTGGCGCAACCACGAGAGCGGGTATGCTGACATCACCACTTCGTGATCGTTTTGGTATTATTCAGCGCTTAGAGTTTTATAATAATAAAGATTTACAAGTGATTGTAGAGCGTTCAGCAAAAATTTTAAACATTGAAATCGAACCAAGTGGTGCGCATGAAATTGCCAAGCGCTCTCGTGGAACCCCGCGAATTGCCAATCGATTATTGCGTCGAGTGCGTGATTTTGCTGATGTAAAAACCGATGGCATTATTCATAAACAAATCGCTTGTGAGGCATTAAGTATACTCAAGGTGGATGAAGCAGGACTTGAGCAGCTCGACCGTGATTACTTATCTATTATGACCAATAAATTCTCTGGAGGTCCGGTTGGACTTGACACATTGGCCACAGCTATTGGTGAGGAGCGAGGTACCTTAGAAGACATGGTTGAGCCGTATTTGATTCAACAAGGGTTTATTCAGCGTACTCCTAGAGGGCGAAGTGCCACAAATCTAACCTATGAACATTTAGGACTTGCTAAGCCATCTAATCATCAAGATTTGTTTTGAGTCTTTTAAATATTAGAGTTTATTACGAAGATACAGATAGCGGCGGTGTGGTTTATTACGCCAATTATTTAAAGTAGACATACAAGGTTATTAATAATTTTATCCACAGTCTTCGGTAAGCAGCTATCCAGCTGACCCAAGCCCAAAGGGGGTCTGGGCGTGTTATGATGTTCCGAAGTGTTGAGGTTAATTAACTTTACACCTGTGATTTTCTGTAAAACTGGCACCAAAGAAAAGCGAAAAATACATGCCTTTCTTAATATTAAGTAAACCACTTAGATCTGGTGGCATATATATGTGATTTGATTACCTATTAATGTAAAATATTCAACATTTTATAAAAAAGGTTATGCCCCATGTTCATGTCAAAAAAAGAAAGTTCTGAAGGAATACTCGGATTAATAATCTTGGGAGGTATAGGCTTTGGCTTGTATTTTCTATACGTATGGTTTGTCGACGTAGCATGGCCAATATTGCTTACGCTACTCCCTTTTCTAGTTGGTGCGGTAGTTGTCTATTATTCAGTCAAATATATTCGTACGAATAATAAAAAAGAAAGAGAAAAATACGAACGAATGGTGTTGTTAGATATTAGTTCTGTCAAAATTTTAGAAGAATATATTAAGTACAGAAAGCCCGCTTTATCCGATTTTAATGCATTGTTTCTATCAAAGCTTCAAAACACTTCAAACATGGAAATACC
>JAOMMB010000044.1 GCA_028352435.1 Candidatus Thioglobus sp. | reverse complement strand
ACCCTAATGGGGCTGTATGAAATTTTTATTACAAAAGATGTTAGCCTTATTGAAATAAATCCATTAATAACGACCTCAGATAATCAGTTGTTAGCACTTGATGGGAAAATTGACTTTGATGATAACGCCCTATATCGACATGAAGATATTGCCGAAATGCGTGATATTTCACAAGAAGACGAAAAAGAGAATGAGGCAAGTAAATATCAGCTTAATTACATTTCACTTAACGGCACAATTGGCTGCATGGTGAATGGTGCAGGGCTGGCAATGGCAACAATGGATCTTATTGAACACCATGGCGGATCACCTGCTAACTTTCTAGATGTTGGTGGGGGCACGACTGCTGAGAGAGTTGCTAAAGCTTTTGAACTCATTCAAACTGAGGCAAATGTTAAAGGTGTCTTGGTTAATATATTTGGTGGCATTGTACGATGTGATTTAATCGCAGAAGGAATTTTACAAGCGATTGAAAAAGTTGGCCTTAATTTACCAATTGTTGTTCGCTTGGAAGGTACCAACGCTGCGCAAGGTTTAAAACTACTTGATGAGTCAACTGCTCATATTCATACTGAAGCAGACCTTACTCAGGCGGCCATTAAAATTGTGTCGTTATCTAGGGGAGTTGCGTAATGAGTGTATTAATCAACAAAGATACTCGAGTCATTACTCAAGGTTTTACAGGTAAACAAGGTACCTTTCACTCTAAACAGTCTATCGCTTATGGAACCCAGTTTGTTGGTGGCGTTACGCCTGGAAAGGGCGGGCAAACGCATTTGGATTTACCGGTATTCAACTCTGTTAAAGAGTCAATGGATGCGACCAACGCAACGGCCACCATGATTTATGTACCACCACGTTTTGCCTATGCTTCTATTATTGAAGCAATTGAAGCGCAAATGCCAGTTATTGCTTGTATTACTGAAGGTATACCCGTTCAAGATATGCTTAAAGTTAAGGCGATTCTAAAAGATTCTAACTCTATTCTTGTAGGCCCAAATTGCCCTGGTTTAATTACGCCTGATGAATGTAAATTAGGCATTATGCCTGGCAATATTCACCAAGCTGGTAGCGTCGGTGTGGTCTCTAGATCTGGCACTTTGACTTATGAAGCAGTTCATCAAACGACCATTGCAGGACTAGGCCAAAGTACTTGTATTGGCATTGGTGGCGATCCAATTCAAGGCATGAACTTCATTGATTGTTTGGCCTTATTCGAAGCAGATGAGCAAACCAAATCGATTATTATGGTGGGTGAAATTGGCGGCTCAGCTGAAGAGGAAGCGGCAGAATTTATCCAATCTCATGTTTCCAAACCTGTTGTCTCTTACATTGCTGGCTTAAGCGCACCTAAGGGTAAGCGTATGGGTCATGCTGGTGCGGTCATTAGTGGTGGCACTGGAAAAGCAGAAGATAAGATTAAAGCATTGAAAGCAGTTGGCGTTTCCATAGCACCTACACCAGCAACAATGGGCTCAACTCTTTTGGAAATATTAAGATAATAAGTATTGAAAAAAGTACAATTATCTACAGATAAAAATGAAAAAACCCATTGTAATTTTAGGAATTGGTGAACTTGGCAGCGTTTTTGCACGCGCCTTCTTAAAGAATAATTATCCTGTCTACCCAATTACCAGAAAAACTAATATTAAAAAACTGGCTAGTAGTATTGATCCAGAACTTATTTTGGTCTGTACTGGGGAAGCTGACTTACAAAGCGCACTAGCACAAATTCCAGAATCCTGGAAAGATCGAGTAGCCATGATGCAAAACGAACTTCTGCCTCGTGACTGGATAGATTATCATTTTGTTTATCCAACCGTTATCTCAGTTTGGTTTGAGAAAAAGAAAGGCATGGATTCTAAAGTTCTAATCTCTTCACCGGTATTTGGGAAAAAAGCTCAAATAATAGTAGATTCATTAATACTGATTGATATTCCTGCTCATGTGCTTGATGATGAAGCACAGCTAGTATTTGAATTAGTCTTAAAAAATCTATATATTCTGACTACTAA
>JAOMMB010000043.1 GCA_028352435.1 Candidatus Thioglobus sp. | reverse complement strand
CTTTACTACAGCTTTGCATTGAACTCTGATTCTACTTGTGTAGGATAGGTGGGAGGCTTTGAAGCTTTAACGCTAGTTAGAGTGGAGCCATCCTTGAAATACCACCCTGGTATAGTTGGGGTTCTAACCTTGGTCCATTATCTGGATCGGGGACAATGCATGGTGGGTAGTTTGACTGGGGCGGTCTCCTCCTAAAGAGTAACGGAGGAGCGCAAAGGTACCCTCAGCACGGTCGGACATCGTGCAATGAGCGCAAAGGTAAAAGGGTGCTTGACTGCGAGACTGACACGTCGAGCAGGTAGGAAACTAGGTCTTAGTGATCCGGTGGTTCTGAGTGGAAGGACCATCGCTCAACGGATAAAAGGTACGCCGGGGATAACAGGCTGATACCGCCCAAGAGTTCACATCGACGGCGGTGTTTGGCACCTCGATGTCGGCTCATCACATCCTGGGGCTGAAGCAGGTCCCAAGGGTATGGCTGTTCGCCATTTAAAGTGGTACGCGAGCTGGGTTTAGAACGTCGTGAGACAGTTCGGTCCCTATCTACCGTGGGCGTTGGAGACTTGAGGGAAGCTGTTCTTAGTACGAGAGGACCGGAATGGACAAACCTCTGGTGTTTCGGTTGTGACGCCAGTCGCATTGCCGAGTAGCTATGTTTGGAAAGGATAACCGCTGAAAGCATCTAAGCGGGAAGCCCCTCCCAAGATGAGGTCTCCCTGACAGTTTAACTGTCCTAAAGATCCCTCGGAGACTACGAGGTTGATAGGCACGGTGTGGAAGTGTAGCGATACATGAAGCTAACGTGTACTAATTGATCGTGAGGCTTGACCATATAACACCCAAATTATTTGGATATTAATTTATTCAATCTATAGTTTTTGTGTTGATGTGTCATGCAATACACTGAGTAAGTGTACAAACTTTATAAATGTATTTAATTGTTATATCTCAGATTAATTTATTAATCAAGATATAGAAACTTTTTAATTAGCAACAGCTGTATTTAATACAGTATTGCAACCAGTTTGCTTAGTGACAATAGCAAGTGTGACCCACCTGATCCCATTCCGAACTCAGAAGTGAAACCACTTAGCGCCGATGGTAGTGTGGGGTCTCCCCATGTGAGAGTAGGACATTGCTAGGCTTTAATTCTAAAAACCCCCAGTTATCGTATGATGCTGGGGGTTTTTTTTAGGATTTTTTTACACTTTATCTTTAATATAGGTTATAACTATCAAAATTTAAAAAAAATGAGGAGAATAAAAAGATGATAAATAAATTCTTTGATATTGCCAATCGCGGTAGTACAATTAAAACCGAGATTATTGCCGGTATTACAACTTTTTTAACCATGTCATACATTATTGTGTTAAATCCTGATGTATTAAGCATGGCAGGCATGGATAAAGGTGCGGTCTTTACTGCAACCATTATCGCTGCTATTGTTGGTTCATTAATCATGGGACTGTATGCCAACTACCCTGTTGTGCTTGCTCCAGGTGTTGGTTTGAGTGCATTTTTTACTTTTGGTGTTGTAATGGGTATGGGTTACAATTGGGAAATTGCACTGGGTGCAGTATTTTTCTCAGGAATAATTTTTTTACTTATTAGTATCTTTAAATTACGCCAATGGGTGGTTGAAAGTATTCCAATGACCTTACGCTACGCTATTGCAGCAGGAATTGGTTTTTTCTTAGCGTTAATCGCTCTTAAAAACTCAGGATTAATAGTTGATCATCCGGCTACTTTTGTCACCCTAGGTGATGTTACTAGACCCGAATCTTTACTAACCTTGTTTGGGTTGTTAATGATTGCCATTCTTGCTTACAGAAAAATTATTGGCGCGGTAATGATTACTATTGTTGCTATTACAGTTATTGCTTTAATGATGGGTATGATTGAATTCTCAGGCTTTATGTCAATGCCACCAACACTTGAACCAACTTACATGAAGCTTGATATTGCTGGAGCATTTGATATTGCGATGATTGGTGTTATTTTCGCCTTCTTATTTGTCGATCTTTTTGATACATCTGGCACTTTAATTGCTGTTGCACATCAGGGCAATATGCTTGATAAAGATGGTAATTTACCTAATATGAAAAAAGCCATGACTGCAGATAGTGTCGCGACAA
>JAOMMB010000042.1 GCA_028352435.1 Candidatus Thioglobus sp. | reverse complement strand
AATGGCATTGGTTAAATTAGTTGATGCTTTAGCATTTCATAATGATGATGAGATTGACCTTAATAAGGTAAAGGCGCAGTTCAAAGAAATGACCGATCGAGCTCTTCGTGATTTTGGTCAGGACTTACAGACATTTCCAGCAGAGTATGATTCTGAAAGGCCTGTTGAAAGAAGAGTTTACAGTCGTTAAATGCTAGGTGCTATTACAGGTGATGTAGTCGGCTCGGTGTATGAGTGGAACAACATTAAACATAAAGTTTTTAATCCGCTATTTGATCCTAGTGCTTTCTTTACGGACGATAGTGTTTTAACCGTGGCATTAATGGATGCGATTGATCGAGGGGTTGATTATGGAAAAACCATGCGTTGGTATTACACTCAGCATCCTACGGCAGGCTATGGTCATCTATTCCATCATTGGTGTAAATATGAAACAAAGCTGCCTTACAATAGCTGGGGTAACGGTTCTGCAATGCGAACTAGTGCAGTGGGCTATGCTTATGACAGCATTGAAGAGGTATTAGAAAAAGCCAAGTACTTTGCCTCGTTTACACATAACCATCCTGAAGGTATTAAAGGTGCTCAAGCAACATCAGCTTGTATCTTTATGGCTAGAAAGGGTGCTACTAAAGAGGCGATTAGAACTTACATCACCAATAAGTTTGGCTATGATCTTAATCACACGGTTGATGATATTAGGCCGACATATGTGTTTAATGAATCCTGCCAAGGCACAGTACCTGAGGCGATTGTGGCATTTTTAGATTCTACTGATTTTGAAGATGCGATTCGTTGCGCGATTTCTTTGGGTGGCGATAGTGACACGTTAACCTGTATTACTGGTGGAATTGCTGAGGCATTTTATGGTGATATTCCATATGAAATTGCTATACAGGCAATGCACAGATTGACACCTCAAATGAGAGATGTGGTTTATAAGTTTTATGATAAGTATCGTCCATCTGAAACAATTATTCTGGCGCATAAAATGGCAGGTCAGTTTGTATCTGCCAAGTCGATTGAGAAAGATGATGAATTTCAAGAAAAACAAAAGGTTTGCTGGACAATGATGGTTAAAGATGAGCCTGTTAAAGCTGCCTCAAAAGATGTGGATGAATTAAACTGGAATAAAGATGTCTGTAATTCAACTGATAATATTAAACATAAAGATACAATTTCAAAAAAAATTCAAGAACTATTCAAACTATAACTATGTCAATATTTAAATTATTTAGAACTAAAAGCCCTTCGCTAAAACCAGGGCTAGGGTTTGATTTCTCAAAAGACTTTGCTAATCAAGATTGTCGTTGTGTACAACAAGAGCTAGATTTATCAGAGCTAATTTGGATGGATACGAGTGCTTATGCTCATTCTAGAAAAATGCTGAAAAAGCAGTCTGAGATAGTTATGAGTCAATATCTAACTTCTGATCGACAAAAAGATTTATTTAAGTAGACAATAAACAAAAAAAGCCTGATAAATCAGGCTTTTTTGATAAAAATACTTTTTGGTATTTTATCCCTACTTAAAAAGGAATGTCATCATCAAAGCCATTATCAACAGGTGTAATTGGATCTTGAGCAGGTGCTTGTGCTCTAGGTGCATTTGGTGCAGATTGCTGACCACCAGCTTGTGGTGCTCCACCCATAGAGCCACCTTCACGACGGTCTAACATTTGCAATGTACCATTAAAACCTGAAACAACCACTTCAGTCGTGTAACGATCAGCACCTGATTTATCTTGCCACTTACGAGTTTGTAGCTTACCTTCAACATACACTTTAGAACCTTTGTCTAAATATTGGCCAGCAATTTCAGCTAACTTACCAAATAAGCTAACGCGGTGCCATTCTGTTTTCTCTTGTTTTTGACCAGTATTTTTATCTGTCCAAGATTCGCTTGTTGCCACCGAAATATTAGCAATTGCATTGCCGTTTGATGCAAATTTAACTTCTGGCTTTTGGCCTAAGTTACCTACTAAAATTACTTTATTAATGCCTGCCATAATATTTTCTCCCGTAAATTTTTAATGTTTTTCAGTGTTCATACTTAGTGCAATTAGCCACCAAATAAGTGCGATAAATGTGGTGAATAAGAATACACTATTTAGACCGAGCGTGTGGTAAATCCACCCGCCAACAATACCACCTACAAATGCCCCTAAAAATTGTGAACTAGCGTAGAAACCCATTGCCAGTCCACGTTTATCGCTGCTTGCTGTTTTGGCGATTAGTGAAGGTAGTAGTGCCTCTAAGGCATTAAATGCCGTAAAAAATAAAGTAAGAATAATAAAGAATGTGGCGTAATTTAAGGCAGTTTGATAAAAC
>JAOMMB010000041.1 GCA_028352435.1 Candidatus Thioglobus sp. | reverse complement strand
TAATATTGGTCGAATTCTAAGCTACATCCTAATGGGTCTTGTATTTGGTATGTTGGGTGCCATATTGTCGCAAACATTGCAAATGAACCTGTTTGATAAGGCGCTAAGAATTTTCTCAGGCGTCTTGATGATTATGGTCGGTTTGTATATTGCAAACTGGTCATCAGGCATTCAAATTCTAGAAAAGATAGGCGCTAAATTTTGGGCTATTCTACAGCCATTTTCTAAGCGATTTTTACCTATTAAAGATTTAAAAGGCGCTTTTTTCACAGGCCTGTTATGGGGCGGAATCCCTTGTGGTTTAGTTTATAGCGCCTTAAGTTTTGCCATTGTATCTGGCTCAGCTGCACAAGGTGGTTTGATTATGCTAGCCTTTGGTTTGGGCACATTACCGAGCTTATTAATAATGGCCAGTTTATCTACCCAATTAACGCGTTGGATTAAAAAACCATGGGTAAGGAAAGCTTCAGGGTTGTTCATTATTGGCTTGGGTATCGCTGCTTTATGGATGCCGATTAATTCTATGATTAATACAAATCTACATGGGCATAATAATTCTAGTCAATATATAATAAAATCAAAAGACCGTATGGGTGCTCCTATGCCTAATATGCATAAGCCAAAAAGCATTAATACATATGAAAAACCAACTGATTTAGACTACCTGACCTAGCCCATGATATCGTTAGAACAAACAGCACAACAAGTCATTCAAGCGCTCAAGCGCCATAAGGTGAGTGGCTATGAAATTTCTTTAAGCGCAAGTTCCGGTGTTTCTACTGCGGTGCGTTTGGGTAAGGTTGAAACCTTAGAGTATCATCTTGATAAGTCACTCGATATTAATGTTTATTTGGGCCAAGCTAAGGGTCACACTTCAAGTGTTGATTTTAGTGAAGATGGCATTCTAAAAGCAGTTGAATCTGCTTGTCTTATTGCAAAATATACTCAGAACGATCCATTTAGTGGTTTAGCACCAAAAGAGCTAATGGCCTTTGATGTACCTGACTTAGACATGTACCACCCTTGGGAATTAGATCCTAGCCATAGTATTGATTTAGCGACTCGTTGCGAAGCGCAAGCACTAGATCATAGCAGTATTGATAATTCTGATGGTGCTGAGGTGTCTAGTTATCAAGGCGAGGGTTTATATGCAAATTCAAATGGCATGATGAGCGTGCAAAAGGGCGCCAGACATTCACTTAATTGTAGTGTTATTGCCAAGCAAAATAAAGATATGCAGACAGCTTATGAATACACAGTGGCTTTGGACGCACAAGACTTACAAGCGCCAGAATGGGTGGGAGATCGTGTTGCAAAACTTGCTATCGGCAAGTTAGGTGCTAGATCTTTAACATCGCAAAAATGTCCAGTAATATTTTCACCAAGAGTTTCAAGCGGCCTTTTTTCAAAGTTAATCGGTGCATTAAGCGGTGTGAGCCAGTATAAAAAAGCTACTTTTTTATTAGATAGCATTGATAAACTAATTTTGCCTGAAAGTATTTCTATTCTAGAAAAACCATTTTCTAAAAAAACTATCGGTGCCAAAGCTTTTGACCGTGATGGCGTCTTAAAGCGCCAGCAATATTTTGTTGAAAATGGCCAAGTTAAAAGCTATGTGCTTAGTCAGTATTCGGCTAATCAGCTTGGTCTAAAAACAACAGCCAATGCTGGTGGTGTTAATAATTTAATTATTGAGCATCAGTTTACTGGTGACTTGGATGACATGATCAAACTCATGGGTAAAGGTTTAGTAGTAACAGAGCTTATGGGTCAAGGTGTTAATGGCACGACAGGTGATTATTCTCGCGGGGCAACAGGTTTTTGGGTTGAAAATGGTGAAATTCAATACCCAGTATCCGGCATTACCATTGCGGGAAATCTAAAAGACATGTTGTTAGGTATTGAGCACGTGGGTTCAGATGTGGACTATCGTGGTAATATCAAAGTTGGATCTGTATTGATTAATCAAATGACAATAGCTGGGGACACCGAGTGACATACGATATTGTCATTGTTGGTGGTGGCATGGCAGGCCAGGCCTTTGCTTTATCGATGGCAAAAACAGATTATAAAATTGTTATTATTGAGCCTAACAGTCCAAATCCAACATTAAATAAAGACTTCCATTCGCGTGTAAGCGCAATCACTCCAAGCTCTGAGCAATTGCTAAAAGACATTAATGCTTGGGATTTAATTAAACGCAAATATGCTTTTTCTCATACCCAAGTGTGGGATCAAAACTCACATGGAACGCTAGATTTTCATGCTCATGACGAAAACTTGGCTCATTTAGGCCATATTATTGAGAATGATGCCATTCAGTCAGCATTGTTTGAAGCTTTGGAAAAAACCAATGTTGAATTTGTTAGTGCTAAGTTAGAAAGTATTGAAAAAACGACAGCA
>JAOMMB010000040.1 GCA_028352435.1 Candidatus Thioglobus sp. | reverse complement strand
TGGACGGGCATTGCAATTATATCGCTACCACTTCTCTCAGGCTGGCAGTTTTTAACCCTTGTGTCACCAGTTTTTGTCTATCTCCTCTTAACTAAAATAAGTGGATTGCCTTTTTTAGAAGAAAAAGCTGAAAGAAAATGGGGCAATGACAAAAAGTATCTTGAATACAAGAACAACACACCAATATTGATTCCTTATTTTGGAAAAAAATAACTCAAACTAAAAAAATGGCAATTGAAACCCATGAATATAAAATAATATCCAAGCGTGAAGGTTGTGAAGTTCGTCGCTATAGTGACATAGTTATTGCTACAAAAAGAATTTCTTATAAACTAAGGAAAGAGAAGACTTTGAGGAGTTAGTGTTAGTAGAATAGTATTTTTCAACTCTAAAATGTCTATCATAAATGCTCAGCAACTATATCAAGAAAATTAATTAGCTTAACGCTTGATATCTCAGTACCTTTAAAGTATTCTTGTTCTCTTAAGTCATCCACTAAAAATGTTTGTCAATTGTTTTAACTAAAAGGTCAAAAAATGAAAAAATCAATTTTATATAGTGTAATAATCTTTAATTTAATTTTTTTAGCGGGTTGTTCATCAATGAAAAATATGGAAGATCCAATGAAAGATGATTCTAAAGGCTCAATTATTAATAAAAGTATTGAATCATCCGAGTCTGGTAAAGAAGTAAACCTTTACTTTGTACGTCCAACAGATATATTAACATTGGGTCAAGTTGTCGAGTTATATATAAACAATAATGAAATAGGTGAACTGACTAATAATAGCAATATTGAAACTAAAGTAATGTCAGGTGTTTATGAAATGTCAACCAAGGTGGGTGTAAGTTTGAACTTACTTAATATTACAGGCTTTGGTGGCGCTTGCAAGTTTGCAAAAGATTTCCGCTTAACTGAGCAGAATTATTATTATAAAATTGATTATGCCGCTGGACTGTTATGTGGCGAACATCAAATTATTAAGATCTCTAAAGCTGAATATAAAAAATTAACGAGTAATTAGATTGCAAATGCACTGTTATTTTTCAGTGCATTCTAGGTTAGGATAAGACTATCTTATTAAGAGCTTGAAGGATATATGGTGCTAATTTTATTACCTGAAGTGGTCTATAAAAACCATCAAATAACGCCTTCCGCTTTTGCAAAAGCATTAGTGGCCTGCACAAAGCCTTTAACACTGCCACAATCAAACCTTTCGCCTTGGAATTTATACGCAATAACTTTGCCTTGTTTGGCTAGTGTCGTCAATGCATCGGTAATCTGAATTTCGCCATTTTTGTCAGGCGCTGTATTTTCGAGCACACCAAATATTTCTGGTGTAAGAATGTATCTGCCGATAATGGCTAGGTTGGTTGGTGCATCTTCTGGGCTGGGCTTTTCCACCATACTATTAACTCGGTAAGCATTGTTTGATCCATCTAATAGCTCACCATCGATCACGCCATATTTATCCACTTGCGTCATTGGCACTTCTTCAATCGCAACAATACAACAATCAGGATGCTGCTCATAAAGCTTAGTCATTTGTGTCAGCACTGAATCACCGCTATTCGTACAAAGATCATCAGGCAAGATAACGGCAAACGGCTGATTGCCGATTAGAGGCTTGCCGGTGTAGATAGCATGACCCAAGCCAAGCATTTGTTGCTGCTCAATATAAGTAAAGTCGCACTGCTCTGAGGCGTGGTTTACTTCATCAAGCAAGGATGCTTTGACTGTGCCTTTAATGCTGGCTTCAATGTCTGTGTGCGGCTCAAAATAATTTTTAATGGCTTGTTTGTATTTGCTAGTCACCATAGCCATAGTGGTCATTCCAGCACTTATTGCCTCCTCTACACCGTATTGAATTAGCGGTTTGGTGAGTATTGGCAGCATTTCCTTAGGGATGGCTTTGGTGGCTGGCAAAAAACGCGTGCCGTAACCTGCTACAGGGAATAAACATTTATTAATTACACTCATGATTTTTTTGAAAATTTCTTAGCTAAGTTAGTCTTTCCAGACTCGACTCCGGGCTGATCATAAGTATTAATTTGTAAATATGCACCAATACAAGAGACTAAAAGTTGGTAGCTAAACATAATTTTAGCAATATTGTATTCGTCCATAGTACGAATAGAGATTACATCACAAGGGATATCATCTTGCTCTTGAATTGACTGAATAGTCGCGTCAGCTTGCATATTTAATAATTCGTTAAAACTATAGCCCTCTATACGATCCCAGGCCAATTTTTCAAATTTGTTAGCGGATGCTTTAGGAATAACACTTCCGTCTTTCAGGTCTTCAATTTTGATGAAAGTCACGGTCTTATCACGTACACCATCCATAATCAATTGTAGGAAACTATGTTGATCAACTGGGCCAACCAGGCCGATTGGTGTAAGCGCTTGGCGAGTACCATTAACATTAATTTTGCCTAGGCTTTCCGCC
>JAOMMB010000004.1 GCA_028352435.1 Candidatus Thioglobus sp. | reverse complement strand
ATAGCGATAAAGGCGCTAGTGAGTATTAAATGCAAAGCAAAGACACTAAAATCGAGCCTGAGCAAAGCGGGCGTTAAAATACGCTTAAAATTTTCAATCGAAAACGTATATTGCTTTTTGGGTTTGGCATGAGGTAATGTAGTTACTACTAATAGTGCCACAATTGAAAGTGCTGCAATTGTCCAAAAGAGCCCAGAAATACCGATCTGATAAACAATAACAGGGCCTAATAATAATGCCAACATGAAAGCTGCACCGATTTGAACACCAACAAATGCATTGGCTTTGGGGCGTTCATTTTCACTAATATAATCTGCTAAAAATGCCATGAGTACGGCAGAGATAGCACCTGCACCTTGTAAAGCTCTACCAATTACTACTTGGAATATATTATCAGCAGTAGCAGCAACGATACTACCTATGAAAAAGATAATGAGACCTAGTATTAATAAAGGTTTTCGTCCATATTTATCTGATAAATAACCAAACGGAATTTGAAAAAATGCTTGAGTTAGTCCGTAAGCACCAATGGCTGCACCAATTAATAGCGGTGTAACGCTTGTATAGTTGTTGGCATAGACTGAAAAAATAGGGAAAATCATAAACAAGCCCAACATGCGTGTCGCCATGATGAGGGATATTTTTAGTGCGAAAGATCGCTCTAGTTTTGTCATGAGCGGCTACTGTTGGTTAGTTTTCTAACGAATAGTGCGGTACATATAAAGGGTAGCTTTGTTTTAATACACGACGAGCATCTGTAGCAAGAATTGGCGTGTTAATGATGTCATAGTTATGGGCCATTAAATGAAGCGCAGCAGGAACAGAAGGTGTATTTGGATATTTCTCTATAATATACTTGCTACGGTTGATAGCTGCTATGTTAGCGCCTTTTCTGGTGTAGTAGATAGCCACAAACAATTCATGACGAGATAAGATGTTTCGAAGTACGATCAAGCGAGTTTTGGCTTCTTCGGTGTATTCTGTTTTAGGAAATTTATCAATCAATGCTAAGTAATAATTAAAAGCATCCTTTACTGAATTCACATCACGTTGTGCGTTGTCAGTAATGTAGTCATCTAAGATTGAGCGAGATTTATCTTCTGAAATTACACCACGCAAATAATAAGCATAAGGCGTAGAGAAGTGATTAGGGTAAAGTTTGATGTAGCTATTAAGTCGATCAATTGCTGGATCGTAATCTTCACTCTTGTAAAGTGCATAGGCAATCTCTAGCTTTGATTGCAGAGCGTATTTCGAGCCTGGATAAGCTGCCTGAAGCTGTTCAAAAAGCTCAATAGCTTTATCCATAGAGCCTGCTGAAACCTGCTCTTTTGCCTGATTAAAAAAGGTTTTTGGGGACCAGCCTTTGGTAATTGATTCTCGCTTTTTCTCTTCCTCCCAGAAACAGCCACCAAGAAATAATGTAAGTAAAGGTAAGATTAGAATAAGTTTTTTCATGAATTATTACATAAATTTATTATAAATATGCAAAGCATTATACTGACACCAAAGTATTATAATGGCAAAACTTAATTCTAGATTTAGTTCAAATTACATGTCAAAAATCCATCAAAGAGTTCTAATTAGTGATCTGTGCGAAATACTTGATTTATATATGCCTAAATCTCAAGTAGAAAAGGTTTATCAAGCTTATATTATTGCAGCAACAGCTCACGATGGACAATATCGAAAATCCGGTGAAGCGTATGTATTTCATCCTCTCTCTGTGGCAATGATTTTGGCAGATTTACAGCTAGATTATTACTGTATTGTAGCTGCATTACTTCACGATTGCATTGAAGATACTAGTGTTACTTATGAAGAGATTAAGCTTGATTTTGGCTCTGAAATAGCACATATTGTAGAGGGCGTTTCTAAATTAACTGGTTTAGAGTTTCATACAACTATTGATAGGCAGGCGCAAAATTTCCGTAAATTGTTCTTAGCAATGAGTGACGATATGCGAGTAATGATTATTAAGCTGGCTGATCGACTGCACAATATGCGCACTTTGGACTCTATGCAAAGAGATAAACAGCTAAGAATTGCTAAGGAAACAGTTGAAATCCATGCGCCAATTGCCAGAAGATTGGGCTTGAATAGTATTAGAGTTGAGTTAGATAATTTATGTTTTGCCATTATTCACCCGTTCCGTCATAAAGTTTTAGCGAGTCAAATTAAAAAGCAATATGGTAATCAAGCTAAGGTTCTTAAACGTATTCAAGATCAGCTTGATACTCGTTTGATGAAAGAAGGACTTCCAGAGGTTGATATTAGTGGTCGCCGTAAACAACCTTGTAGCATTTATAAAAAGATGAAAAACAAGAACTTGAAGTTTAATCAAGTATTGGATATGTATGCTTTTCGGGTGATTGTTGATGATGTTGCCCAGTGTTATCAGGCACTTGGTGTGATTCATAATCTATATAAGCCATTACCTGGTAAGTTTAAAGATTATGTTGCATTACCAAAATCTAATGGCTATCAGTCGCTACATACTATTTTGTTTGGCCCTAATAAAATTTTCATTGAAGTGCAAATTCGCTCTAAAGATATGCATTTTGTTTCCGAATATGGAATTGCAGCACATTGGCATTATAAAAGTGACTCGAGCGATAGCTCTGAATTGGCCAGCAATTGGCTGGGTTCATTGCTGGACATTCAGCAAAATTCAGGCACGTCAGTCGAATTTTTGGAAGAAACCAAGAATGATTTATTTCCCTCAGAGGTTTTTGTATTTACACCGGGCGGAGATATCATTCAATTGCCTTATCGTGCGACTGTGTTAGATTTTGCCTATATGGTGCATACTAATATAGGGCATAAAACGATTAAAGCTAAGATTGACCAAGTGAGTGCGCCTATTTCAACGCACCTTCACTCAGGGCAAACTGTGGAAGTTATTACGGATGATCAGGCAAAACCGCACCCATCTTGGCTTCAAATGGCGGTTACAGCGAAAGCTAAATCTGCAATTAAGGCTCATCTAAAATCACAGTCTGCCTCAGAACTTATTCAATTAGGTGAGTATTTATTATCTAATGCGCTTGATTATCTTACGGTCGATGTAGAGGCTATTAGTGATGAAAAATGGCAAACTTGTCTTAATGAGTTAGGATGTGATTCATTAGAGGATATGCATTTACGAATTGGCTTGAGTGAAATTTTGGTTTCAGTGGTGCTTAATAAATTGCAAGATGGTGATAAACAATATGAAGTTCAAAATATTAGAATTAACTCGACTCGAGATAAAGCTATTAATTTTGCCCATTGCTGCTACCCGATTCCAGGAGACAAGGTATCGGGCATTCTAACTACTTCAAAAGGAATGGTGATGCATCGATCTAATTGCCCTAATTTGATTCGTTTGAAGGGTAAGCAGGCGCAATCGTTAACTATTGACTGGCAAAACGATAAAAACGAGAGTTTTGATGTTAAGGTCTCAATTGATGTAGACAATCAGCGTGGGGCACTTGCCTCAGTTGCGAATATGGTGTCAAAGCTTGAAAGTAACATTGAGCATATTGCTGTTCAAGAAAAAGACAACTCTCTCAAATCTCTTGATTTAGTTATTAATGTGAAAGATTCTAGGCATTTATATGAAATTACAGAGTCTTTAAAGGCGCTTAAATTTATTCAAAGTGTTCGTAGAATTTAATCAACTATTGCATGCATGCCAAAAGGGCACACCATTGCTAGCTATTTGGTTAAAATTAAGTTAATTATTTTATAGGTATTTTTATGAATTGGACAGACTCTCTAGATATTGCAATTGCTTTAGATGAAGCACACCCTGATATAGACCCTTTAACAATAGGATTTGTAGATCTTAGAGCTATGGTTATGGCGTTAGATGAGTTTGATGATGATGCTGAAAAAACAGGTGAAAAGATTCTTGAAGCTATTCAAATGAATTGGATTGAAGAGAGAGAATGATTAGATTTATAGTTGCATTCTTAACGTTTTATAGTGCAACGGCTTTTGCTATTTTAGAAGTTACGATTCTAAAAAAGGCTGAAAATGCTTTTCCTATTGTCATTTCTCCATTCTTAGTTAAAGGTGATGCCAAGCAAGGTGAGTTAATTGCAAATATTATGCGTGATAATTTTAACCGCTCTGGTGAATTTAGCGCCTCTAGTGCTGATTATATTATTACAAGTCAGGTTGATTTTGATAAGTGGCAAGCTAAAAAAGCCGAAGCAATTGTTATTGGTAAACTTGAACAGGTTAGTAAGAAAATTTTTAATGTTGAAATTGAATTACTTGATGTATATTCGAGAAAAACCCTCTATGCCAAAAAATTTGCCGTACACAACAGTGGCATTAGACGAATTACTCATTACTTATCTGACCAAATATATTTTGCCTTATTGGGCGAAAAAGGCTCGTTTGATACACGCTTAGCTTATGTAACTGTTGCCAATAAAGGCCAAGGTAAAAGGGAATATCGATTAGAAATATCAGACTCTGATGCACAAAATCCTCAAACTATTCTTAGAGCGGCTAGTCCAATCTTATCACCCGCCTGGTCACCTGATCAAAATAAGATAGCTTATGTATCTTTTAAAAACGGCCAATCTGAGGTTTTTATTCAATACCCATTTGTACGTCGTAAGACTCAAAAACTTCCTTATTTTGATGGCATTGCTTCAGCACCAGCTTGGCATCCCAATGGAGAAAGTATTGTTTTAACATTATCCAAAGACGGTAATAAAGATATATATTCTTATCATTTAAAAGATGAAAAGCTAACTCGATTAACCAGTGATGTGAGTATTGATACAGAAGCAAGCTATTCTGCTGACGGAGAACGTATTGCCTTTACCTCTAATCGCTCAGGTCAAGTTCAGGTTTATATTAAGCATTTAAAGACTGGAAAGATTAACAGGGCTACTTTTGCAGGAAGCTATAATGCTAAAGCTGTATTTTCACCTGATGGCAAGAGTTTGGCGCTAGTTCATCGAGTTGATAAGGATTATCGCATTGCATTATTGGATATTGCCACTAAAGATTTAATGGTTATGACCCAAAATAAGTTGGACGAATCACCATTCTTTTCGCCTAATGGTAGTATGATTATCTTTGCCACTAATAAAGATGATTCTGGCGTGTTATCGGTAGTTTCTATTTTGGGCCAAGAAACATTTGAACTAGTTAGTAAAGCTGGTGAGGTTCGAGAGCCAAATTGGTCGCATTATTCTAAATAATATAAGGAAATTCACATGTTAAAAATTACTTTATTAACTTCAGCTGTTTTATTATTGTCGTCTTGTACGTCTTCAGTCGAGGAGCTTTATCAAAAAGTTTCACCAAGATCAGCTCTTATAACTGAAGAAGAGAACGCAGCTGTAAATCAAGAAAGTATTATTGCAGTAGATTCTTCTAGTTTTCAGTCGCAAGAATTTAAGGGTAGTCATACTCGTACAGCAGCTCAAAATAGCGCGGCTCGAATGATCGTAGCTCAATTAAAAAACTCAGGCACTAAGTTCGTATTAAACTTTTCCTATGATGGTAGCGAGATTGATGAGGCTGCAACTCAAGAAGTTATTAAGCATGCAAATTTCATGCGTGACAATCCAACGCTTGATCTGCGCCTAGAAGGGCATGCAGATGAGCGAGGTACCCGTGAGTATAATTTAGCATTGGGTGAAAACCGCGCTTTAGCTGTTAAAGAAATTTTAGGTTTGTATGATTTATCTTCTCGCGTTAAAGTAGTTAGTTTTGGCGAAGAAAATCCAGTTGTTCAATTGCATGATGAAAGTGCTTGGCAGCAGAATCGACGCGTTGAGTTTATTTATCAGTAAAGAGTTATGCGACGTTTTTTCTTAATATTTTTCTTAACTGTATTTGCTTGGCAGCCTGCTTCTGCGGGTATTAATACAGAAAAAGTCATCATGGATCATAATAAAAAAATTAAGCGCCTAGTTCGGACTAACAAAGCGTTGAATGGAAAAATTGAACAACTAGAGCAACAGCAACGAGACAGTAGTAAGAAAATCACCGAACTGTTTAATTTAATGGAATACAAAAAATCTAGTACTGTGGTTGAGCAAACCATGATGCGCGTGCATGAACACAACAAAAAAGCCAAAAAAATATACACCAACGCTCGTTCATTGCTAGTGACTGATCAGTATGATCAAGCCATTGTACTATTTAAGAAATATTTGGATATTTATCCTGATAATAATCACGCATCAGATGCGCACTATTGGTTAGCTAAAACGTATTTAGCACAAAGACAGTATTCATTAGCTAAAAATACATTTGTAGCATTTCAACAAAATAGCCCTCTACATCACAAATATGCCAACTCCTTGTTTGAATTGGCGAAAGTATATGTTGAGTTAAAGCAAGTTGAAAAATCTAAAAATCTACTGAATAGCATTTTAAAGAAATTCCCATCTCATCGCGTTGCAAATCGAGCTCAACAATTACTCGCAAAGATTTCACCCACTAAACAAGCTAATAGCGAGCCTGAACAACTAAACTAGTATGAAAGTTTTAGAAATTCCAAATTTCTCTCTGGATATCCTGTGTCAGTTGAATGTTCAGCGTTATCCTTTTTTACTGGAAAGCGTTAATCATAATATCAACAATCGCTATTCTATTTTGTTTGCGCATCCACAGCAGGAGTTGGTGTTAGAAAATCTAACTGATTTTAATTTTTTAGATAGGCTATCTTCTTTAAATACTACTAATAACGCTCAGAATTTGCATCTACCTTTTACAGGCGGCTGGTTTGCTTATTTGTCTTATGAGCTCATTGGCCAAATCGAGCCTACTTTATTAAAGGATTTAC
Organism: Candidatus Thioglobus sp.; assembly: GCA_028352435.1. Taxonomy (GTDB): domain Bacteria; phylum Pseudomonadota; class Gammaproteobacteria; order PS1; family Pseudothioglobaceae; genus Thioglobus_A. The sequence continues at coordinate 60,416 of JAOMMB010000004.1, read as the reverse complement.
ATAATAGCGCTTTGCCAGTAGCAATCGCGGTAAAAATTCCTTGCGCTGTTGTTGTTGATCATCAATTAGAGAAAACTTATTTATTAGATGAAGATGACAATAAAACAAGATTAAATCAAGTATTGAGTGACATCAAACAAGCTAAATTAAACCAAGTTTCGCCTGACTTTTCAGGAGAATTAGCTTGTGAGACAGATGCTAAATTCTTGTCTGGCGTTGAAAAGATTAAAAACTACATTAAAGCGGGCGATGTATTTCAGGTGAATTTATCACGTGCTTGGAAATATACACTTAAGAATAAGTGTAGTGCGACACAACTCTACAATGCCTTAAAAGTATCTAATCCAGCGCCATTTTCAGCACTCGCTCAATTTCAAAATTTTAGTATTATCTCCTCCTCTCCCGAACGCTTGTTTAGTGTGGATGGTACTAAAATTGAGACACGTCCTATTGCAGGCACCCATCCTAGAGGTGTAGGTATCGAGGATGAAGTGCTAAAACAGCGTTTGATCAATCATCCCAAGGAGCAAGCTGAGCACATTATGCTACTTGATCTGGAGCGTAATGATTTGGGCAGAGTATGTGAGTATGGCTCAATTGAAGTCAATGAGGTGATGACTTTAGAGACCTATCCTTATGTTCATCATATTGTGTCAAATATTAAAGGCACTTTAAAGCCATCGATTAATATTAAGAACTTGGTGGAGGCGTTGTTTCCAGGTGGCACTATTACGGGATGCCCTAAGATTCGTTGTATGCAGATTATTTCTGAATTAGAGCAGCAGGCTCGAGAAGCTTACACAGGCTCTTTGGGATACATTAGTAATAATGGAAAAATGGATTTTAATATTCTCATTAGGACCATGATCAAACAAGATAAAGACCTGAGCTTTAGAGCGGGCGCAGGCATTGTTTTTGACTCTAATCCAAAGCGTGAGCTAGAAGAAACAACACATAAAGCTCAGGGAATTTTAAAGATATTCTCTTGGTTATTTTAAGGTTTGAACTTTGACGTCATAGGGTAGCGACGCTCTTTACCGAATGCATTTTTTGAAATTTTTGGCCCTGGCGCACTTTGTCTACGTTTATATTCATTATTAAGCACTAATCGACTAATACGTTCCACAGTTTTTTGATTAAAACCTTGTTTGACAATATCTTTAACCGCAAGTCTTTGCTCGATAAATAGCTCAAGAATAGCATCTAGCTCGTCATAAGGTGGTAATGAGTCTTGATCAGTTTGATTGGGTGCAAGCTCTGCTGAGGGTTCGCGATCAATAACACGTCCAGGGATAATATAGGATTGAGTGTTTCGATATTTTGCCAGTCGATAAACCATGGTTTTTGATACATCCTTAAGCGGGGCAAAGCCACCTGACATGTCACCATACAAGGTGGCATATCCAACTGCTATTTCTGATTTATTGCCCGTTGTTAATACAATCTTTCCAAGCTTGTTTGAGACAGCCATTAGTAGAGTGCCACGAACTCGAGCCTGCAAATTTTCTTCTGTGGTATCAGCTTGTAAGCCACTAAATAATTCACTAAGCTGAGAATTAAAGCTTTCAACCATTGGTTGAATGCTAATTTCTTGATAATCAATATTCATAGTGCTAGCTTGAGCCTTGGCATCTTCCAAACTCATATTAGAAGTATAGGTGTAGGGCATCATAATAGCTTTAATGTTTTCGTTACCAATTGCATCTGCAGCAATCGCCAAGGTTAATGCAGAGTCGATACCACCAGATAAGCCAATAACTACACCATTAAATACGCCATTTTTTTCAATATAGTCTTTAGTTGCTAGCACTAAGGCATTGTAAATAATCTCTTCAATACTCGCCATTTCAATAGGTTTACATGGTGCTGTTAATGAGCCGGTTACAACTTTAAAGAAAGGTAATTGATGAGTGACTTGTGCTTTAGTATTCATAACAAAAGAGCCGCCATCAAAGATAATTTCATCTTGACCACCAACTAGGTTGACATAGATAAAACCAACTTGATTTTCAAGCACGCGCTTTTTTACCTCTTCAAGTCTCTGTTGATGTTTGTCAATATGAAAAGGGGAGGCATTAATACTAACAATAGTGCTAACACCATATCTGGCTGTTTCACTAACTATATCAGCATTCCAAATATCAGCACACACTAGTAGCCCAATACGCTGACCTTTGATTGTAAAAACAAAAGGTTTGCTGCCTGCGCTAAAGTAGCGTTTTTCATCAAAAACACTGTAGTTAGGTAGTTGTTGTTTGTGATAAGTCTGAACCTCTTGATCTTGGATTAAATATGCAGCATTATATAGATTGCACTGATTTTTATGAGGCGCACCAAAAACAATGGCTATAGTTTCAGGAATAGAGTTTTTAATTAAATCAACCTTTTCTTCAACTTGTTGAATAAATCCAGCTCTTAATAATAAGTCTTCTGGCAAATAACCTGTTAATGCTAATTCTGGAAAAACTAATAAGTCAGCACCTTGTTGAGCGGCTTCAATACTTAAGTTAATGATTTGTTGAGTATTATTGTTTAAATCACCAACAATAGGGTTAATTTGTGCGATATCGATTTTGATAGACTCAGGGATATTTGAAAGGTTTTCTATCTGCTCCTGCCAAAATATAGCCTTCAATTTGTCGCCTTTCATTTTTGCATGCTCGAGCTTAGTATTAGCAACTACTTCAGCAGGATTGATGTTCAAAATATCAGCAAATAGCCAGGCATGAGTTTCAGAAAGGGCAGATTTCCCTGATTTATATTTACTTAAATTAGACTGATTTATACCGTACTCTTGAGAGATCTTATAGTCTGAAAAGCCAGTCTTTTTGCGCACTTTGGTTAGATAGTCTTTAGTTTTATTAGCCATATTTTTTATCTATTTTTGCTTGTTATTTTTACCTATTATAGTTATTTTTTACCACCCATGTAAGTGAGTTATATTAGTTAAAAAATACAAGTAGTGGTAATATCACCATAAAAACACTATAACCTATTGATTTTTATACAAATAAATACATATTAATTTTTATTATAAAAGAGTCTTTACACGCCATAAAAATCACGGTATATTGGACTCAAATAAATAACTAAATGAGGAAAATATCATGAATCAAATGCATGCACACTTACTAGCAGAGTCAGAGCTAAAACTTGAAACAGTTAAGATTCAACAGCAAGCTTATTTAGGCGATGCTGAGGCTCAATACAAATTAGCTGATATTTTTCAAAAGGGACAAGATGTTGCTAGAAATGCAGCGAATGCTTTTTACTGGTATCAGAGAGCTGCTATGCAAGGTAATTTGCCAGCACAGTTTAATGTTTGGTATGCTTATTTAACTGGCGAAGGTATTCCAGCAAATGAAAAATTGGCAGAAAAATGGTACGCTAGAGCAACCCTTAAAAATTCTAGTTCATCAGAATCCATCATTACGCAATTAATCGGAACAACCATTCATTAACTTTTATCTATTAATTTTTCCAGGGGGGGAAATGAACTTAGCATTACACACCATTATCTATTCGTCAGCTGCTATTATTATGTCATTAAGCATGGCATTAGTTCACTAGCGATGAAATTATCAAACTTTATTAAGCTAGTACTATCTATAAGTGTCTCTTTGTTTGCTAGCATAACATTGGCTTCAGCTTATAGTAGCTACTCGCCAATTGTTAATTCCAAACAACTTAGTGTCATTATTACAATTACTATTTTCTTAGGTTTGGCATCTTTGTATCAAAAAAGAACTTAGTTTTTTTATTATTTAAAGTATTTACATGAAGCACCTTTCATGTTAATCTTTCCCTCAGTAGTGTTTTTTAAGTACTACGTTTTTTAATTAATCTCAATGAGGGGAAATGTTATGAATAAATTGTTAAAACTTTCAGCTGCATCGCTATTAGTCTTTACCGGCTTTAGTGTAAATGCAGATACGTTAAGTGACGTTAAATCACAAGGTAGCTTAAGCTGTGGTGTATCAACAGGAACACCTGGATTTTCTAATCCTGATTCAAGTGGAAACTGGTCTGGTATGGATGTTGATGTTTGTCGTGCTATTGCAGCAGCCACTTTAGGTGATGCTCGAAAGGTTAAATATGTACCTTTATCAGCAAAAGAGCGTTTTATCGCGTTACAGTCTGGTGAAATCGATGTATTATCACGTAACACAACTTGGACGCACACTCGTGATACTTCGTTAGGTCTTAACTTTGCTGGCGTAAATTACTACGATGGTCAAGGTTTCATGGTGAAAAAATCATTAGGCGTTAATAGTGTTAAAGGTTTAGATGGAGCTTCTTTTTGTATTCAAGCAGGAACAACAACTGAGCTTAATTTAGCTGATTATTTCCGTTCAAATAACATGAAGTTTAAAGCTGTTACTTATGATACTTCTGCACAAACCAAAGGTGGCTTTGAAGCGGGTCGTTGTGATGCATTAACTTCTGACGTTTCTCAACTAGCTGGCCTTAGATCAACACTTAAAGATCCTAGTTCTGCTGTAGTTTTGGGTGATGTTATTTCTAAAGAGCCTTTAGGTCCTGTAGTTCGTCAAGGTGATGATAACTGGTTTAATATTGTTAAGTGGTCGCTTAATGCGATGATTGAAGCAGAAGAGCTAGGTATTACTTCTCGTACTATCGACAGAACTTCTACTAGTCCTGGTGTACAAAGATTACAAGGTAAAACTGGTAAGCTTAATGAACATTTAGGTCTTAACAAAGATTGGGCTCGTAATATCATTGCACAGGTAGGTAACTATGGTGAAAGTTTCGAGAGAAACATCGGCATGTCAACACCTATTGCACTTCCACGTGGTGTAAACCAGTTGTGGATTAAAGGTGGTATCTTGTACTCTCCAGCGTTTAGATAAACTCTAAATAAAACATATAAAATGACCAACTACTTCAGTTGGTCATTTTTTTTATAAAGGTTTTTTATGTTTATAAAACTAAAATCACTACTATATAACAACGAAGTTAGAGCGATTGCATTTCAAGTGCTAGCGGTTGTTTTTATTGCTTATTTTGTTTATCAAGCTTTTGATAACATGATGCTTAACATTGAGCAAAGCGGTATTAGAAGTGGTTTTGGTTTTCTAAATGATGAAGCTGGCTTTGCTGTCAATGATAATTTCTTTTTGACGTATTCGCCAACTTCAACTAATTTACAGGCATTTTATGTCGGTATTGTTAATACTTTAATTGTTGCAATAACAGGTATATTTTTTGCTTCAGTCATTGGTCTTGTTATTGGTATTGCTCGTTTATCTAGCAATTATCTGATTAGAAAAATGGCTACGGTGTATATTGAGATTTTTAGAAATATACCAATATTGCTACAAATTCTATTTTGGTATTCAACAGCGCTTAGCGTTCTCCCATCTACTAGAAATAGTATGAATTTTTTGGATAGTGTTTTCCTCAATTCAAGAGGATTGTTCTTGCCTAAATTTATTATAGGAACTGAGTTTTATCTCGTACTTGCAAGTTTTATTATTGGTATTGTTGCTTATGTTTTTATTAAAAAACGTAGCACCAAAAAACACGATGATACGGGGATTGCGACCAATACCATCCCACACTTTTTAGGACTTGTAGTTCTACTCCCAATTGTGGCCTATTTTGTTTTTGGTGCGCAATTAGAGTATCCAGCTTTAAAGGGTTTTAATTTTCAAGGCGGCACAGACTTATCTATTGAGTTCTTCTCCTTAGCTTTTGCTTTAAGTGTTTACACGGCCACCTACATTGCTGAAGCCATTCGATCAGGCATTGATTCGGTGGACAAAGGGCAAAAAGAAGCAGCAGCAGCGTTAGGATTAAGACAAGGCCAGGCAATGCGCTTAGTGGTGCTACCACAAGCACTAAGAGTCGCAATACCGCCAATTATTAACCAATACTTAAATCTCACTAAAAACTCCTCTTTAGCAACAGCAGTTGGCTATTCAGAATTGGTTACTATATTTTCAGGCACGGTCTTAAATGTAGTAGGCCAAGCGATTGAAATTATTGCATTGACAATGTTGGTGTATTTAACAATCTCACTCTTTATCTCATTGGTCCTAAATATTTTTAACAAGAAAATGGAAATTAAGGGTAAATAACTATTATGGCAGTCTATCCGTTAAAAGAAACAAAAAAAGCGCCACAATCGCAAACTAAGGCAATCCAATGGCTGAAAGAGAACTTACTTTCATCTACATCTAATGTTTTACTTACTCTTGTAGCGCTTTACCTTATTTATCTAATTTTGCCACCCATTTTAAACTGGACAATTTTTGATGCCAATTTTGATTTAACTGCGGACAATGACTCTTGTGGTCGAGAGGGCGCTTGCTGGGCTTTCATTTATGACAATTTCAAAATGTTTATTTATGGATTTTATCCTGAAGAGGAATTGTGGCGTATTGATGCCATGTTTGGCCTTATTGTAGTCATGATCATGTTTGGATCTTGGATTAAAAAATCACAATATAGAATGCATTATATTATTGGTGCTTTCTTAGTATATCCTGTTGCTGCCTTTTTCTTACTTCATGGAGGGCTGGGTTTAGAAGTTGTTGGAACTGATAAATGGGGTGGACTTACTTTGACCATTGTAGTGGCTGCCGTTGGTATTGTCGCTTCTTTTCCATTAGGTATTTTGTTTGCTTTAGGGCGGCAGTCTAAAATGCGCATCGTGAGATTTATTTCAATTGTGTTTATTGAATTTGTAAGAGGCGTGCCATTGATCACTATTTTATTTATGGCATCGGTTATATTGCCTTTATTCTTTTCAGTAGGCATGGATTTTGATAAATTACTTAGAGCTCTAATTGGTATAACTCTTTTTCAAACAGCCTATATTGCAGAGGTTATAAGAGGTGGACTGCAAGCGATTCCTAAAGGCCAATATGAGGCAGCGGACGCTTCAGGTTTAAATTTTGTACAAAAAACCACCCTTATCATTCTGCCACAAGCTTTAAAAATATCCATCCCTAATATCGTAGGATCATTTATCGCATTATTTAAAGATACGACGTTGATCTTAATTATTGGACTGTATGACATGTTAGCGATAGTAGGTGCAGCCACAAGTAATTCTAGTTGGCTAGGCAGAAACTCAGAGGGCTATGTTTTTGTTGCTTTTGTCATGTGGGTCATACTATATTCTATGAGTCGCTACTCAAAAAAACTTGAAGTAAGATTTAGCACAGAACATAAAAATTAAAAAAAGGAAAGAAGTTTATGAGCAATCCAACAGATGACAGACTTTGCTGCGATATTATTGAAATTAAAGGGCTGAATAAGTGGTATGGAGAGTTCCATGCATTAAAAAATATCGATTTAACAGTTAAAGAAGGTGAAATCATTGTTGTTTGTGGACCATCAGGTAGTGGAAAATCTACTTTAATTCGCTGTATAAATTTTCTTGAGAAGTTTCAAGAGGGTTCTATCGTAGTTGATGGGACTGAGCTAACAGACGATGTTAAAAAAATCAGACAAGTGCGCTCTGAAGTGTCAATGGTATTTCAACATTTCAACTTATTTCCTCATTTAAGTATCATTGATAATCTAACACTAGCACCAATCTGGGTACACAATGAAACTAAGCAGCAAGCAAAAGAAAAAGCATTAACTTTATTAGATAGAGTTGGTATCAAGGACCAAGCTGAAAAATATCCAAATCAGCTTTCAGGTGGCCAGCAACAGCGTGTTGCAATTGCTAGGGCGTTATGTACTTCACCTAAAATAATGTTATTTGATGAGCCGACATCAGCGCTTGATCCAGAGATGATTTCAGAAGTGTTAGATGTTATGATCGAACTTGCTAAAGAGGGCATTACTATGCTCTGCGTGACTCATGAGATGGGCTTTGCTAAGAAGGTTGCAGATCGTGTCATCTTTATGGATGAAGGTCAGGTTATTGAGCAAAATACACCTGATAAGTTCTTTGATAATCCTGAATCAGAGCGTTTACAACTGTTTCTAGATCAGATATTAACCAATTAAATCTAATTTAAAGAATACTTTAAGGCATTTTTAAGTGTTATTTATCTAATTACGGGTTTAGTTTTGATAAACTAAGCTTATCAATCTTATACAAATCTTTATTATGGCCTGGTTTGGAAAAAACAAAAAGCAAGAGTTAGATCAAAAACTTGATGATAAGCAAGGTTGGAATAAAGATTTAAAGCTTGATAATTCAATTTCAAATTCATCCGAACAGCAAGAATTTATTTTTAAAGAAAACATTGATGCAGAAGTATCTATAGATGTATCAAGTACTAAGAATGGACTAAGTTGTAAGATAGAAGAAATAAGCTCGGAGCAAGTTCAAGTATTAAGAAATTGCCAACTGGAAAGTAGCGCTGACGAGCTGATGAAAATTTTAAAACGCACACATAAGCATCGATTTAAGAATGATATTTTAAATCCTTTATTGGATTGTCATTTTTTTGAACGTACCATTCCAGAAAAACCAAAAAGTCCAAAACAAAAATATAGATTAACAAGTAAGTTTTCTCGTTCCAAGATAATTTAGTACGGCAAAACGACGATTAACCATAAAATAGTCAAAATTTTGCTATTTTTTCGCTATTCCTCTTAAATTTTAGATTTAAGAGGTTTTCTCATAAAATCAATGAAAGTACTTGAACTGGTGTTAAATCGTTAAAAATTAGGCATTTAAAATTATAATATATAAGTCATTGATTTTTAAGTAATTTATTGATTTAACCCCTTATTTTTTTGGTTTTTTTGTATTTTCACCTTATAATATGACTAATTTTTAGCTATTTATTTATTTTAGATATGAGTAGATTTTTTTTCTTGATTTTTTCACTGCTATTGAGTTTTAGCACATTAGCCAGTTCCACTGTTTTTGCAATTAATGATGATAGTGTTATCCGATCAGATAGAGCCAATCTTAATAATAAGAACGTCATTAAGGTTGTAGGTAAGAATCAACCATTGCAGCGTTTAACAATGCATTATTCTGGATGGTCTTTTGTTAGTCTTGATGGTCTAAATGGTTGGATTTTGTCTGAAAAGTTGACATCTACACCCCCTATTTCAGACGAAAATAATACTAAAAAAATACCTAATGCACTGGCAATTCAAGAGAAATTATTGGCGCAACTTAAAGATAAAATACAGACTCTCACTCAGAAAAATTCTTTATTGGAGAGTGAAAATAATCGCTTAAACACGCATATTGTTAAGCTTAAAGCTGATTTAAAGGCTTCGAATTCAGTTTTCGAACAGATGGAAAGTTCAACTAATACTGATGAAACCTCGCCTAAATTAGAAAACTCTGACGATCTAGTTCCACTATCTCAAGATAATTATTTCTTCTCTTTTATGGGTAATTTTAATACTAACTGGATTTATTTAAGTGTCGCTATTTTGATTGTGTTATTGATCACTATTTTCTCTATTTATCGTAACAATAAGCGTCGACATTTCGATCTTAATACCATTAAACGTCATTAATTATGTCTGCTTTAGAGGTTAATATTGACAATTTTAATTCGCTTGTTCTTGATGAATCCCACCATCGGTTAGTGGTTTTAGATATCTCAGCTGAGTGGTGTGGTCCCTGTAATGTGTTAGATCCAATCATTAATTCTGTTGCTTTGGAATATGATGAAAAAGAGTTTTTATTGGCTAAAATTGAAGCGGAAGATGAAAATATGAAAATTGCTGGACGCTATGGTGTGCGTGGATTTCCAACTGTTATTGCTTTTATTAATGGTGAAGAAGTTGATCGTTTTCATTCAGCCCAAACTCCAGATTTTGTACGTAACTTTATCGATATCAATCTTAGTAAGAGTTAGTTAGTTATTTTACTTACATTTAGTTCGTATAATTTATATTATGTTAAATAAGCAATATTTATATATTTAATTCTCTTTTATCCTATCCCCTGCTAATCTAAACTTACTTTTTGGGTTATATCTTTAAACACTTAATATTTCAGACCAATCAGTCGTGAATCTGCTAGATTGAAAATCACTTCTTGGTAGCCAGCGCTCATTACCAAGTTCGCTCGCATATCGTAATAATTTTCCATATGGGTGCTTATGTAATGATTGAGTTTTGTTACTAGCCATAAATAAGTCTTGTTGGCTTTTATCTGTTGTTAGGCTTCCCAACATAACCCCGCCCTTATAAAACTTATAGCCTGGTTCGTAAATTTGCTTAAGTAACTTTGAACATAATGGTATCAATACTCTTTCGTCGCTAATAGGTGTGATCATGCCAACAGTCTTAGATAGACTGATGCGTGAAATATCTCTTTTAAAAGGGTTTGTATAAATAAAAACACTCATCGAGGTTGCTGCTAATGACTTCTGATTAAGCCTATTTACTGCCTTTCTGGTTAAACTAGTTAATGCTTGGTTGATCTCGTCAAAATCACTTAAATCGAGTCCAAAAGAGCGTGAAGATACAATTTGCTTCCTAATTGGTTCAATTTCTTCTATGGCAAGACACGAATAACCATATAGCTCTCTATATATACGCTTGCCGTTAACGCCTAATAAGGTTTCAATAATTCCAATATCAGCTTTGTAAAAGTCATAAGCACTGTTGATTCCTATCTGCTGTAGCTTTTGGGCTGATTTGTTTCCAACACCCCATATATCAACTACCTCAAAAGAATCTAATAGCTTTTCAAAACGCTCAATTGGTAAGTTGTCTATATCAAATACCCCATTAAACCTGGGGTAAATTTTAGCAATACGATTGGCTAGCTTTGCTCGTACCTTTGTGCTGCCCATACCTACGCAAACGGGAATACCCGTCCATGATTTAACCTGGTTTTTCAGTGTTTGCATGTATGTATTCAAGTTTATTGTAAAGCCTGATAAATCTAAGAAGCTTTCGTCAATTGAATACACCTCTTGTATTGGTGAATATTGGCTAATAACTTTCATTACTCGAGATGACATGTCACCATACAAAGGATAATTAGATGACTTAACCACGACTGATTTACTAATCATTAAGTCTTTCATTTGATAATACGGCACACCCATCTTAATACCGAGTGATTTAGCTTCATTAGAGCGTGCGATAATACAGCCATCGTTGTTACTCAGAACTACAATAGGCTCTCTCTCTAATTTAGGTTCAAACACTCGTTCACAGGATGCGTAGAAATTATTGCAATCAATGAGTGCAAATTTTTGCCCTTTGAATTTAGGCATATTGATGAATGGTTGACGTAACAACGCCCCAAATAATAAGCTCATTGCCTTCGCTAATTTCAATATCTTTAAATTCTGGATTTTCAGCTTTTAAGCTAATTTTTCCTTTGTATTTATGTAGTCGCTTAACAGTAAATTCACCGTCCACTACGGCGATCACTATTTTGCCACTTTTAGCAAGTAGAGACTTGTCCACTACCAGAATATCACCCGGATGAATTCCAGCATTTAACATTGATTCACCTTGTGCACGTACAAAAAAAGTAGACTCCTGATGATGAATTAGATGCTTGTTTAAGTCAAGACGGTCTTCTAAGTGATCATCTGCAGGAGATGGAAATCCGGCCTGTACACGTGAGGAAAAAATAGGGATAAAAACATTGGGTGCATTAAAGTCTGGCTCAAGCACTTCTATTTCAGACTTTAATTGAGATTTATATATATTTAAAGTAGATTTAACAGTGCTTACTAGGCTAATTGGCACACGCATTACCTTGGTATCTTCTTTAAATTTACCCGAATTTTTCTTACGGCCTGCACCTGTTCTGGCGCCACCATGAGTTTGTATTTTTTGATTCATTTGAATATTGTAACATTATTCAAATGAATCAGTTGGTTTTATTGTAAACGTCGTAAAAAAAAGTAGTGATATTTTTATAAAGGCAATGGTAGTATTGATATGTTTCATAGTCATTATTAAATGAGTAGGGTTATAAAGTAATTGTATAATTTGTTTAACAATTAAAACAATATTATTAATCGCTACCCTGTTAATTCCAATGAATCATTCAGATCTTTATCAAGTTAAACTTCAAGGCCAGAAAAAATTATTTGAATGCGCTCACTCAGACTCTATTCTTGATGGTGGCCTTCGCCATGGCTTGTCGATGCGCTATGAGTGTAGTAATGGCACTTGTGGCGCGTGTAAAGCTAAGCTTGTTAAGGGTGATATTAAAAAAATCAAGCATCATGATTACGCTCTTACTGCCAAGGAGATAGATAATCAAGAGTTCTTAATGTGCTGTCATGCACCCAGCTCAAATCTTGAACTTGAGCTTGATTTGATTGGAGATGTTCGTTTAATTCCTCTTCAAAAAATTCAGACTAAAATTAAAGACATTCGTTTTGTTAACGAAAATATGGCGATTGTTAGTCTAAGAACGCCACGCTCTAAAAATTTACAGTTTATGGCAGGACAAGATGTTGAGTTAAACTTTAAAGGGGTGGTATCTCGCTACCCTATTGCCTCATGCCCGTGTCATGGTATGGAGCTTGAGTTTCATATTCGAAATCTTGATATTGATGAATTTTCAAAATTAATTTTTTCTCATAAAATTAAGGATAAAGATAAAGTTGATCTAACAGGCCCTAAGGGTGTATTTGTTCTTAAAGAAACGTCAGACAAACCTATGGTTTTTATCGCATGGGACGGGGGATTTGCACCCATTAGAAGCCTGGTCGAGCACGCTTTTTCATTGGAAATGCCTAATCCTATTTATTTTTACTGGGCTTATCCAAGTGTTGAGCCCCGCCCTTATTTTGATAACCATGCGCAATCTTGGAATGCTGTGATGGATGATTATTATTATCAGCCGATTGCTTGTGAATTTGATCGAAACAGTCATAATGATTGCCATAAAGTTGCAAAGCAAATTTATGATTCTTTGAATCATGACATTGTAAACCAATCAGAAGTCTATATTTCTGCACCTGCCGAAGTGTTGATTTATCTAGGTGAATTCTTACTCGAAAATGGCTTAAATGACACTCAATTAATTGCTTCACCGATTTAGTTATTTTTAGATAAAAATTTCACTTTTTTAGTGTGTTTTTTGCCGCTAATTTTTTTTCTTCTTTCTCCATCTAGCTTTGCGCTTTTTATTATAAAAAAGTAATATTAATACATCATAAATTGATAATATTTTTAAGCTAAAAGCTCTAAAAATTATTTTAATTTTTTTTATTCTCTCAATCCCTTTTGCACCAATGTGTTTGGTAAATTTAGCTATCTTTTGACATTTTTACCACTTGCAAAAAACATTAAAATACACTATATTTAGTTGCAGTTATCTTTTATGAACACTATATGTAGTGTTTCTAACTCAGGGGAGTAAATGAATCAAAATATTAAAGTCACCAAGCGTAATGGCCAGCAAGAGCCGATCGACATGGAGAAGATTCATCGTGTTGTGCATTGGGCTTCGCAAGACCTAAAAGGGGTTAGTGTTAGTCAGGTTGAAATCAATGCACAATTAGCATTTTTTAATGGGATTAAGACAGAAGACATCCATGAAACAATTATTAAGTCGGCTGCTGATTTAATCTCAAAAGAGGTGCCTGATTATCAATATTTAGCGGCTAGATTAGCTATTTTTCATTTGCGTAAAAAAGCTTTTAAATCTTTTACACCCTCTGCCCTTTTTGAGCATGTGAAAAAATTTACTGATTTAGGTATTTACGATAAAGATATCCTAGATAAATACACCCAGTCTGAAATTGAAGAGTTGGATGAATATATTGATCATTGGCGTGATATGAAATTTTCATATGCTGCTGTTAAGCAACTTGAAGGTAAGTATTTAGTACAAAATCGTGTAACTGGTGATATTTATGAATCACCACAGCAGCTGTACATGTTGGTAGGCATGTGCCTATTTCAAGAATATGAAAAAGAAGCTCGCATGTCAATTGTTAAGCGTTTTTACGATGGTGTATCTAACTTTAAGATCTCACTACCAACACCGATTATGGCGGGCGTGCGCACACCAACGCGCCAATTTTCATCCTGTGTTTTAATCGAAGCAGATGATGATCTTGATTCAATCAGTGCAGCATCAGGCGCTATTGTTAAATATGTTTCCCAAAGGGCTGGTATCGGTATTAATGCCGGTAGAATTAGAGCGATTGGCAGCCCTATTCGTAATGGTGAAGCGACACATACAGGCTGTATTCCTTTTTACAAGCATTTTCATACAGCAGTTAAATCTTGTTCTCAAGGCGGTGTTCGTGGCGGTGCAGCAACCCTTTTCTACCCTTTATGGCATCTTGAAGTTGAAAGTTTATTGGTATTGAAAAATAACACAGGTACGGATGAAAATAGAATTCGTCATCTTGATTATGGTGTTCAATTTAATGGATTGATGTACCAACGTTTTCTAGCTGATGGCGATATCACTTTGTTCTCTCCACATGATGTGCCTGGCTTGTACGATTCTTTTTTTGAAGATCAAGATAAGTTTCAGCAACTATATGAAAAATACGAGCAGGACAGCTCAATTCGTAAAGAGACGATTAAAGCCAGAGATTTGTTTGCTAAATTTATGCAAGAGCGCGCCAACACTGGACGTATTTATCTGCAAAATGTTGATCATTGCAATACTCACGGTGCTTTTGATCCAAAAGTAGCGCCAGTGCGCCAATCAAACCTTTGTATGGAGATTACTCTACCGACTAAGCCCTTACATTCAGTTCAAGATGAAAATGGTGAAGTGGCGTTGTGTACACTATCAGCCGTTAACCTAGGCGCATTAGATTCTATTGATGAATTAGAGGATGTTACAGATATTATTGTACGTGCGCTAGATTCACTACTAGATTATCAAGATTACCCTCTTAAAGCGGCAGAAATTGCAAGTATGAATCGTCGTACTTTGGGTATCGGTATTACCAACCTTGCTTACTATTTGGCAAAAAATGACGTTAAATATTCTGATGGCTCCGGCAATGAATTGGTTCACACTACCTTTGAGGCGCTTCAGTATTATGCTCTTAAAGCCTCCAATATTCTGGCAGCTGAAAAAGGTGCTTGTCCTTTATTTAATGAGACGCATTATGCACAAGGTATTATGCCAATTGATACTTACAAGAAAAATGTCGATGATTTTTGTGGTTCTGAACTTAAACTAGATTGGGATAAATTACGATCTGATATCATGACAACCGGTTTAAGAAATTCAACACTGACCGCATTAATGCCTTGCGAAAGTTCTTCGCAAATTTCTAACTCCACTAACGGCATTGAGCCACCACGTGGTTTTGTATCTATCAAGCAGTCTAAAGACGGCATCTTAAAGCAAATTGTGCCGGATTATGAAGCGCTTAAAGATAAATACGAATTACTTTGGGATATCAAGGGCAACGAAGGTTATTTACAGCTTTGTGCTATTATGCAAAAATTTGTTGATCAGTCTATTAGTGCAAACACACATTATGACCCTTCTCAATTTAAAAATAATCGAGTGCCGATGAAGCTATTCTTGATGGATCTTTTAACGGCTTATAAGTACGGTGTCAAGACGCTTTATTATCATACGACACGTGATGGTGGCGGTGATGATATGCTTGAAACCCAAGATGATAATGCTTGCGCTGATGGCGTTTGTAAACTTTAGGAATTAAATATGTCATACTCGATTTTTAATAAAAAAATTACGAATACACTGACTCAGCCTATGTTTTTTGGCGATACGGTTAACGTTGCACGCTTTGATAAGCAAAAATTTGAAATGTTTGAAAAACTGACTGAAAAGCAGTTGTCATTTTTTTGGCGTCCAGAAGAGATAGATGTCTCTAAAGATAAAATGGATTTTGCTAAGTTATTGCCCAATGAAAAACATATTTTTCTTTCTAATCTTCAGTATCAAATTCTTCTAGATTCCGTGCAGGGGCGTAGTCCTAATATTGCATTTTTGCCTATTGTATCTTTACCGGAGTTGGAAAATTGGATTGAAACTTGGAGCTTCTCTGAGACTATTCACTCGCGATCATATACCCATATCATTCGCGCTATTGTCAATGAGCCAGGTGCTGTGTTTGATGACATTATGAAAACAGAGCAAATCATTGAGCGTGCTGAAAGTGTTTCTAAGCATTACGATGAATTAATTAAATGTTCACAAGCTTATCTTTTACATGGTGAGGGAACTCATGATCTAAATGGTGAGAAAACAACCATTGATTTAAAATGCCTAAAACGCAAGCTGTATTTGACTATTATGTCTGTTAATATTTTAGAAGCAGTACGTTTTTATGTGTCGTTTGCTTGTTCTTTTGCCTTTGCAGAGCGTAAGGTAATGGAGGGTAATGCTAAAATTATTAAGATGATTGCGCGTGATGAGGCGCTACATTTAACTGGCACTCAGCATATCATTAATATTATTCGCGAAGGCAAGGACGACCCTGAAATGACTGTTATTGCAGCAGAATGTGAGAAAGAAGTTATTCAAATGTTTAAAGAAGCTTGTGATCAAGAGAAAAATTGGGCTGAATATTTGTTTAGAGATGGTTCAATGATCGGTTTAAACGCTGAAATTTTAAAGCAGTATTTAGAATATATTACCAATATACGCATGAAGGCCATTGGTCTTAAGCCTTTATTTGAAGATCGTAGCAACCCACTACCTTGGATCAATCATTGGCTTGATTCTGATAATGTTCAAGTTGCTCCTCAAGAGACAGAAATCACTTCTTATTTGGTGAGTGCTATTGACAATACACTCGATGAAAATGATTCAGATTTTGGTGATTTCAAGCTCTAATTAGCCAATATGTTTAGAATCGATGTTGAGAACATCAACGGCAAAACTGAATCACTTTATGTCTATGGAGAGCACTCGATTCTAACGGAGCTTGAAGCGCACAATGTAGTAATTAACCACTCTTGTCGCCAAGGACATTGTGGCTCTTGTGTGCTATTACTGCTAAAAGGGGATGTTAGGCATCAAGATTGTTTGGTGCCTTTATCCCAAGGTGAAATTTTAGCGTGTCAAGCAAAGCCTATTACCGATATTAAAATTGGCTCAAGAAATTGACAAACTGCGCAAATAATCAAGAATCTCTGAGCTACTGCCTTTAAATATAACACGGTCTATTTTTTTTTGGATTTGATAGTTATACATAGGGTCGTAATAATCAACCAAGAGTGATTCAACAATAGGCAAAAAATCATCAAAAGTGTTGCTATTTTGATAGCTTGTTAGTGCAGAATCTACTTGTAATTTCATTACTTTATAGCGCTCAAGACCTAATCTTTTTTGAATTTTTTCAAGGCTTGATAGCCAATATTTAGCAAAATTATCAAAGCCATTGATTTGGTCTTGAGTCAGGAAGTTTTGATACATGTTAATTACATAAGCGTCCATACTAACTTGAATACGCTCATCTGTCGTTGCATCAAGTAATATTAAATCTGCTTGAGAGGTTTTGTTTTTGACGCAATCAGGAATATGCACGGTTCCTACATTAGCACCTTCATCTTCAAATACTAAGTGTGAATAATTTTGCTGCTTAATAAGTTTAATGGCCAGCTCATTTTCAAAAGAAATTTGAGTCGGTTGGGCTGTAGTTGTATTGCCGAATGCAGACCCTCTGTGGTTAGCCAGACCTTCTAGATCAACCATTTGTTGAATATGCTCAAGTAGCAAAGTTTTCCCACAGCCAGTTTGTCCACCAATAATGATCGGCGTAACTTGATTCATGACTCGCTCAGTTTCATCAATCAAGTATCGACGTAGCGCCTTGTAACCCCCTTTTAACCGTGGATAATCAATGCCTGACTCTTCATAAATCCATTGTTGAGTAATTTGACTACGTAAGCCACCACGAAAGCAATATAGGGCGCCATTAGGATTTTTCTGGATAAACTCCAGCCAGGCTATAACTTTAGCCTGTTTGTCTTCGCCCTGAACTAATTCATGTCCTAGTTCAATAGCTTTTTCTTGGCCCTTGTTCTTATAACAAGTACCAACAAGCTCCCGCTCTTGGTCACTCATGAGTGGCAAGCTTTGCGTATGTGGAAAAGCACCCTGTGTAAATTCAATAGGTGCACGAGTATCAAACATGGGGGTGTTGTTGACTACCAGAGAGTGAAAATCTTCAATCTGAGTCAGCGAATTAGGCATTAATTCTTACAGTCGTTTGGTTCTGTGCAATAATTTCACCAATCGCTTCAAGCTTAAACCCAGCTGCATTCATGGTATTTTGAAATTCCTCTTGCGCTTCGTCATTAACCATAACAAGTAGCCCGCCACTAGTTTGTGGATCACAAATTATTGATTGAACCTGATCACTCATTTGACTTAAATGATGTCCATAGCTGTCTAAGTTTCGCTGAGCGCCACCTGGAGAGCAGCCATTGGCTAAATAATGTTGAATATTTGGTAAAGTTGGTACTTTTTGATAATCGATAATAGCAGATACCTTAGAGCCTTGACAAACTTCAACCAAATGCCCACCTAGGCCAAATCCAGTTACATCAGTAATCGCATTAATACCGTCGATTTTGGATAGTTTAGCACCAATATCGTTAAGTTCACACATGGTATCAATGGCTCTAGATTCATCCTCTTTGGTAATTTTCTTTTGTTTTTGCGCCGTGGTCAAAATACCAATACCCAAAGGCTTGGTTAGATAGATTTTGTCACCCACTTGCGCTTTTGAATTTTCCTTAAGATGTTTGATAGCAACCTTACCAGTAACAGCTAATCCAAAAATAGGCTCTGGTGCATCAATGCTATGTCCACCTGCTAAAGAGATACCTGCATCAGCGCAAACACTGCGCCCGCCTTCGATTACTTGTCGACCTATTTCAGGTGCAAGCTTGTCGATGGGCCAGCCAAAAATAGCAATAGCCATCAAAGGGGTGCCACCCATTGCGTAAATATCGCTAATAGCATTGGTCGCAGCAATTCTTCCAAAAGTAAATGGATCATCTACAATTGGCATAAAGAAGTCGGTGGTACTAATAATCCCTTCTCCATTTCCTAAATCATAAACAGCTGCATCATCGCGAGAAGCATTACCAACTAAAAGTTTTGGATCGTTAAACTCAGTTAATGATGATTCTAAAATGACATCTAAAACCTTAGGCGATATTTTACAACCACAACCTTGGCCATGACTATATTCAGTAAGCTTTACATGATTTATATTTGAGACAGACATAATGATGAATTAAAGTTGAGCGTAAGCTTCTTCTAATTGTGTGTAGAGTTTTTCTGGGGTGAGCTCAGGGCTTTCTTCCATGATATTAAAAGCAACAACATTATCCTCAACTGCGCCCCACATCTTCACGTAAGAGCCATCCTTATAGCCATGATCTTGTCTAAAGGTATTTAGTTGATTTTTTACCAAATAGCGTTTATATAATTCTGGTACGTCCATGGCCATATTGCCCAATGCTTGGAAGAACAAAGCGAATAATTGATATAAAGAATTTTGAGATTTATCAACGTTGGCACTAGCTGATATGGCTACGATTTTTTCAAATATCTCCACCATTTTTTCTGGATCTATATCGCGCTCAGGCAACATATCATTGTATATTTCAGCAAAACTAGCATCACCATAATGAATCGCTTCAGACATTAAAAAGTGCCAAATATCAACCAATTCAACTTTAGCATTATCAATATCATTTTTTGAGTCAATATCTTTCCAATGCTTCCAATTAAAAGAATCAATTGCTTCAGCAGCTTCCATATAAATACAACGTAACCAAGAGATTTGACGCCCTTCTTTAGTAGCGCCTTCAGTCCAAATTTCGCCGTTAGTGGCGTCATTGAGCTTCATCTGTAGTTCGAACATTTGTTTAATGTGGTTCATAGAATTAGTTGAGTTAAATTACAATTTAAATGATTTTACCTAAGCTTAAACCATTTTGTATTTTTGATTAAAATTATAGCCGCTCTAGTTGTCATAGCGACAACACCAGAAATAAGAACAAATTCTACCAATGTAGCTAATTAGTACCGCCATATCTACTTGGTTTATTTTCTTATAATATAAGAATTATTTTATCTAAATTAAAACGGTTTAATCTTGAGAATAGAGAGTTTTGATTGCTTTATAATTTGCATCTATGTTGATGATTAATTGCGACTTAGGAGAGTGTTTAACTCCCAACCCTGATACCGATGTTATGCCGCTGATTAACATGGCAAATGTTGCTTGTGGTGGTCATGCGGGTGACAACAATAGCATGATAAAAACCATTCAACTTGCCAAAAAATTTGGCGTCAAGATTGGCGCGCATCCCAGTTATGCAGATATAGCTAATTTTGGTCGCGTGAGTCAAACGCTAAGTACTTGCGCATTATTTGATTTAATTTACCAGCAAATTACTGCTTTTCAAAAGTTTTGCACCGAACACAGTGCTCTTCTGAAATACATCAAGCCACATGGTGCCTTGTATCATGATATGACTCACAACCCTTTGGTTTTAGAGGTGATGTGTGATGTGATTCATAAAACTGATCAAAATTTATCCTTGGTAGTTCAGGCTGGTCATGAGGATTATTTTAAAAATTTCGGAAATAATGAAAACGACTTATTTTTGCATGAAGTTTATGCCGATCGAGGCTATCAAGGCATACATATGATTCCTAGAGGGGACAAAGGTGCGGTTTTAACCGATCCAAAAGCTATTATTGATCAATATTATCAATTTTTAGAGGAGGAATCTTTCAAAATTGACACCATTTGCTTTCATAGTGACAATAAAGCCTCTGTAGAGGCCCTAAAACAGCTTAAAAATGCATAAAATCATACTTGCGGGGGAAAGCTCGCTTCTTATCTATTTTGGCAATAAGATCGATCCTAGTCTTCCTAGAAATATCGCAAATTTTGCAAATCAGCTTAAAAAGCATTTTTCTGAGTCAATTATCAATTTAACACCCTCTTATACTTCTCTTTTGGTGAATTACGATCTCAATAAAACCAATTATCAGCAGTTTAAGACTCAAGTTAGCGAATTGCTAGAACAGTTTAGCTTTGAACAAGCTGAACAAATTTCTAAGGTGATACACATTCCCGTTAATTATGGATTTGAAGTAGCTCTTGATTTAGAAAAATTGCTGGCTGAAAAAGAACTAACAATAGATGAGTTTATCCATATTCATACTTCGCAAACTTACCAAGTTTATGCCATTGGATTTAGTCCAGTATTTGCATTTTTAGGCCAGGTTGATGAACAAATTCAAGCACCACGTCTAGCCACACCAAGAATCAAAATTCCAGCAGGTAGTGTGGGCATCGCTGATAGACAAACAGCTATTTACCCTGTTGATTCATCAGGTGGTTGGAATATTGTTGGCAGAACAGTGCTTGACTTATCACTTAACGATCCTAAAAATCTAGACAAATTTAAGATAGGTGATGAGGTTAGATTCTACTCAATTAGTCGTGATGAATTTATACGCTATGGTGGACGAGAATGAGCTTTAAAGTTATCAAACCAGGATTTTTAACGACGGTTCAAGATTATGGTCGTCTAACTCATGGTGAACAGGGTTTGGCTCAATCTGGGGTAATGGATGAGCATGCCTATGCTTGGGGAAATTATTTACTGGGTAATCATTATTTTGATGCCGCTCTGGAAATCACCTTTGGCAGTGTTGAATTAGAAGCGCTCGATGATATGCTGATTTGTGTTTGCGGTGCGGATCTTGATTTTAAAATTAACCATCAAGCGGTGGATATTTGGAAAAGTATTCAAATCCAACAAGGGAATAGACTTAGCTGGCATCTACCCAGGCATGGAATACGCGCTTATTTAGCGGTTCAAGGTGGGTTTGAAACTCAAAAACTATTTAACTCCAGATCGGTTAATTTACGTGAGCATATTGGTTCGAAAATAACACAAGATGAAGTACTTGTATGCCAAGCATCAATTGACCTGTTAGATCGTTTTATTGCGCCAAATTATATTCCTAATTATCATCAAGAAGTTGTATTAAGGCTATTGCCAAGTTATCAATATTCAGAATTTAGTGATGATCAAAAAACATTATTTTTTAGTCAATCTTATACTATTAGTCATGCAAATGATCGTACCGGATGTAGGCTAAAAGGAGTGCCCATAGCCATCAAAAAAGACAAAATGATCTCTGAAGGTATGAGTTATGGTAGTGTGGAAATCGCTAGCGACGGATTGCCAATTATTCTATTAAAAGATGCACCAACCATTGGCGGATACTCAAAAATTGGTACTGTATTTTCACTGGATTTAGCTCAGTTGGCACAACAACAATCAGGTGCAAAAGTTAGATTTGAGTTAATGACTATCCATCAAGCACAAAAAGAGCGCTTGGCGTTTAATCAGTTCTTTGGTGTCGGTGCAAATTCAAAATCATTAAAGATCTGACAAAATAACTCAGCGGTTTTAACCGTATCATATAAGGCGGAATGCGCTTGAGCGTTGTCAAATTCAATACCAGCTTTCGCAATTGCTTTAGCCAGAACTGTCTCCCCAAAAGTAAGTGCTGATAAGCTAACGGTATCAATGGTAGAGAATTTATGAAAGGGGTTTTTAAGCTTTGATCTTTCACTTGAAGCATACAAAAATCCTAAGTCAAAAAATGCATTGTGCCCTACTAATATCGAACGCGAGCAATCTTGATCTTTCATCTCGGTGCATATCGTTTGGAACATATCACTTAGTGCTAGTTTTTCATCAATAGCGCCACGTAGAGGATTGTCAACATCAATGCCATTAAACTTTAAAGCTGCCGGCTCAAGATTAGCCCCTTTAAAAGGATGCGTGTGAAAATGTTGAGGCTCCTTTGGGTATAGTTTTCCACTGTCATCGATGCCAATAATCACAGCGCAAATTTCTAACATGGCATCTGTTTGATGATTAAATCCAGCTGTTTCAATATCAATGACAACTGGTAAATACCCGCGAATACGTTCTTTGATTTGCATTAGGCAATATCCTTAAAAAAGATAGAAGAGTTTCGATCATGGTTGAAATATTTTTGACGCTTCTGAGGTAGATTTGAAATTTTCATTTGTGTAAATTGATGCTTTAAAAACCAATTAGTTTCATACTTTGTTAGGGCGAAAACTTTGCTAAATTTTCGTCTTTTAGCTTCTATTAATATCTTATCTAAGAGTTGCATAGAAAGTCCTAAATTTTGAGAATTTTTAGCAACCGCTAAAGAATAAATTTCACCCATAGAGCCTTCTTGACAATCTTTTAAACCTGCGCAAGCAACCAGTTGATTATTGTCAAATAGCAAGATGAAATCATTGATATTTTTTTCAATTTCTTCCTTGCTTCTAAGTAGAATTTTCTCTTGATCTACAAAAGGCTTGATTAAAGTCAAAATTTGTTCGGATTTATCCAAAGTACTGTATTAAATCGTTGATAGAAGTGCACTATTTTAATCTAAAATATAATGCTTTATATCAATACAAAGTAATTATGTCTAACTCAAGAAAATATTCCTCTCAAGTTGTTGATGGTTATGAAAGAGCAGCCTCTCGTGCAATGCTTTATCCAGTAGGCTTTAAAAAAGAAGATTTTAGTAAGCCCCAAGTAGGTATTGCCTCAACTTGGTCAATGGTTACGCCTTGTAATATGCATATTAATAAATTAGCAGATGAAGCTGAGAAAGGCATTAATTCTGCTGGCGGTAAAGGTGTTATTTTTAACACGATTACTATTTCTGATGGTATTTCAATGGGCTCAGAGGGTATGAAATACTCTTTAGTATCTCGTGAGGTTATTGCTGATTCAATTGAAACAGTAGTAGGTTGTCAGGGTTTTGATGGCGTGGTTGCAATTGGCGGTTGTGATAAAAATATGCCAGGTTGTATTATTGGTTTAGCTAGGCTTAACCGCCCAGGTATTTTTGTTTATGGCGGTACTATTCAGCCAGGTAAAAATCATACAGATGTGGTTAGTGTTTTTGAGGCGGTAGGTCAATTTGCCAGTAATAAAATTAATGCAATTGAACTTGAAAATATTGAAAAAACAGCCATTCCAGGTCCAGGCTCTTGTGGCGGCATGTATACGGCTAATACCATGGCATCTGCTATTGAAGCGCTAGGTATGAGCTTGCCAAACTCATCGGCTCAAGATGCCATTTCAGCGGATAAGGATAATGATTGTGTTCGCGCTGGTGAAGCGGTATTAAACTTACTTGAAAAAGACATTAAGCCAAATGATATCATGACTATGAAAGCATTTGAAAACGCAATCACCGTTCTTATTGCTCTAGGTGGATCCACCAATGCTGTACTACACATGATTGCCATGGCTGACGCAGCAGGCGTTAAAGACCTGAATATTGATGACTTCACTCGTATAGGTAAAAATGTACCAGTATTGGCTGATTTAAAGCCATCAGGTAAATATATGATGAGCGAGCTGATTGAAATTGGCGGTACTCTGCCACTAATGAAGATGCTTTTAGATGCTGGATTATTACATGGCGACTGTTTAACAGTAACTGGAAAAACTATGGCTGAAAATCTTAAAGATGTTAAGCCATATGTCGACTCTCAAGATATTATTAGATCACTTGATAATCCGATTAAGAAAGATTCGCATCTTCGTATTTTGCGCGGTAATTTGGCCGTAGATGGCGCTGTTGCAAAAATTACAGGTAAAGAAGGATTGCGCTTTAAAGGGGTGGCTAAATGTTATGGTCGTGAAGAAGAAGCGCTTACAGCTATATTAAATGATGAAATTATAGCGGGCGATGTGATTGTTATTCGTTATGAAGGACCTGCAGGTGGCCCTGGTATGCGTGAGATGCTTGCTCCTACTTCTGCCGTTATGGGTAAAGGCCTAGGCGGTAAAGTAGCACTCATTACCGATGGTCGCTTCTCGGGCGGAACTCATGGCTTTGTGGTTGGTCATATCGCACCAGAAGCCTTTAAAGGTGGCGTATTAGCTGTTGTTGAAGATGGCGATGAGATCTTGATTGACGCTGAAAATAATGTATTAGAGTTACTGGTTGATCAGTCAATTATTGACAAGCGTTTAACTCATTGGGTACAACCTAAACCGAACTATACTAAAGGTGTTTTAGCGAAATTTGCTAAATTGGCTAAATCTGCTTCTGAAGGTGCAGTGACTGACTAATCATTCAAGAAAAATAAGTATTAAAAAAGGAGGCGCTTGCCTCCTTTTTGTTTGTTTGTTGTATCTATACTGGCTTTTTAGCTATGTATTTAAGCCATAAAAATCCAGACAAACCTGCCAACAAAGAAGCAGATAATATACCAACTTTAGCTTGAAAGATGAACTCAGGTGACCCTAAAAAAGCAAGCTCGGCTATAAAGATAGACATGGTAAAGCCAATACCACCTAAGAGTGCAATGCCAAAAATTTGACTCATGCTACTTTGGTCTGGTAGTTTTGCAATTTTTAGTTTAATGACCAGCCAAGAAACTCCAAATATTCCAAGTATCTTTCCTAGGATCAGACCAAAAATGATTCCCATTGATATGGGCTCAACAATCACATCGCCAATAGAGTTAAAATCTATTGCAATACCAGCATTAGCTAATGCAAATAAAGGGATAACAACTAACGCAACAGGAAGATGTAGTTTTTGCTCCAGTCTTGTAGCTGGGGAGCGTACCGAATCAATCCTGTGTTGTATATTATCTAGAATGGCTTTTTGGTCTTCATTTAATGTGTGATTTTTATTAACAGGATGTTTGTCATAGTCATCTAATAATTTTTTAGTATCTTTAGATAAATCTAAAGATGTTCGTTTAGGTTTTGAAGGTACCGCTATGGCAGCAATAACACCGGCAATAGTGGCATGCACGCCTGACTCTAGAACAAAAACCCACAAGAAAAGTCCAACAATAAAATAAGGTAATATTGCATGAATACCAAAACGATTTAATATAATTAACATTAAAAAAGTTACGCCAGATAAGGCGAGAGGTAGCATATTAATTTGATCAGTATAGAATATTGCAATTACCAGAACAGCGCCTAGATCATCTACAATAGCAAGTGCCACTAAAAAAGTTACTAACGCAGACGAAACCCTTTTTCCCAAAAGCACTAAAACACTAATCGCAAAAGCAATATCTGTCGCCATAGGTACACCCCATCCGACAGCACTAAGCTCATTTGCATTAATACTTAGATAGATCAATGCAGGAAAAACCATGCCACCAATAGCTGCCAGAATAGGCAAAATCGCAACTTTTACATTTGAAAGCTCTCCGACTAAAATTTCCCTTTTTATCTCTAATCCGATAATAAAGAAGAATACAGCCATTAGTCCATCATTTATCCAATGATGAATACTATGGGACAACTTCCAAGAGCCAATACTGAAATCAATTTTTGTATGAAAAAAATGCTCGTAATTTTCTGTTAGCGGTGTATTTGCTAGAATTAACGCAAGAACCGTCATAAACATTAAAATTTTGCCCGTAGTAGTTTGGGCATGAATAAAGTGCTCAAAAGGCGTTGATACCTTTTTAAAGGCTTTTTCCCAAGGCGCGTATATTTTCATTTTATTCTATCTGTTTAAACTTAAAAAACTTAATCTTCAGCTGGAGCAAATACCATTTGTCTATCGTCTAAGTTAACTGAAACAATTTGGATTTTAATTTTATCGCCTAGCTGAAACACTTTACCAGTGCGCTCTCCTTTTAATTGATGATGAACATCGTCAAAATTGTAGTAGTCATCTTTCATATCACGCATTGCAATCATACCTTCAACAAAGACATCTGTTAGCTCGATAAAAATACCAAAGCCTGCGACACCTGAAATAACACCATTAAAAGTATCGCCAACTTTATCACGCATATACTCACATTTTAGCCACTGCTCAACATCGCGAGAAGCTTCATCAGCACGTCTTTCTGTGACTGATAAGTTTACACCCAGCTCAATCATTTTCTTAGAAGGCTCTTTCTTTTTATTGCCCAGTACCTTACCAACGACACGATTCATCAATGATGGCTTTTTCTTTTTAAGGACACGATTGATGGCGCGATGCACTAGTAAGTCAGGATATCTTCTAATTGGTGATGTAAAGTGAGTGTAATCATCAAATGCCAAGCCAAAGTGCCCTTCGTTAGCAGGTGTATAAACTGCTTGCTTCATGGTTCTAAGAACTACGGTTTTGATAATATTTTCATCATCTCTACCTTTAGCGTCTTCCAGTACTTTCGCAAAATGTTTTGAATCTGGCTGATCACCACCTTCTAATGTAAGGCCAATAGCGGTTAGGAATTGACGAGTCACTTCTACTTTTTCTGCCGTTGGCTTTGGATGAATTCGGTACAAGAAGTCTTCTTCATTTTCACCTAAGAATTTAGCGGTAGCTTGGTTAGCCATCAGCATACATTCTTCAATAAGTTTATGCGCATCGTTTCTTGAGCGGGCAATGATGTTGTCAATTTTTCCAGCATCATTAAAAAGGATTTGTGATTCAATACGATCAAAATCCATTACTCCACGTTTAGTTCTAGCAGCCTTTAAAACTTTGTATAAGTCGTAAAGGTCGTTTAAATTTTCTAATACTGGTTCAAATTCTGTTTTTAATGCTTGATCATCTTCCTCTAAAATCTTACTGACCTTTGTATAGGTTAGCCTTGCATGAGAGAACATGGTTGCTGGGTAGAATTTATAATCAAGCAAATTTCCTGCTTTATCAATATTCATCTCACAAGTCATACAAAGGCGCTCTACACCTGGATTAATTGAACATAGGCCATTTGATAGAGCCTCAGGTAGCATTGGTACTACACGACGCGGGAAGTAAACCGAATTACCTCGCTCGATTGCATCATCGTCTAGTGCTGTTCCCTCTTCTACGTAATGAGAAACGTCAGCAATAGCAACAACTAATCTCCAGCCATTGTTTGTTGACTCTGCAAATACTGCATCATCAAAATCTTTAGAGTCTTCGCCATCAATAGTGACAAGCTTCATATCGGTAATATCAATACGACCTTTTTTATCTTGCTTAGTTACTTCAGCTGGAATTTTTGCAGTTTGTATTAATGCTTCTTTTGAGAATTCAACAGGAATACCATTACGGTAAAGCGCTGCATCTGTCTCAACGCCTTCATCCATGTATGAGCCCAAAATTTGAATAATTCTGCCTTCTGCTAGAGCTTTAAATGTTGGTGATTTAGTGATCTCAACAATAACAATTTGTTCATTTGTGTTGTCGTCACTGATTTTAGGTATGTTAATGTTGTTACGGATGCGCTTGTCATCAACGACAGCATAAGTATTACCCTCTTCATCGATATGAAGGCGCGCTACTACAGTCTTAACACTCTCTAGAACCTCAACAATCTTAGCGTCACCACGTTTGCTGATTAAGCGAGCCTTAACCTTGTCCCCGTGAAAAACTAGCTGCATTTGTCTTGAGTTAAGTCGCAAATCTCTACCACCCTCTTCAAGCTTCAAAAAGCCAAAGCCTTTAGGATTTGCAACCACTGTACCAATTTTAATACCTTCAGCTGGATCGAAAATTGTAAAATTTCCGTCATTATCACAATTTAGTTGCTCATCACGAACCATGGCCTTAAGGCGATGAGTTAGTGGTTTTTTTTGATCAGAATCGACCTTTAATAAATCAAATAAATCATATTTTGAGATAGGCTTCTTTTTAATAAATTCAAGAATATATTCTCTAGATGGAATAGGGTTATCGTACTTTTCTGATTCTCTTTTCTGATGCGGGTCGCTCATATAATTACTCGTTGAATGGATTATTAAGGATCAGGGTTTCATCGCGATCTGGTCCGGTTGATAAGATATCTACTGGTAAATTGGATAACTCTTCGATTTTGCGAATGTAGTTTTGAGCCTCGATTGGTAGGGAGTCAAATGAATCTGTGCCAATTGTTGAAGTTTTCCAGCCTGGCATTTCAATGTAAGTTGGCTTAGCATCTGCATAGCCTTGTGCATCATAAGGTGGCGTAGTTATTTGTTTGCCATTTAAATCATAGCTAATACAAATTTTAATACTATCTAGTGAATCAAGTACATCTAGTTTAGTTAAGCAAATTCCAGTGACAGCATTAAGCTTAAATGAACGATTTAGGGTAACCATATCTAGCCAACCACAACGACGCTGACGCCCTGTTGTTGCGCCAAATTCATGCCCTATGGTGCCTAAAACTTTACCAATTTCATCACCTTTGTCTGTTGATACATCATAGATTAGCTCTGTTGGGAATGGGCCGCCACCAACACGTGTTGTGTAGGCTTTAACAATACCGCATACGTAATCAATATCTGTCACACCAACGCCTGAGCCTGTTACTGCACCACCAGAAGTGGTGTTTGATGAGGTTACAAATGGGTAAGTACCTTGGTCAATATCTAGAAGTGCGCCTTGGGCACCTTCAAATAAGATATTTTCTTTATTCTTAATATGTTGATGAATTTTCTCAGTGACATCAGTAATCATAGGAATCACCACCTTAGCCTGTTCTAGAGCTTCTGCTAAAACTGTATCAAAATCTAATGCTGGTACGTTGTAGTAGTTGCTTAAAGCGAAGTTGTGATATTCCATTACTTCTCTAAGTTTATCTGCAAATGCCTCAAGATCTAGTAGATCGCCAACTCTCAGTCCACGACGAGCAACCTTATCCTCATAAGCCGGACCAATGCCGTTACCTGTTGTGCCAATAGCAGCTTTACCGCGTTTAGCTTCACGTGCATTATCAAGAGCAACATGGTAAGGCATAATCAGTGGACAACCTGGTGCAATCTTTAAGCGAGATTTTGCATCAACACCTGCCTCGTCCAATTCGCCAAGTTCCTTAATAAGTGCAGACATTGACAAGACGACACCATGAGCAATGAAACATTCAACATGATCACGTAAGATGCCAGAAGGGATTAAATGTAGTACTGTTTTTTTACCATCAATAACTAAAGTATGCCCTGCATTGTGTCCACCTTGGAAGCGAACAACACTAGAGACCTTATCAGTGATCAAGTCTACAATCTTACCTTTACCTTCATCACCCCATTGAGTGCCGATGATTACTACATTTTTTGACATACTAATTCCTAACTGGTTAATTTATTGTTAATAAAACTTACTTTGATTGAGATAAAAACTTCAAGTCAAATGAAAATCCTGTGGCCGCTCTTGACTGCCCAAACGACTCACCAATTCCGTTATAACGCCCGCCTTGTGCTAAAGCCTTAGAGTAGTTTTGGTTATAAGCTGAAAATACAATGCCTGTATGGTATTCATAAGTTTGTAGTTCAGCTAAATCATAACTTGCTTGAATATTTTTACCTTTAAGTGCTCGATCAATTGCCTGTAAATCTTTGATGGCACTGATCGCATTTGGAAAATTGACAAACAAATCCAAGGCTTGATTCAATACACTATTATCACCCTCTAACTTGATAAGTGCATTAAATAAAGGCGCATTAACAAGAGGATGCTTATTGATAAAAACAGATAGATCTGGTGATGAGCGATGCGCAAAGATGTGACGTAGTTCAGCTGCCTGATCCAAGTCTAGCGATTCATCCGCCATTAAGGCATCAAAAATGGCTACATTTCCTAAACTAACAACAACCGGATCGATCGATAGAATCTTTAAACTGTCTAGCATCAATTCAATTACTTCAATATCCGCTGAGATTTCATTAGAGCCATATAATTCTGCACCCGCCTGAATGGGAGAGCGTGAATCATAAAAGTCATCAGCACTGGTTTGTAGGATTGCATTAATGTAACAATATTTTTCAATATTGTTACTGGCACGTCTCGCATCAATACGTGCAATTTGCGGCGTAATATCAGCATGAACACCTAGCATTTTCCCACTAGCTGGATCTAAAAACTTAAATGTTTTTTCATTAACCGAGTCGCTGGTTAGAAGTAACGAATCAATATGCTCCACCATTGGCGGGATCACTAAACCAAAACCTTTTTCAGTATATAGATCTATTAATTGACGACGTAGCATTTCAAAATTAAGAGCCTGATTACCGCTTAATTCATCAATACCCTCAGGTAACTGCCAAGATTTCATATAAGTGCTTATTTAGCCTTCGGGTTAAAGTGACGGAAGAACTCAGTGTTTGGGTTTAACACCAAAATGTCATTCTGACCAGAAAACGATTTCTTATAAGATTCTAATGAACGATAGAATGAATAAAAATCAGCATTCTGGCTGTATGCTTGAGCATAGTTTGATGCCGAGATTGCATCGCCTTCACCGCGTATGATTTCTGAATCACGATAAGCGTCAGCTAAAATAATGGTTCTCTTTTTGTCAGCTGCCGCCTGAATAATTTCCGCTTCTTCAGCACCTTTAGATCTAAATTCTTTCGCAACACGATTTCGCTCTGCTTGCATTCGACGATAAACTGAATTGGAAACCTCTTGAGATAAATCAATACGCTTAATACGAACATCAATAATTTCAATACCAAAATCGCCAATATCTTTCTTAGCAAGCTTTGCAATGCTAGTCATGATTTCGCTACGTTCGCCTGAAACAACATCAGCAATAGTACGTTTTGAGAATTCACTTTTAAGGCCGGTTTTGATAATTTGCGCTAAACGATTATTAGTTCGCGCTAAGTTGCCACCTGTCGACTTATAGAACTTCTCAGCGTCGATAATACGCCATTTAACATATGAATCAACGATAACGTTTTTCTTTTCACCTGTTAAGAAGCGCTCAGATGGCGCATCAAGTGTTTGAACTCGATTATCAAATTTGACTACATTATTGACAAACGGTGTTTTAAACTTAAGCCCTGGCTCTTTTTCAACACTAACAATTTCACCTAAACGAAGCTTGATGGCAGTTTCAGTTTCACTAACCGTATATAGTGCTGTACTCAGTATAAAAAATACTGCAGCAATGATAATTAATCCTAATTTTTGCATTATCTTACCCCTCTATTACGGAAAATATTATTAGAACCACTTGGTGCTTCTATCTGTTCTTGAGTTGCTTGAGAAGTAGGCTGGATGTTAGTTCGCTTATTATTGATTAGCTTATCAATAGGCAAATACATCATTGAATTTGCTTTTGAGTCAACCACAACTTTACTGGTTGAAGCAAGGACACTTTCCATGGTTTCAAGGTAAAGTCGTTCTTTAGTAACTGAAGGCGCTTTTTCATACTCGGCTAAAATTTGCTTAAATCTGGACGCCTCACCTTCTGACTTAGAAGTTACTTCAGACTTATAAGCTTTAGATTCTTCAAGTAGACGTGCAGCAAGGCCTCGAGATTTTGGCAAAATATCATTGGCATATGTTTGAGCTTCATTAATCAAACGCTGTTTATCTTCTCGAGCTTTAACAGCATCAGAAAAGGCCGCTTGAACTTGCTCAGGTGGCTGAGCATCTTGCATGTTTACTGTAGTAATTTGTAAACCTGTCTGATATAAGTCTAACAATTCTTGAGATTTGTCTTTAATGTCGTCGGCAATACTAACTCGACCTTCAGTTAAGATGTAATCCATGGTGTTTTGACCAACTACTTGACGAATAGCACTTTCAGATACTTGACGCAATGTTGTATCTGGAGAAGCAACATTAAATAGATACGCTTGTACGTCGTTAATTTTGTATTGAACCGCAAACTTAGCATCAATCATGTTTTCATCTTTGGTCAACATGAGTGATTCTGAAGAAACATTGCCGCCAAAGTTGCGACTTCCTTGAACGGCATTACGATAGCCTATTTCAGCGGTTCTAATTTGCGCTACATTGACTCTACTTACAGATTCAATAGGAAATGGTAGGTGCCAATGAGGACCTTGAGAGGTCTCTTCTTGGAAGGCGCCAAAGCGTAATACAACCCCTTTTTCAGCAGGATCGATAATATAGATTCCTGATAGCATCCAAACAAGAACACCAATGATGACAACAAATTTCAGGCTACCTTGCGGTGCTTTTGGTGCATCTGATGAACTGGTTGAATTACCAGCGCCAAATAGGCTGTTAAATTTGTCTTTAAATTCTTTAATTACACCATCTAAATCAGGAGGCGTCTGGTTGTTGTCGCCCCAAGGTTTTTGATTATTATTATCGTTCCAAGCCATTATTAGTACTTCCATTATTGATAAAACCTCAGTTATTTTACCCAAATAAATGCACGCTCATGAAGCTAATATATTGAGGATATTGCTATTTAGTTGGTGTTAAAATAATTGGATTATAAAAATATAACTATCATCATGAAAAAGTTACTTACTCTTTGCTCGTTTGCTTTACTTTCTAGTTTGGCCAATGCACAGGGATACATTTTAAATTGTGAAGAGAATCGCTTACTTTTTCCAAAGCAAACCTTATCAAATGATGAAAATTTGGACGTAGTTGCTGATCGTAGCGAAGTCACTAAAAGTGATACCTATCTTTTGTCTGGAAATGTTTCTCTTAATTCTAGTGCTTATTATTTAAGTGCAGATGAAATTAAGATTAAAAAATCAGATAAAACCTCTACAGCTAAAGGCAATGTTCAATTTCAAAATGATGAGCTGATGTTAATAGGCAATAGTGCCATTGTTAAAAAACAGGCAGATATAACCCGCACCACTCTAAATCAAGTTCAATTTCATTATCCAGACACTAAGATAAATGGCCAAGCTCAGCAAGTGGTTAACGATGGCACTATGCAGGTCTTTGACGATGCTAGCTACTCTTTATGCCCACTGGGTAATACTGACTGGCAAATGAAAGCAAATCAAATCACACTTAACTCAACAACTAATCGCGGTGTTGCTAATGATGTAGTGGTTGAGTTTTTAGGTGTTCCTGTGTTTTACACGCCTCATCATGAATGGGTGTTAGAAGGACGAGGCTCAGGTTTTTTAGCGCCTGCATTTGGTAGTTATAGTGAATCGGCTGTTAATGAAAGTAATAGCTATCAAGTTAGAATCCCTTATTACTTTAATATCGCCCCAGATCGTGACTTTTTGTTAACCCTTAATCAACTCTCAAGTCGTGGTAGTGTTGTTGAGGGTAAGTATCGACAATTAATTGCCAGTAATAAATATTTAGACAAAGGTCGCTTTGAGGTTGAAGGTCATTATCTTAATGAAGATGATATTACTAACAACAAGCGTTGGTTGTTAAACTCAACCATTGATTTATCGATTAATGATAAAACTGAGTTAAGCCTGGTGACTAATCGTGTTTCTGATAAAGATTATTTTAAGGAAATTGCACACAGTGATACCAGCGCTACCGCCCTACATTCTCACATTGATCTAACCTATGCAGATGAAGCGCAAGATCTAAGCATGGCTGTCTTTGCTGAAACTGAGCAATTAATTAACAACGGCTCTGCTGCCTATACACGCGCGCCTGAAGTTTCAATTAGTAAATCTTTTAAAGGAACGGATAATCGTCAAATGGACTTATCTTTAGTAAGCACCAAGTTTGAACATCAAACATCAACCACCACAGGCGTGCGAACCCATGCTCAAGCAAACTTCTCTCGTCCAATCACAACTAATGCCTACTCATTAACCCCAAAACTTAATCTTTCTAGTACAGATTATGCACTGGACAATGCTGCGGATGAGAATAGATCTATCTATAGTTTTGGCCTAGATTCAAAGCTTTTCCTGGAAAGGGAGACCAGCTTCTTTGGTACAGATCTTATTCAAACCTTAACACCAAGACTGGCCTACAATTACACACCTAGCAAGGCAAACCCGAGTGTTAATTTCGACTCAGCTGATAAAAATGACTCTTATGAGGGTTTGTTTTCAGGGCAACAATATACTGGTATTGATATTATCAACAAAGCTAACGACTTTACTTTTGGTCTTGAATCTGACTTTATTGATGAAGAAACCGGTGACACTTATTTATCTTTAAAATCTGCCCAATCTTTTTATGGAGATGTAATTTCTCCAAATGGTGCGGATCGAAAATACTCGGACATTGCCTTATCGGCAGATTTGAGCCTTGACAACTTTACCTTTAACAACACGTTGCAATACGACCCAGAAACCAACATAATTGATAAGCGTGACAGTTCAGTAAGCTATATTCTTAACCCTAGAAAATTCCTAACTTTGGCGCATCATGATAATGCTGGAGTAAAAACTGCTGAACTTTATGGCGCTTACCCAATTACCCAAAAAGTGCATGTATTTGCAGGTCTTAATCGATCGATCACTGATTCAATTACTAATAGAGAAACCACAGGTGTGGCTTATGAATCTTGCTGTTGGGCACTACGTTTAGCTCACTTTAAAAAGCATGTTAGTGGCAATGACTATGACTATGTAACTAACTTTGAATTAGTACTTAAAGGTCTTGCTACCACCTCACCTGGCTTATCTAAACGTCTTGAGGATGAGGTGCCAAACTACCTAGCTAACTTGGATGATTTTTAAAATGAGTAAATTTCTTTTATTGTTGTTGGTTGTTTCACTTAATTCAGCCGCCACACCTAATAGTATTATTGCTATTGTTAATGATCATTTAATTACTCGTGATGCCATTAATACTAAAACAGATGCTCAGAAGTCTAAAGAAGGTAAATTAGAAGCTGTTAATCAGCAAGTTGACATACTTTTGCAAATGGATAAAGTTAAGCAATTAGGCGTCAAACCTAAGCCAGTTGCCATTAACAATATGCTTAAACGAGTTGCTAGTCAAAACAAATTAACCCTTGAGCAGTTGCAAAAAAGGCCTGAATTTGGGGAAATTATGGCAAGCATTCAGCAGCAATTATCCCTAAATGGCCTTAAAGAGTTGATTAGCAGTAAGGCTAAATTATCCATTAGCCAAGCTGAAATTGATCAGACCATAAAAGATAATCCAGCAACTGGTGATGATATTGAGACTCAAATTCGTATTGCTCAAATTGCTATTAGCTCTATTGATAAAACTGATTCGTTGCTGCAATCACAAGATGATTTAATTCAGGCATTGCTAGTTGATTTATCCATCCAGATTAAACAAGGGAAATCTTTTTCTGGCTTGGCAAAGCTATATTCTCAAGACGAGTCTTACAAAAATGGCGGTGAATCTGACTGGATTATACAAAAGCGTCTACCTAAGGACTTTATTAAGGCAATAAAAGCGCTAAAAGTACAAGAATTGTCCGCTCCTTTTAAAGCTGGTAATGGCTGGAGATTAGTAAAAATTATTGAAAAGCGTCAGGTTGATAACCATTTAAAGACAATTAAAGCGGCGTTAATTCGCCAAAAGAAAAATCAGTACTTTAGCAACTGGACTAAAAAACTTAGAAAAGATGCTTATATTGAAATATTTGATCACAAACTCTAGCCCACCCTCTCATGCCTAAAACAATAGTTATTTTTGGCTTTCACGCCATTCAGGCTCAGCTTGATTCTGCACCAGAAGGTTTTGTAAGAGTATTAACACTCGATAACCGCAACGATAAGCGCGTTAATCAGATTACAGATCAGCTTAATCAACTCGATATTAATACCGTTAAATCTAGTAAACAACAGCTGGATAAGCTTACTAAAAATCAAACACACCAAGGTGTGGCTGCTGAAATTTTACTGCCTACCCTGCCTAACCAAAATGAGTTGATTAGCTTTGTTTCTCGATTGGATAAAATTCCTTTGATTTTGATCTTAGACTCCATTCAAGATCCTAGAAACCTAGGCGCTTGCCTGCGCAGTGCAAATGCTGCAGGAGTTGATTGTGTGGTTATCAATAAAGACGGTTCTGCACCTATTAATGCTTTAGTACATAAAACAGCGGCAGGTGCATTAAATCAATTAAAAATTTTCCAAGTGACAAACCTTGCTAGAACTATCAAAGCTCTGCAACAAGAAAATATCTGGGTAGTGGGCTTAGACGGCTCTACTGAGACTTCTATTTACCAAATTGATCTAACCACTCCTACCGCGCTTATTATGGGCGCTGAGGGTAGCGGCCTTAGAAACCTTACCAAGCAATCTTGTGATCAGTTGGCATTAATCCCAATGCAGGGTAATGTTGAAAGTCTTAATGTATCGGTAGCAACGGGTATTAGCTTGTTTGAAGCTAGCAGGCAGCGTTTAGGTTAATACTGTGTCATTGAGCTATCGATACTTTTAGCCCAGGCGTCAAGTCCACCTTTAAGATTAATAATCTGATCAAATCCAATCGATTCAAAATAGCGAGCAACCTGCATAGAGCGAATACCATGGTGGCAAATGATTACCATTTCTGCTGATTTATCTAAACTATCAATATTGGCCATAATTTGGCCCATGGGTAATAGTCGTGAATTGTCTAAATGGCATTTATCCCATTCCCACTGCTCTCTAACATCAAGTAATAAAGGTTGATTGGTTTCTAGATATTTTTCTAATTTTTCAGGCGTTAAATCAAGCATAATTAATTGAGTTGAATTCTAGAGCCCCAAGGGATTGGCTCTTTGCCTTTAACTAACCACATCACTGGATAATTTGGCTCAAACTCTGGAAACTTACCTTTGGCATCTGTGAAATAAATAAGCACGCTAGAGGGGGAATCTTGTTGTTCTAGATAATCAAACACGGGGTTAAAATTAGTACCCTTTCCACCTCCTAGAGAAGCAGGAAATGATAATTCATCCCAGGCCTCAAATCGCCAAATTAAATTTGGATTTACCTTTTCATCACAAGCGATGAGCGTAATCGAGGCGCGCATATTACTTTTAATGGCATTAATCTCAGACACAAATTCATCAATCTCATTTTGAGAAATAGATCCAGAAGTATCAATCGCAACAGTGATGTCAATTTGGCTAGATCTTAATGAGGGCAAGATGGCGTCACCACTTCTTCTGGAAGGTCTGGAGTAGGAAAAATCATCTCGAGCAAGACTAGACATATACTGCGCTAAAAGCGATTGCCAGGATAATTGAGGCTGTAAGAAAAAATCAATTAGCTTGGCAAATTCACCATCAAGTTTGCCAGCTTGTTGTGCTAACTGCGCACTTGAAGCAAGGTTTTTTTGCCACTTACTGCTTAGCTCTTGCATTTCATCAGGTGTTAGTGGTGCGGGTTTTTCAGCCAAACTCTCGGCGTTTGCTTGACCTGGTGAAGGCTTGTTCTTTGGACTCTTGCCTTTGGTGTTGTCTTTTTCACCTTCCAAGCTATCTTCTCTCATACCGCCATCAGATTCGTCGGTATCGTCTTTTGGATCGTCATCATACAAATGCTGGTCCATAGGTTCAGTATCAATACTATCATCAATCATTGGGTAGATTTCTTCAGCAATCATACTTTCATATTTGCTAAAAATAGGTACATCAAATGGAGGGCGAAAACCTTCT
Organism: Candidatus Thioglobus sp.; assembly: GCA_028352435.1. Taxonomy (GTDB): domain Bacteria; phylum Pseudomonadota; class Gammaproteobacteria; order PS1; family Pseudothioglobaceae; genus Thioglobus_A. The sequence goes on along the minus strand of JAOMMB010000004.1, from coordinate 22,218 downwards.
TTGACCAATAGTGGATTAATGGCAAAATCACAAGCCAGATCCCATTTATGTTTGTCACGATTACCTCGTCTAGCAAAGTGCGTGAGAGCACAGTGAAGTGCTTCATGAATCAAGACGAATTTAGTCTGATGGTTGTTTAATTTATCAATAAAACTAGGACTGTAATAAAAGCTTTTTGCATCAGTGGCACTGGTTTTACACCAAGATCCTGCTGCTTTAAGTGGTAATCTTAAGACTAGATTTCCTAAAAAAGGCTTATCTAAAATAAGCTGAGTACGCGCCTTGGTAAGCTTAGCCTCCACTACTTCTAGATCAATATCATCAACATTATTTTCAAAAATAACATCTTCACCAATCACTGAAACTTTAGGCTCAGGCTTTAGATCCTTACTTTTCCAATAGGGGTATTGTGTGTCACTCATAGATAGTAGCTGATGCGTGTTTAGCGCTAGAGTTAAGAATTTCACGCCGTTGTTTTGGAGAAAGTAAGTCAATATTTGGAAATAACTCCCTATTTTCTAATCTAGCATGTGATTTCAATAATTTGCCAAATTTTTCTAAATATTCGGAGTTATTAGTCAATTCACTCGCCATTTTGTACAATTGCTGGTGTTCTAGGGTTAATTGGTTGCATAATTGCGCTAAATCATCTGATTTTTCACTTAAAAAGGCAAAAATTGTACTTTCTTCAGTCTCAAAATGCTCAGAAAAGTCCATTTCGAAATTTTCCGATATTTTTTCACAAAGTATTTGAACTTCCACTTCATCTTTTGCTTTAACTGCATTGACACATTTATTAGCTAATGACAATGCGCTATGATGCTCACGCGTTAAGATAAGTAATTCACCAGCTACTATCATTATTCAGACTGCCCATCAAAACGAGTATGGAATAGATAAAAACCAAGCCCTAATTTCAATAGCGGCTTAGTCGAGTATTCTTGACTTTGATTTAAATTAATCACAGATGCTTTTAGTCAAACATTGTTTCTGCTATTTTTCCTGCCCAATCTGCAAATTCAGGAACGGCAAAAATATCGCCGCCAATGGCTCTTTGCATGTCAGACACAAGCATAACGCCCAACTCTTTTTGTGGAAAATCACGCGCAAAGTTAAGAATATTACCCCAAATTTTTTGTGCATCATTCGTTTCTTTTGCCGCAATCGCTCGCCCTGCTAAGGCTGCACAAATGGCATATTGAAGATCTAGCTCTGTTGGGATACTTACTTGTTCACCTCTAATAATGGCGTCTAAATCAGGTAAATCAGCCATATGTTCAACAAAAGTAGTAATCTCAACGCCTGCTACTTCACCAACACAGGCACTGGCAGCTTGCCTAAATAAAACTAAGTCATTATCAAATTTTTTCAATGCACGGTGAACAAACTCCCAAGTTCTTGGCGAAGGGAAAGCAACTGGATTATGCGCTGGATCAAATTCAAATAAATGCTCAGGGCGATAACGTAAAAAACCAATAATACGTTCATCAATTTTATTTTTATAAGCCCAAGCAGCCCAATCATCCAGATTGACAGCAAGCTCATAATGAGAAAATCGATTAGCCAAAGGTGCAGGCATTGAGTAAGTTACACCTCGATCACCTTGTCGGTTGCCGGCTGCAAAAATAACCCAGCCATCTGGTACAACATAATCACCCAGGCGCCTGTCTAAAATAAGCTGATAAGCAGCAGCAGAAACAGTTGGTGGCGCTGAAGTTATTTCATCAAGAAACAAAATTCCACGCTTACCATGGCGCTTTTCATCTGGCAATAATGATGGAATTGACCAATCAACTAGCTTACCATTTTTAAAGGGAATACCTCGAAGGTCGCTCGGTTCCATTTGTGATAAACGAATATCAATAATTTCAACATCATGGCTTGAAGCCACTTGAGAGATGATTTGAGACTTGCCAATACCAGGCGCACCCCACAACATAACTGGCGTGTGATGACCATCAAATACGGATTCAAACTCTTGTGTAAGGATTTTACTAACTTGCTCTGGACGCATAATAACTTGAAAAAATGAAAACTGGCCATATTCTACCGTAATAGAAGATAAAATCTGTTGATTATGACTACTACTACTAATATTACTCCTGAAGAGTTATGGAATTTCCCTTGTGATTACTCGGTTAAAGTGTTTGGAAAAACTTGTCTCGAATTACACACAACTGTTTGTACGATTGTAGAGCGCCACACTGACAAAATCCATCCTGATAACATAACCAAAAAGCAAAGCTCGAAAGGCGGCTATGTTTCAATTACTTTAAAAATCATTGCCACCAGTAGAGTTCAACTAGATGCCATCAATCAAGATTTACAAGATTGTGAATTGGTCGCCTACGTTTTATAGGCTTGTATGAAGATTGTTGAGTTAGGTCATCAAGAATACTTGCCCACTTGGCAAGCAATGCAAGTCTTTACAGATGCCCGTTCCCTAGACACCGAAGATGAATTGTGGATTGTTGAACATCCTAGTATCTTTACCCAAGGTCTTGCAGGAAAGCCAGAGCATGAATTAAGTATTGACTCCATACCCATTGTAAAAACAGATCGTGGCGGTCAAATTACGTATCATGGCCCTGGACAACTTATTGTTTATTGTTTAATTGATTTAAAGCGCTTAGGTATTGGTGTTAAAAAAATGGTTTCGATGATTGAAAGCTCTATTATTGATTTGTTAAGCTTGTACAACATTAAAGCGCATCTTGAAAAAGATGCGCCTGGTGTTTACGTAGATCATGCAAAAGTAGCAGCCTTAGGATTAAAGGTAAAACAAGGTAGAACCTATCATGGGCTAAGTTTAAATATTGACATGGACCTAACTCCATTTGATCAAATTAACCCTTGTGGATATCAAGGGTTGAAAGTAACACAAATGAAAGACTTAGCGGATAATAAGGTTAGTTTTTCAAAGCTTTCTAAGCAACTCTCACAACTACTCATACAACATATTACCAGTGCCAAATAATCATTCATCAGAACAAGAAATCGATATCAAGCACCTTAAGGGTAAATCAAAGGTATCACGCCTTAGGATCAAGCCTGATTCACAGCGCACAGCTATTCGCAAGCCTAGCTGGATTCGTATTAAGCATCCAAGTGGGTCAAAGGTAGAGAAATTAAAAAACACATTAAGAGGTCAGCGATTATTTACAGTGTGTGAAGAAGCGCAATGTCCTAATCTTGGTGAATGCTTTAATCATGGTACAGCGACCTTTATGATCATGGGGCAAATTTGTACGCGTCGTTGTCCTTTTTGCGATGTTGCACATGGAAAGCCTAAAGTGCTTGATGCTGATGAACCTCAACATTTGGCTGAAACGATTGAAAAAATGCAGCTTAAATATGTAGTTATTACTTCTGTTGATCGTGATGACTTACGTGATGGTGGAGCGAACCATTTTAAAGAGTGTATTGATGCAGTTAGACAATGCACGCCTAATGTAAAAATTGAAATTTTAACACCTGATTTTAGAGGTCGTGTTGATCAGGCACTCGAAGTGTTCAAATCTTGCCCTCCTGACGTATTTAATCACAATCTTGAAACAGTGCCGAGCTTGTACCCTAAAGTACGACCAGGGGCAAGTTATGAGTACTCACTTGAATTGTTAAAAGCTTTTAAGGCGCAACATCCTCATGTCACTACAAAATCAGGATTAATGCTGGGTGTTGGTGAGACTGAGAAGCAAGTTATCGATGTATTAAAAGACTTACGAGCACATCATGTTGATATGCTTACTTTGGGTCAATATCTACAGCCTAGTAAGCATCATTTAGCGGTAGAAGCTTATATTCATCCAGACCAATTTGAAAAATACAAGGTTATTGCTACAGAGCTTGGTTTTTCACAAGTTGCGAGCGGACCTATGGTTAGATCTTCTTATCATGCTGATCTGCAAGCTGCAGGAGAATCCATTAGTTAAAAATATTTAGACTAAGTATTAAGCAAAAAAAATACCGACATAAAGTCGGTATTTTTTTTGTTTCTCCCACCCTACTCAGGTGTTTTCAATCAATTACAAATCGTTTTTATCTTCCTTTTTAAGAAGGCCATTTGTATCAATTTTTTCATCTTCAGATGTTTCATTAGGCTTATTGGCTTTTTTAGTTAAGACTGTTTTAATCCAGTTTTTAGGATCAGAACTTTGCTTATCAGATTTAGGCTTCGACTCTTTATGAACATTATACTTAGCATCTGAATCAGCATCACCTGGCAGTAGCCCCATATTAACCGCAATGTTGCGGCATGACTCTTCACCTGCTGATAGCGTCCCTAGTGGAATTACAACCAATGTCAGTACTGTAGAGACTAGAACACCAAACAATAATGAAATAGCCATACCTTGGAAAATAGGATCAGACAGTATTACACTAGAGCCGCCAACTAATGCAAAAGCAGTAATCATAATTGGTCTAGTTCTTGACGCACATGAGTTAATAACCGCATCAAAAAATGGCGTCCCTTTGGCATATTCCTGAACAGTAAAATCAACTAATAGAATTGAGTTACGTACAATAATTCCAGCAAGTGCAATCCAGCCAATCATAGAGGTAGCTGTAAATTCAGCGCCTAATAACCAATGACCCGGCACAATACCCAATAGAGTCAATGGAATTGGCGCCATGATGATAGCTGGAATGATAAAGTTACCAAACTGCCATACAACAAGCATGTAAATAACCACGAGAGCGACAGCAAATGCTGTACCCATATCACGGAAAGTTTCATAAGTAACTGTCCACTCACCAGACCACTCAAATCCCGGTATGTTTTGATTCTTTGGCGGGCCTAGGTATTCACCTTGTAGTTGAGTACCATCAAGTGTTTGATATTTAAGTAGTAAGTCATCAACTGCAAACATCGCATAAATTGGTGCACTTAAGCGACCAATAGGCTCACCTAGTACATATTCAACGTCTGATAAATCCTTATGATAAATTAGATCATCTTGTTTTTTATAGCTAAACGATCCCAATTCAGAAATAGGAATCATACTACCATTCTGTGCTGGCACAGGTAACTGTGTCAAATAAGACAATTGAGAGCGCTTTGTCAGTGGCACCTGAAGACAAATTCGTGAAGGCTCTAAAGCATTTTTTAAACGAATTGTACCAACATTAAAACTACTCATAGCCATTGCTAGAGTCTCTTTAACTTTCATAACGCTAACACCAAATCTTGAAGCTTTAGCGGTATCAACTTGGAAATCAATTACTGGATATTCGTCACGCATTAAATTGTCAACATCTGCCATAGTGCCAGACTCGATAAACAATTCTGTTAAATCATTGGCCAATTTACGACGAGTTTCTTTATCGGGGCCATAGACTTCAGCAACTACCGGTCTTAAAACTGGAGGACCTGGTGGCATTTCAACAACTGCAAAATCTGCACCAGCCTCTTCTGCAATTTCTTTTAGTAAGTCACGTGCTTCTAATGCAATTTCATGACTTGAGCGAGAGCGATCTGCCTTTTCAGCTAGTTGAATTTGTAATTCACCAACTGAAGAAGATTGACGTAAGTAAGAGTGCCTAACTAAACCGTTAAAATCAAATGGTTTAGCGGTGCCTGCATATAATTGAATGTCAATGACTTCTTCTACATTTTGAAGCTTTTGCGCCATTAGATGTAGGGTTGAAGCAGTGTCTGATAAAGAGGTTCCATCCGGCATATCAAGCATAACACCGAACTCTGACTTATTATCAAGTGGCAGCATTTTAACTGGTACGGCAGTTGTATAAAACATAGACATAGCTAAAAAGAAAACCACTACTAAGCCAGCAAGGAAACTCCAACCATAAGCTGCGTTACTAACTAATTTTGAAATGATTGAATGGTAAAAAGCAAACATGACTTTTGCTTCTTTCTCTTCTTTTTCATGCATCTTATGCAAGACATTTAGTGGTGGCACAAATTTCATGATGAAATATGGCGTAAAGACAAAAGCTGCAAATAATGAGAACATCATAGCTACTGAGCCTAATACTGGAATTGGTGCCATATATGGTCCCATCATTCCACTTACTGCTGCCATTGGTACAAGTGCTGCAACTACTGTAAAGGTTGCTAAAATAGTAGGATTACCCACCTCTCGTACTGCATCAATCGCAGTGCCAATGCTAATTTTATTGTCAATGAGCCAACGTCTATAGATATTTTCAGTGACAACAATTGCATCATCCACCAAGATTCCAATTGAGAAAATTAGTGCAAATAAACTCACTCGATCAATCGTCATACCTAAGATCCAGGCAGAGAATATAGTCATTAATAGAACCACTGGAATAACCAAAGTAACTACAATAGCGGGACGCACACCCAGTGCAAACCAAACTAAAAGAGTAACCGCACCAGTTGCAATAAATAATTTCTTAATTAGGGAGTTAACCTTATCTTTTGCTGATTTTCCGTAGTTTCTAGTAACAGAGACTTCAACATTATCTGGGATAAGTCGGCCTTTTAATTCCTCTACCTTAGCAAGAATATTTTCTGCAACAGCAACACCGTTAGATCCAAATTTCTTAGCAATAGCAATGGTAACAGCTTGTTCACCGGTAGCTTTCTTTCCAGTTTTATTAGCTTTACCGGTATAGTAGCTAACCATATGCTCAGTTTCTTCTGGTGCATAATAAACATCAGCAACATCTCTTATATAGACCGGCTTGCCATCGTTAATAGCTACCACTAAGTTTTCTATATCTTCAACTGTGGTAAAAAAGTCACCCGCGTAAACTTCCATGTTATAGCCGTTCAACTCAATATTACCAGTATGCTCACGAACATTAGCATTGCCTACTGTTCCTGCTATCTGTTGAATAGAAACCCCGTAGCCCGCTAATCGACCTGGATAAGCATCAATGTGAAAAATTTCTTGACGTCCGCCCACAATGAAACCATTATTGGTGTCTTTTACTTTCTCTAACTGTTGAATTAACTCTAAACCCAGAGAGCGTAATTGACCATCATCTAATGACTTGGACCATAAGGTTAAATTGATAATAGGGACGTCATCAATTTCTTTGGGCTTTATTAAGGGTTGTCGAGCACCTGGTGGCATAAAGTCAAGATTTGCCAGCATCTTATCGCGAACCTTGATAATAGATGCGTTCATATCTTGACCCACATCAAACTCTACTGTGATAATACCTTGACCTTTATCACTCACTGAGTAAACGTGCTTAACACCTAATATTTGAGCCATTAAGCGCTCTAATGGCTTAACTACAATGTTAGAAACTTCCTCTGATGAAGCGCCTGGATATTCTACAAATAGATCAATTAGGGGTACTGAAATTTGCGGGTCTTCTTGTCGTGGTGTTGAAATAAGCCCGATAATACCTGCACCAAGCATGGCAAAAAAAATGATAATCGATAGAGGAGAGGTGATAAAAGCTTTGGTTAGCTTCCCAGCAATACCTAGATCTACTTCGTCGTTATTATTTGTATTATGATTTGACATAAGTTATAAATTAAATATTCATTCCTGAAATCATCAAAATATTTGGATTTGTAACAATTTTTTCACCAATTTTTAAGCCCGATAAAATACTTTTCTTATCACTACCAACCTGCTCACCCAAGCGAACAAAGCGTAATTCAGTTTTATTGGTCAGTGGATTGATAACAAAAACGCTTGGTAGTGATGAGCGCCACATAACAGCTACTTCTGGCACAACAGGCGTTAAGATGCCTGAGTCTGTTTCAAAAATTTCTACTTCAGCATATGCACCAGGTAAAACTGGAATATTAGCTGGCAAGTCTAACTTTACTTTAACACTATGCTTGGCATTGTCTGCAATTGGGTAGATTTGAGCTAATTTTGCATCAACTACAATATTTGCGATATCAAGCTTAACTCGATAATTTTTATTAAGCTTTAAGCTTCTAACTAGTCTTGAAGGGATGTTAACCTCCACTTGTAGTTCTTTAATATTAGCAAACTTTAACAAGATTTGACCCGGCTGAACAACATCACCTTTATTGATTGATTTAGCAACAATAACTCCATCAAATGGAGCACTAACATTGGCATCTTTAAGACGTGATTCAATTTGCTTTAAGTTGTTTTCTGCTTGAGTTAGTTTGTTTTTAGCCTGTTGATAAGAAGTGTATCTAGATGTTCTATTAGCAAACTTATCAAACTCAGGATTACCTTGCCCGCTTATTTTTAGCATAGGATCTGTAAACATTGAGAACATGCCCGGCACTCCACCCAACATTCCACCGCTATTAGGGGAAACAATAGATTGAGAATATTGAACACCGGCATTTCTAAGAGCTTCGTTAGCTGATGCAATTTCAGCATAGGCGGAATCACGCTGTGCTTTGATGGACTCTTGCTCCAATGTCACTATGATGGCGCCTTTTTTAAACATATCGCCTTCACGACCATTGACGCTTAAAACATCTCCAGACACTTGAGCGGATAAATTAACCTGGGAAGAGGACATTACAACACCGCCTAAAAGTGCCCTCTTATCCAGAGACATTCCGCTAACTGTTTGTATGTTGTAAACCGAATCAAAGCTACTGGCATTTTGATTCATAATTTGTGCTTGCGAAGGGAATGATAAAGTGAGTAAAACTGATGTGACTAAAGGTGTGATTGTAAAGCGCATAGTTAACCTATTTATTAGTATGAATATAATTATTATTAAACTGAATTTTATAGGAATCAATTTACTTGTGTTTATTATTTAATTTAAATCTCTATTAAACTATTTTTTATATTCATAAGCTATTGATTATTATATAATTTTTTAAAAATAAAATTTATTTTAGTATATAAAATTTTTCTTATATATTAACACTATAATATAAGTTATTCACTTCACTAATTTATGCTATAAATGACGATTGCATTCACCCCAGGAGAACCAAGCGGAATTGGTCCAGATTTAGCGGTTATATATGCCCAAAACAAATCGACTAAAAAGTTATTAGTTTTTGCTGACCCTGATATTTTATTAAGTCGTGCAAAATTACTAAACTTACCTTTAAAAATAGTTGAGTCTGAACAAGCTTCAGCTAAGTATCAATTATGTGTTCACCCTATCAAGCTTGGTGGTCCAGTAAAAGTTGGCGTTTTAAATATTGATAACGCCCAATATGTCCTTGATACTTTGGATAAAGCAACTGATTTTTGTTTAAGTGAAAAATGTGAGGCATTAGTGACAGGCCCTATTCATAAGGGTGTCATTAATAGCGTTAATCCAGGTTTCACTGGGCATACTGAATATTTAGCCTCTTTAGCAGATACTGAAAAAACAGTCATGATGCTAGCAACCCAAGGCTTGCGTGTCGCGCTTGCAACTACCCACTTGCCACTTTCTCAAGTTGTTCAAAATATTAAGAAAGAATCCCTTGAGAAAACTATTCGTATTATTCACCAGTCTTTAGAAAGCTACGGAATTAGCAATCCACGGATTGTTGTTTGCGGGCTCAACCCACATGCAGGCGAGGATGGTTGCTTAGGTATGGAAGAAATTGAAATCATCAATCCGCTTATTAATCAGCTTAACCAACAAGGGTTTAACCTATTCGGCAGTGTGCCTGCTGATACCGCATTTACAGTTGATGCGCTCAAAGGAGTTGACTGTGTATTGAGCATGTATCATGACCAAGGCCTTCCAGTACTTAAGACCTTGGGCTTTAAGAAGGCGGTTAATATTACCTTAGGACTTCCCTTTATTCGTACATCAGTTGACCATGGTACCGCTTTATCACTCGCTGGAACCGGTAATATTAGTTTAGGTAGTCTGCATACTGCGTTAGAATACGCACAAGATTTTATTAACAAGAAAAATGCCTAAGCGACAATCTACAACATCCGGAAAACATAAGGCTCGCAAGCGTTTTGGTCAAAACTTTTTGACTGATCAGAAAATTATTGATCAAATTGTCGCTACCATAGCCCCTAAGCGAGATGATAATTTACTTGAAATTGGCCCCGGACAAGGTGCCATGACTTTTCCACTGCTTGATAGAGTTGATGAACTTAATGTCATTGAAATTGATCGAGATTTAATTGAAATTTTAAATAGCCATGAAAAGCCTAATTTAGTCATTCATCAAGGTGATGCGCTTAATTTTGATCTCGATTTATTCAATCCACCTATTAGAGTAGTTGGAAACCTACCGTATAACATTTCATCTCCTATTTTGTTTCACTTACTCGAACATCGAGATAAAGTCATTGATATGACTTTTATGCTGCAAAAAGAAGTGGTTGAAAGAATGTCTGCAGATCATGGCTCTAAAATTTATGGTCGTTTGAGCGTTATGATGCAAGCATTTTTTGACGTGGAGTTAATTTTTGTTGTGCCACCTGAGTCTTTTGATCCAGCGCCAAAAGTAGACTCCGCTATTGTTTACCTAACACCGCTCAAAAGCTGCAAAGTGACTAATATAGAGCTATTTGAAAAAATAGTGAAAGCCTCTTTTGCACATCGTAGAAAAACTCTTAGAAATTGCCTAAAGTTGTTACTAACTCAAGAGCAAACTAGCATCAACCTTTCACAACGTGCTGAAATGTTAGATATTGATAATTTTATTACCCTAGCCCAAGATTATGAAAAACAGTATACAAATTGACGTCCAAGTTAGCTTTATTAAAGAGCAATCTAGTGCAGCGATAAACCAGCATACCTTTGCCTACACAATCACTATTACCAATAATGGTTCGCTCGGTGCTCAATTACTGACCCGACACTGGCGTATTCAAGATGAGACTGGACATATTGAAGATGTTATTGGCGAAGGTGTTATTGGCGAGCAACCTCATTTAATGCCAGGAGAGTCTTATCAATATTCATCGGGTTCAGTAATAAAAACAGCTACTGGAACTATGAAAGGTGCTTATGGTATGGTGAATGATGAAGGTGAGCGATTTGAAGCTAAAATCCCTGAGTTCATTCTAAGTGAGCCATACACGCTACATTAAATGTCTGATTACTTAATTGGCGATGTTCAAGGTTGTTACGATTCATTGCAACGCTTATTAAATAAAATTGAGTTCTCCCTAGATAAAGATCGAATATTTTTCCTAGGAGATGTGGTTAATCGTGGCAACAAATCTCTAGAAACTCTAGAATTTATCAAAGCACACACCGATAATATTTCCATGGTCTTGGGTAATCATGATTTTCATTTATTAGCCTGTACTTTTGGAGCAATTACACCCAGCAATAAGGATACTTTTTCTGATGTTATCAATGCAAAAAATTCCAAAAAATTATTAGAATTTTTATCTCAACAACCTTTATTGATTAGCGATGAAGATATATTAATAGTTCATGCAGGTATCCCTCCAAATTGGACTAAAGAGATGGCGTTAGCTCAATCAACCTTGGTTCAAAAACATTTACAAGGTGAAAATTTAAGCCAATTTTTAACACAAATGTATCATAACCAGCCAGATACGTGGAGTGATCATTTAAGTGAGCTTGAGCAGTGTCGATATACCATTAACGCCATGATGAGAATGAGATTTTGCAGGGCCAATGGCCAGTTAGAATTTGACCATAAAATGAATTTTGATCAAGCGCCCGATGGCTATAAAGCTTGGTTTAAGCATGAAAATCGTTTACTAAAAGAAACAGATATTTTTTTTGGCCACTGGTCTACGCTAGCTAATGTAGAGCAAAAACATATATTTCCAATGGATCATGGTTGTGCCTGGGGTGGTCGTTTAAGCGCAATTAGACGATCAGATAGGCAAATATTTTCTATAAACTGTTAGAGGATTACTTGCCCTTCAAATACAAATTCAGCAGGCCCTGATAAAAATACATGCCCGCCTTTTTGATATTCAATAAATGCATCGCCTCCAGTGAGATGTGTGCACACTTTTTCATCTAATAAGCCCTTCTCAACGCCATAAACTACTGCTGCGCACGCACCACTTCCACAAGCTAATGTTTCACCAGAGCCGCGTTCATAAACTCGTAAATTGATTTCACCACGATTGATTATTTGCATAAAACCAATATTAGCCTGATTTGGTAAGGCCTTATTAGCTTGTATTTTTGAAGCAATTTTGGCAATATCGAGAGTCAAAAAATCTTCGATTATTAAAACACAATGAGGATTTCCCATAGATAGCACACCCATTTCAAAGCCTTCAATTTCATATGTTGGTTGAATTTTAGGTGCAACCAGTGGAATACTGTCAAGCTCAAAACTAGGACTGCCCATATCAACACGCACAGTGTTATCTGTATTAATATGTAAAGTAATTACACTTGAGTGGGTTTCTACAATTATTGGATTACGCTTAGTTAAATTATTATGAGTTACGAAACGTGCAAAACATCGGGCACCATTGCCACACTGTGCCACCTCAGATCCATCTGCATTATAAATAACATAGCGAAAATCAATACCTGGGGAGGTGCTTGACTCTACAACGAGAAGCTGGTCAAAGCCAATACCGAAATGTCGATTAGACAAATTTCTAATTTGCCCGACACTAAAGCTTATATCGCCATCGGTATTGTCAACCACCATAAAGTCGTTCCCAAGCCCGTGCATTTTTGTAAAATTTATTAACATAGGCTTTATTTTATCCACTTATAAAGCTAAAGGTTAATGAAAACGATAGTTCTGCTAAAATATCGCCTATATTTATCCACAAGGCAAATCATGATAACTCCTAGCAATATTACACTTAATAAAGATAAGAACCTTTTAACACTTACCTTTGAGGGTGTTGACTACCCATTAAGTGCTGAATTTTTGAGAGTTTACTCTCCTTCAGCAGAAGTAGTCGGCCATGGCCCTGGTCAGGAAACATTGCAACTTGGTAAAGAAAATGTGAAGATAGACCGCATTGAGCCTACTGGAAACTACGCTATTATTTTATTTTTTAATGATGGGCACGATACTGGCATTTATTCATGGACTCACTTACATAAACTTGCTACAGACCAGTCCACTTTATGGTCGACTTATTTAAAGCGACTTAAGGAAGCAGGACACTCTCACTCCCAACTATAGTTTAAATGGGTTTTTTTACCGCCCTATTATCGTTCGCATTAACGATCGGTATTTTAGTCACTGTCCATGAGTATGGTCACTACTGGGTTGCCAAAAAATTTAACGTCAAAATATTAAGATTTTCTGTTGGCTTTGGTAAGGTAATTAAATCTTTCAAACGTGGTGAAACTGAATTCACCTTGTGCGCTATTCCTTTGGGTGGCTACGTTAAAATGCTCGATGAAAATGAAGCTAATGTTGCTGATAGTGAAAAGCATAAGGCTTTTAATAGGCAATCAGTTTACAAGCGCTTTGCTATTGTCTTAGCAGGGCCAGTTGCCAATTTCTTATTGGCAATTCTACTTTATACACTTATCTTTATCATCGGGGTTAATGGCATCAAACCGATTGTTGGATCAGTCACTGATTCTGGTTTTTTTGATCAAGCTGGCTTGCAAGCAGGTGACGAATTACTTAGTATTAATAACCTTCCAACTCCTAGTATCAGTGAATTCTCTAATCAATTTATTCAAACGAATGACGCCCAACCTTTAATCATTCAAGCGCGCTCCAAGCTTTCAAACTTAAAAACAAGCACACTTAACTTAAAGGGTGATTTTTTAGCTAACCCTGAGCAAGGTCTCGATCAATACTTAGGGTTTAAATTCTCAACCCCTAAGCTGCCAGCCATTATTGATCAGGTTATGGTCGATTCTGCCGCTAGTAAAGCAGGTCTTCGCTCGCAAGATGAAGTGTTAAGTGCCAATGATCAAAGTATTTCCACTTGGCAAGATTTTGTTATCGTTATCCAAGCCAGACCCATTAAGCCGATTAAACTGCTTATTAGGCGTAACACCAAAAATCTAACACTTACGTTGACGCCAGAGCTAATTAATAACTCTCCTAAGGTTGGTGTTAGTGTTGTCATGCCTCAAGATTACTTAAAAGATTGGCAAGTGCTCATTCAAAAAGAGCCAATTGATGCTTTCTTGTCTGCCGGATCCAAGGTTTATCAATTGACCCTATTAAACCTAAAGATGATCAAAAAAATGATTATTGGTGAGGCTTCAATTGACCAAATTAGTGGTCCAGTTAGTATTGCTAATTATGCTCAAAAAAGTGCGGAAATAGGCTTAATACCATTCTTATCTTTTTTGGCATTAATTAGTATTGGTCTTGGCTTATTAAATCTATTGCCCATTCCTCTACTAGATGGAGGACATTTATTCTTTTATACAATTGAAATCATTAAAGGCTCGCCTGTCAATGAATCTATACAACAAGTTTTTGCTAAATTTGGACTGTTTGTTATTTTGTCACTAACCTTTGTTGCTCTGTATAATGACTTGATACGTTTATTATAATCTTAAGAATTCTATGAAAAAATTATTACTTAACACATTAGTGGTTGCAAGTATAGTTATAACATCTGTTGCGCTAGCTAATCCCATTAAAAGCATTGAAATACTGGGCTTAGACTCTATTTCAAGAGGAACGGTATTAAGCTATTTACCTGTTGAAACGGGTGATGAGTACAATAATCAAGTTTCTGGTCAAATTATTCGAGATTTATATAAAACTAACTTCTTTAAAGATATTGAAGTGTCGCAAGAAGATAATATCTTAAAAATTAATCTTCAGGAAAATCCACATATCAAATATATGGATGTGCTTAACTATTCAGACAAAGTTATTGACGAAGAAAATTTAGCAAAAATTCTTAAAAATATGGATCTCTCACAGGGTAGTATTTTTAACAAGCGTCAACTTGATAAGCTTATCACTCAATTAGAGGCTTCTTATATCTCTAAAGGTTATTATGGCATTAAGATCACTAAAAAAATAGAAACTGACGCTCAAAATCGTGTTGGTATTGAGTTAGATATTAATGAAGGTGAAGTGGCTAAAATTAATAGCATGAAAATCAGTGGTAGTAGTATTCATGACGAAGACGACCTGCTAGATTTATTTGAAATTGGCGAGGCTGATTTTTTCATTATGAATTATTTCACTGAAAAAGATCATTATTCAAAAGTGGCACTAGATGCCGGCATTGAAGCCATGAAGTCTTTATATGTTAACTCAGGTTATCTTGATTTTAAAGTAATTAAAACTACAACAGAATTATCAACTAGCAAGCAAAATATTGATATTGATATTCAAATTAGTGAAGGTGCTGAATACAAAGTCGGCACTATAAGCTTTAAAGGTGATCTTCTTAATCAATCTGTTAAAGAATTAAAAGAACTGTTAACCATTAACACCAATGATGTCTTTGAACGTAAAAAAGTCATTGAAGGTATTCAGGCGATCACCGATGTGTTTGCTGATCAAGGCTATGCTTTTGCTAAAATCGATCCAATTACCACGGAAAATAGTAAAACTCACACCATTGATCTAAATATTGACATTGCACTGAATAGAAAAGTTTATATTAACCGTATCACTATTACCGGCAATACGCGTACGCAAGATGAAGTTATTCGCCGTGAAATTGGCATCAATGAAGGCGGATTGTATTCAAACACTGAGTTGGATGAATCTCTCAAAAAAATCAAGCGTTTAGGTTATTTCTCTGACGTCAAAATGGAAGTCTCAAAACTCAAAGGCTTTAACGATAAAATCAACCTACATTTTTCTGTAGAAGAAACTAAAACTGGTGCTTTCTCAATTGGATTGTCGCATTCAAACAGTTCAGGTGCTTCTTTTAACCTAGGAGTCAAAGAAAACAATTTCTTAGGTACAGGCAATACATTAAACGCCGCGCTTGCAAATTCAGAAGCAGTTAAAGAAATGAGTTTTTATTTTTCTGATCCTTATTTTACCGAGGATGGCCACTCAATTAGTTATGGTATTTTTAGTAAAGATATTGATGGAACAGCTCTTGATGTATCTTCATATAAAACTAATGAAGTTGGCTTTAGCTTAGGTTATGGCATACCTTTGACTGAGGACACACGCATTGGTGCAGATCTTAGAGCTTCAAGTCGCGATATTACTTGTGGTACTACTTTTGCAGGTGTTGGATATGAGCAAACGCAATGTGCTAGTAATGATGAAACTGAAGTTAAAGCCAACTTGAATTGGTCAAATAACACATTGGATAATTTTAACAACCCCACTGAAGGTGTTAAAAATAGCATGGGTTTTGATTTAGCTCTGCCGATTGCAGATTTTCAGTACTATAAGCTAGATGCTTCGCACAAGAGTTATTACCCACTTGGTAATGATTTAACTTGGAAAGTGAACGGTAGTTTAGGTTTGGCACAAGGTTATGGCGATAAAGAGCTGCCATTCTTTAAGCGTTACTATGGCGGTGGCTCATCTTCTGTTAGAGGCTTTGATTTTAACTCGTTAGGTAAAACTTACGCTGATGGAAAGGCCAAAGGTGGTGAACTTTCTATGTTAGCTGGCACCTCTATCATCTCACCATTGAGCTTTATCAATGACAGTAAAAATATGCGCATGAGCGCCTTTATTGATGCCGGCTCGGTTGAAGAAAAAGCCTCAAACTTTAGTTTTGATGAACTTCGTATGTCTACTGGTGTGGCGTTCTCTTGGCTAACTCCTGTTGGTCCATTGGGTATTTACGCAGCTACACCATTGATAAAAAAATCTGCTGACAAAACTAAATCAGTTGAATTCACACTAGGCTCTAGCTTTTAATAAAAATATGGCACTGATATAACATGCATACATTGGGGGGGATAGCTAAGCTTGTTAACGCTGAATTAATCGGTGATGGCGATCTGGCTATTTCATCTCTAGCCAGTATTGATTGTGCACAATCTGGTCAGCTCAGTTACGTGGTGAGTGAAAAATATAAAGACCAGTTGCAAAATACACAAGCAAGTGCGATTATCATCAATAAATCTTTACAAAACCTCTGTAATACTAATGCTATTGTCGTAGAGGATGCTTATTTGGCATTCGCACAAATAACACATTTATTTAAGCACAAAGTGTTGCATATGAACGGCGTTCACGCTAGCGCAAAAATACACAATGCCACCATAGCAACTAATTGCTGTATTGGTAAAAATGTTAGTATTGGCGCTAACACCACTATTGGTGCCAACACGGTGATAGAAGATAACTCTGTTATTGGTTCTAATTGTTTAATCGGCTCAAACGTTAATATTCTCCAAAGCTCGATTATTGGAAACTCTGTCGTTATTGAGCCAGGCGTTGTAATTGGCTCTGAGGGTTTTGGTAATGCAAGAGATAGCAATAAACATTGGCATTCTATCGCTCATCTTGGCAATGTGGTGATTGGTGATCGAGTTCATATCGGCGCCAATACAACAGTTGATCGAGGAACCCTGGAAGACACCCATATACGCAAAGGCGTCAGATTGGACAATTTAGTACATATTGCTCATAATGTAGTAATTGGTGAAGATACAGCGATCGCTGCTTGTACGGGAGTAGCAGGTAGTACGCATATAGGAAAACGCTGCATGATTGGAGGTATGGTAGGAGTTGTTGGCCATCTTAACATTTGCGATGATGTAATTGTTAATGCCAAGAGCACGATTGATAAAAACATAACCACGCCAGGCATGTACACTGGAATTATGCCATTAATGCCCCATAAAAAATGGCAGATTGTTAGCGTTTGGCTAATAAAACTTGATAAAATCACACAATATCTAAATATCAAACTCTCTCATTTAAAAGGAAAATAATCATGGAAATGAATATTCAAGACGTAAAAAACTTTTTACCACATCGCTACCCTTTTTTACTAATTGATCGTGTTTTAGAGATTGAAATTGGTAAGACATTGGTTGCCCTAAAAAATGTTACTTTTAATGAGCCTCATTTTACTGGCCACTTCCCTACTCAGCCAATCATGCCAGGTGTTTTAATTATTGAAGCATTAGCTCAAGCAACTGGAATTTTGGCATTTAAATCAGAAGTAGGTAAGCCTATTGATGGTCAAATTTATATGCTTGTTGGTGTTGATAAAGTGCGTTTTAAGAGAATGGTTGAGCCTGGTGATCAACTAAGACTTGAGGTCGAAGTTTTAGTCGTTAAGCGCGGCATATGGAAGTTTAAATGTAGAGCGACTGTTGATGGTAAAGTTGTCACCACGGCTGAACTTATGTGTACACAAAAAGCAGCTGAATAAAAAATAAAATTCTTGAGGAGAGTAATGTGGCTATAGACCCAAGTGCAATCATAGATCCAAGTGCCAAAGTTCATAAAAGTGCAGAAATTTGCGCCTATGCCGTGATTGGTTCCAATGTAGAAATTGGCTCTGGAACGATTGTAGAATCCCACGCAGTTATCCAGGGGCCTACCAAAATTGGTAAAAATAACCACATCTATTCATTCGCCTCTATTGGTGGCGACCCTCAAGATATTACTTATGAACAAGGTCAGGAATCAAACCTTGTTATTGGAGATGAAAACTTAATTCGTGAATTTTGCACCATTAATCGTGGTACCGAAAAAGAAAAGTCACTCACTCGAGTGGGCTCTAATAACATGCTAATGGCTTATGTTCATATTGCTCATGATTGCCAAATTGGAAACCATGTTATTATGTCAAACAACGCCTCATTAGCAGGTCATGTTAGGGTTCATGATTGGGCAATATTAGGAGGGTTTACTCTGGTTAAGCAGTTTTGCATGATTGGTATTCATACTTATATTGGCATGGGTTGTCATGTTAATAAAGATATTCCAGCTTATATGGTGGCATCAGGCACCCAAACTCGTGTTCGCAGTATTAACGCTGAAGGTATGCGCAGACGTGGCTTTTCATCAAGTTCAATTGCATCAATTAAGCGAGCTTTTAAAGTGGTATACAGGGAATCTACAGGTCGATTACTTGATCAAATGCTTAAAGAATTAGAGGTTTCAGAGGCTGATAGCCCTGAAGTTATGCAATTTGTTAACTGTATTCGTGGCTCAAAAGTGGGTATTATGCGTGGCCCTGTCGAAGAATAAAGCTCCTCCTATAGATGGATAAATCCTTTCTAAAGTCAAGTGGTATTGTTACTGGCATGACTTTTCTTTCACGTGTTTTAGGCCTAGTGCGTGATTATTTTATTGCTAAGTACTTTGGTGCTAATGGTTTAACAGATGCTTTTTTAGTAGCTTTTCGCATTCCTAATTTCTTAAGAAGGCTATTTGGCGAGGGTGCATTTTCTCAAGCCTTCGTACCCATTCTTGCAGAGGCTAAAGCTCAAGAAACTGAAGAAGAAGTTCAAAATATTATTAATCATATTAGTACTAAATTTTTAATTGTACTAATGATTATTACACTAATAACAGTTGTTATTGCACCAGTAATTATTTTCATGTTCGCCTGGGGTTTTTATTTTGATGAAGATTTAACAAAATTTAACCTTGCATCAGACATGTTGCGCATCACCTTCCCCTACCTTCTATTAATATCATTAACCGCGCTCTCTGGTAGTATTTTAAATACTTATGATAGATTTGCAGTGCCTGCATTTACACCAGTACTACTTAATATTTCGATGATCTTATCTAGTGTTTATTTATCTCAACACTTAGATGAGCCTATCATGGCACTTGCTTGGGGAGTGCTAATTGGTGGCGTCTTGCAATTGCTATTTCAAATTCCATTTTTGATCAAAATTCGAAAATTACCAAAATTGGTCAAAGGCGATCATAAAGTGGTAAAAAAACTTAGAAATCGAATGTTGCCGGCATTATTTGGCGTATCGGTTTCTCAAATAAATCTACTTATTGATACAATGATTGCCTCTGTTTTAGTTAGTGGTAGTGTTTCTTGGTTGTATTATTCTGACCGTTTGCTGGAGCTTCCCTTAGCACTTATTGGTATCGCTTTAGCTACAGTAGCGCTTGCAAAGCTTAGTAAGCATTATGCTAACAATGATCATCAGCAATTTACCCGAACCATTGATTATGCATTAAAAATCGGTTTAATTTTAGGCCTGCCTGCTTGTGCAGGTTTAGTACTGCTCGCTGAGCCTTTAATAGTTAGTTTATTTCAATATGATGCTTTCACTGTATTTGCTGCACAACAATCTTCTCTAAGCTTAATGGCTTACGGGTCAGGCTTGGTGGCTTTTATTATGGTTAAGATTTTAGCCCCAGTTTTCCTGGCAAGAGGTGACACCAAGACTCCTGTAAAGGCTGGCGTTGTTGCCATGCTTTCAAATGTTTTTTTAAATGGCATTCTTGGTTATTATTTTGATCATGTCGGTCTGGCAGTAGCCACGTCAATTTCTGCTGTAATTAATGGATCAGTCCTATATTACTATTTAAGAAAGCAATCAATTTTTACTTTTTCTCAAGATTTAATCAAAATATTTTTTAAAGTTTTAGTAGCAAGCTTTATAATGGTGATCTTTATTTTGAACTTTGATCAAACACATAGTGCCTACATCAATGCCGATGCATTTTCTAGGATTACAGCACTTCTCACCACTGTTTGTTTGTCAGCGTTCATTTACTTTTTAAGCCTAAGAATGTTAGGCATCAGAATGAGAAAACTATGAATACTGTAAATTGTGTAAAACTTAACAAAGAACTTGAAGCGCTAGATCGTGCACCCTACCCAGGGGAACTGGGGCAAAGAATCTTGGCCAATGTCTCTAAACAAGGGTGGCAACAATGGCTTGAGCATCAAACTATGGTTATTAATGAAAATAACTTAAGCATGATGGATCCTGATGCACAAAAATATCTTAAGGAGCAAATGGACAAGTTTTTCTTTTCAGAAGAAGGTGCAGATGATGTTCAAGGCTATACACCTAAATCATAATGGCTAATTTATTTATTGTCGCTGCCCCTTCTGGTTGTGGCAAAACCTCTTTAGTTAAAGCGCTTATTGAAAAAACTGAAGACTTATGCGTTTCAGTTTCTCACACAACTCGTCAATCACGTCCTGGTGAAGAGCACGGTAAAAATTACTTTTTCGTCTCTCAACAAGAGTTTGACCAAATCAATCAAGATAATGGTTTTATTGAGTCTGCACATGTTTTTGATAATTACTATGGAAGCGCTAAACAAACAGTTAAGGATTTATTAGCTAGTGGTACAGATGTTATTTTGGAAATTGATTGGCAAGGTGCTAGACAAGTTAAAGAGACGTTTAAAGAAGCTATAGGCATCTTCATTCTTCCACCTTCTGAGCAAGCTTTACGTGAACGCTTAACGGGTAGAGGTCAAGATGATCAAGCTATTGTTAACAGGCGCATGCGCGATGCTGTTAGCGAAATGAAGCATTACAATGAATTTGACTACTTGGTAATTAACGATGATTTTAAAGTAGCATTAGAAGATTTATCTAAGATAATTCACGCTCAGCGACTACAGCTTTCACAACAATCTTTAAAGTATCAAACCTTGCTTAACTCATTGATTTAACCTATAATATTAATCCTTGATAATATTTACTTTTTATAAATGAGTTCAAAGTTCGCTTTACCGTCAACCAGCATCTCAAACTCTCTGGGTGTTCAAAAATACCCACCCATACTCACTGCTGAGCAAGAGCATGAATTAGCTATAAAACTCTATGAGAATCATGACCTAGATGCTGCAAGGCAATTGGTCTTGTCACACATGCGTTTTGTTGCTTTTATTGCTCATGGTTATAAAGGTTACGGCCTTGAGCAAGAAGATCTTATACAAGAAGGTACTATTGGACTAATGAAAGCGGTTAAGCGCTTTAATCCCAATAAAAACGTACGCTTAGCGTCATTTGCAGTGTACTGGATTCGAGCTGAAATTCATGAATTTATCTTTAAAAATTGGAAAATTGTTAAAGTGGCCACCACTAAAGCCCAGCGTAAATTATTTTTCAAATTAAAAAAAGCTAAGTCAAAAATCTATAACTCTCTTAATGGTGATCAAGCTGATCAAATTGCCCAAGATCTTGGTGTCAGGCGAAAAGACGTATTAGAAATGGAGTCACGCTTACAATTTAATGATGTTACTTTTGAAAATTCTGATGATAAAGATTCAAATGCACCAGAACAATACTTAACTAATGAGAATACTCAAACGCCAGAACAGTTATTATTAATTGACGACTTTAAAAAAAATCAACAGCAGAAACTATACAAGGCCCTCTCTTCATTAGATGAAAGAAGTTTAGATATATTACAATCCAGGTACTTGAAAGAAGAAAAAACAACCCTACATAGTTTAGCAGATAAGTATGGTGTTTCTGCTGAAAGAGTTCGCCAACTTGAAAACAAAGCCATGCAAAAACTTAAATTAAA
>JAOMMB010000039.1 GCA_028352435.1 Candidatus Thioglobus sp. | reverse complement strand
ATGGGAAAGGTAACTGGCTTTAAAGAATTTGATAGAAAAACAGAGGCTTATCGCCCTGTTGAATTGCGACTAAAGGATTATGGTGAAATTTTTACAGGTGACCATGACGAGCCGCACCTGCAAGAGCAGGGTGCTCGATGCATGGATTGTGGTGTGCCTTTTTGCCAGTCAGATGATGGCTGTCCAATTAATAATTTAATTCCTGAATGGAATGACCTTGTCTATAACGACAAATGGGAAGAAGCCTTATCTAGATTATTAAAAACCAATAACTTTCCAGAATTTACCGGCCGCGTTTGCCCAGCGCCTTGTGAAGGTTCTTGCGTTCTTGGCATAAACAATCCTGCTGTTACTATTAAAAATATTGAACAGGCGATTATTGATAAAGGTTTTGAACAAGGCTGGGTTAAGCCATATGATGTCGAATTTAAAACAGGAAAAGCAGTAGCTATTATAGGCTCTGGTCCTGCAGGGTTAGCTGCAGCTGATGAGCTTAATAAATTAGGGCATAGTGTTAGTGTTTTTGAACGCGATGATCGTATTGGCGGCTTGCTAATGTACGGCATCCCAAATATGAAACTGGGTAAAGATGTCGTGGATCGTCGTGTTAATTTCATGAAAGATTGTGGTATTGAATTTATTACCAATGTTAATGTTGGTAAAGATATTACTATTCAAGCATTGCAAAAAGATTTTGATGCCGTTATATTAACAACAGGTGCTAGTGAAGCTAGAGAGTTACCTGTTGAAAATCGTGATGCACAAGGCGTCCATAGGGCAATGGAGTATTTAACTGTTAATACAAAAAGTTTGCTAGACACTGGACTTGCAGATGATTCGCAATTATCAGCCAAAGGTAAGAATGTTATTGTTATTGGTGGTGGTGACACAGGTACTGACTGTATCGGTACAGCGATTCGCCAAGGCGCTAAGTCTGTGGTTAATTTTGAATTGATGAGTCAGCCACCTATTGATCGTGCAGACAATAATCCATGGCCACTGTGGCCCTTAATTTATCGTGTGGATTATGGACATGCAGAGGCTCAATTAGCCTTTGGTGAAGATCCTAGACAATACCAACTCATGACTAAGTCATTTACCAAAGATAAAAATGGTGCTTTAACAGGCCTTATCACTGTAAACGTAGAGTTTCAAGATGGCCAGTTAACTGAAATTTCTGGTAGCGAAAAAACTTGGGATGCTCAGTTGGTATTGTTATCAATGGGTTTTGTATCACCAGAGCATTATGTTAGTGATGATGCAAAAATTGAATTAGACGATCGAGGTAATTACAAAGCTAGCTATGGCCAATATCAAACTTCACAAGAAGGTATCTTTACTGCAGGTGATTGTCGTCGTGGCCAGTCATTAGTCGTTTGGGCGATTAATGAAGGGCGAGGTGTTGCAAAGCGAACTAATGAGTACCTCTCTTAAAAAAAACTCTTTTCAGAGTAACTTTTTCATCTAAAAAACTTATATATACCCCCTAAGGGATAGGTGTTGATATCACTATAAAACAGTGGTATTTACTTGCATTTAAGTATAATTTGACCCGTTCACATCTCTAAAACACTGTGTTTTTGGGATTTATTAATATACTGGAGAGAGAAAATGGCAAAAGAGCTATATAACACACCCAACCTTGATGAGTTGGAAAATGGTCCATGGCCTTCATTTGTAACAGGTCTTAAGCGACTAGCGAACGATACCCATGCAGGTGCTGACATGGCACGTGACGTACTAGGTACACTTGAAACATCTTATGTAACTAAAAAAGGTTATTGGAAAGGTGGTACAGTTGGTGTTATCGGTTACGGTGGCGGCATCATTCCACGTTTTAACGAGTTGAAAGATGACAAAGGCGATTATAAATTCCCTGCTGCAGGCGAATTCCACACATTGCGTATTCAACCACCAGCAGGCATGCACTACACATCAACTCTTTTAAGAGATATGTGTGATATGTTTACTGATAATGGTGGTTCTGGCTTAATCGCATTCCATGGTCAGTCAGGCGACATCATGTTACAAGGTGCTACTGAAGAGACAACTCAAACAATCTTTAACACGTTTAATGATTACGGTTTTGACTTAGGTGGCGCAGGTCCAGCAGTACGTACAGGTATGTCTTGTGTTGGTGCTTCACGTTGTGAAATGTCAAATGTAAATGAGCAAGCAGTCTTACGTACATTAGTCAACGCATTCTTAGATGATATGCACAGACCAGCATTACCATACAAGTTGAAATTTAAAGTTTCAGGTTGTGCAAACGATTGTATGAACTCAGTACAACGTGCTGACTTCGCAACTATCGGTACTTGGAGAGATGATATTAAAATCAACCAAGACTTATGGAAAGCATTGGTTGAAGATAAAGGTATGGACTACGTAGTTGATAATATTACTTCTAGATGTCCTACTTCAGCAATGAAAGTGAATGCTGATAACTCATTAACAATTGATAATAAAAACTGTGTTAAGTGTATGCATTGTCTAAATGTTACTTCTCCATTAACTCATAAGTACATCGCTAAAGGCGACGTTGAACCTATCTTAGCTACTGGCGATGATAAGGGTGTTATGATTATTATGGGCGGTAAGCGTACA
>JAOMMB010000038.1 GCA_028352435.1 Candidatus Thioglobus sp. | reverse complement strand
GTCAAACGTACCAATATTTACATTAAAGGATAAGAGTACAACTCAGCTAAAAAACTCAGATAGTTTTGTTGGCAGTACCAATCATAGCATTTTAATTGAGCACCATAATTTACATATTGAACTGGTCATCAATACAGATACTAAAGGTATTCAAGATGTCATTTTGGAATCAGCACTAACGACTATTATTGATTTTGAAGATTCGGTTGCTACGGTTGCTAGCGAAGAAAAAATTAACGCCTATCGTAACTTTTTAGGGCTAATGAAGCGTGATTTAGAGATTAAATTTAACAAGGGCGAGAAGTCAGTTGTAAGAAGAGTAAATTCAGACAAAAGCTATGTCAATGCAAAAGGTAAGTCCGGTACTTTGCCAGGAAGTAGCTTGATGTTGGTTCGTAATGTCGGACACCATATGTTAACGGGTTTAATTAAAACTCCAGATAATCAAGAGATACCAGAAGGTATTTTAGATGCGTTGATAACAACGTTAATCGCTCTACATGATATTCAGCGTTTAGGCGCTAATTCAAAAAAGGGTAATGTTTATATTGTTAAACCTAAAATGCATGGCCCGGATGAAGTGGCATTTAGTGTTAAGCTGTTTGGCAGGGTTGAGCAGGCTCTTGGACTTGAGGCTAATACAATTAAAATTGGCATTATGGATGAAGAGCGTCGCACAAGTGTTAATCTAGCAGCATGTATTAAAGCAGCAGCTAAACGCGTAATTTTTATTAATACAGGTTTTTTAGATCGCACTGGCGATGAAATACACACCAGTATGCAAGCTGGAATAATGCTTCCTAAGTCGAAAATCAAAAATCAGCCATGGATTAAAGCTTATGAAATCTTAAATGTTCAAGTAGGCTTGGATTGTGGCATGTATAAAAATGCACAAATTGGTAAAGGTATGTGGGCACAACCTGATCAAATGCGTGAAATGCTTGAGAGTAAGCTTAGTCATTTAGAAGCGGGTGCTAATTGTGCCTGGGTACCTTCGCCAACAGCTGCTACATTGCATGCGACACATTACCATCGATTTGATGTTTTCGCTAGACAGCAACAATTAATGAAAACCCATCTTGAGGCTGATGAACAAGATTTATTACTTGCTCCAATACTAAACTCTACTAGCACATTAAGTACAGCTGAAATTAAGACAGAGCTTAATAACAATGCTCAAAGTATCTTAGGCTATGTTGTGCGTTGGATTGATCAAAGTGTAGGCTGTTCAAAAGTTATGGACATTGATCAAGTAGGGTTAATGGAGGATAGGGCGACGCTAAGGATCTCAAGCCAGCATATGGCCAATTGGCTGCATCATGAGATTTGCAGTAAGGCGCAAATAGAGCAAGTATTTAAAGAGATGGCACTCGTTGTGGATGCACAAAACGAGAATGACCCACTGTATCAAAATATGGCGCCAAGCTATGATGGAATGGCATTTAAAGCAGCACTATCTTTAGTTTATAGAGGTGTGAGTGAGCCAAATGGCTATACCGAATCAACTTTGAAAGAGTATCGACAAAAAAGATTAGCTGAGCTGTCTTTATCAATCTAAACCATAAATAAGCTTAGCCTCTTGGATGATGCTTACTGTGTTGTGATTTCAGCTGGACATTTTGTATATGGGTGTATATCTGTGTCGTTGAAATATCACTATGACCAAGCATGAGTTGTACACTTCGTAGATCTGCACCCTGCTGAACTAAATGGGTTGCAAATGCATGCCTTAGGCTATGTGGAGAAAGTGATTTGTCAATCCCTGCTTTTTGAGCATAAGATTTAATCATGTAAAAGAAATTTTGACGGCTCATATTGCTACCTCGATTGGATAGGAAGTAGCCATCAGTTTGACCTTTTTTAATTAAAAATGGACGGGCTTCTTTTTCATATTTAGAAAGATATTCTATAGCTAAATCACCCATTGGCAAGAGTCGCTCTTTATTTCCTTTGCCTAAAATTCGAATATATTCATCATTGATATTGATATGATGATATTCCAGGCTAACAAGTTCAGTTACACGCAATCCACATGAGTACAAGAGCTCTAGCATTGCTCGATCTCTCATGCCAAAAATAGTTTTTTGGTCAGGCGCATCTAGAAGCTTCTCAACCTCTTTGATACTTAAAAAAACAGGTAATTTTTGTAGTTGTTTTGGATGATGAAGCTTAGCAGTTGGATTGGTATCTGTAAGTTTTTGTGACACCAGGTATTGATAAAAAATCCTAAAACAAGTGAGAATTCGTGCTTGAGTAGATGGGCTAATCTGTCGATATTGAAAATATTTAAGAATACTAGTATCACTAGAACTTTCTAGAGATAGTTTATCTAACCATTTTGAATACAACATTAAATCAGATCGATAAGCAGACAAGGTATTTTTACTAGCACCTGAGGATAGCCAGTAATGATCAAGGAATTGTTCAATAAGGTGGATATTATTTTCCATATCTAAATTTTAGACAAAAAAATACCGACTAGTCGTCGGTATTTGAAAGAAAAAGTGGAGAGGCTTATCGAGTCGCCAATTTTTCTTTAATTCTTGCTTTCTTACCAGTAAGCTCACGAAGATAATAAAGTTTCGCTTGACGAACTTTACCGCGACGCTTAACTTCAACAGAATCAATCATTTTAGAATGTGTTTGGAAAACTCTTTCAACACCTTCACCATGAGACATTTTTCTCACTGTAAATGCTGAACCAATGCCACGATTTTTCTTACCAATAACAACACCTTCGAATGCCTGCAATCTTTCACGATCACCTTCACGCACCTTTACTTGTACGATAATTGTGTCGCCCGCTGAAAAATCAGGA
>JAOMMB010000037.1 GCA_028352435.1 Candidatus Thioglobus sp. | reverse complement strand
ATATAAGAAAAACGGTGGTGATTGGTGATTCTATTGTTGATTTGGAGATGGCAGCGTCAGCTAATGTTAAATTTATTGGCGTTAAAACAGGTTTATATTCATCAGAATTTTTAGCGAGTAGTTGTATTTTGGTTGATGATTTGACATATATAGAGAAATTGTTATGAAGGTAATTGGCATGATCCCCGTCAGGCTTGAGTCCAGTCGCTTGCCAGAAAAAGCATTGTGTGATATTTTAGGTCTGCCCATGATTATTCATACCCTTAAGCGTACTCAATTAGCCAAAACCTTGGACGAGGTTTATGTAGTAACAGATAGTGTAGTGATTAAGGAATTGGTGGAGTCCCATCAAGGTAAAGTCATTATGACTAGCAAAGCACATCAAACTGGCTCAGATAGATTGGCTGAAGCTGCTGAACATATTGAGGCGGATATTGTTGTTAATATACAAGGTGATGAGGCTTTGGTAGATCCTAATCATATCGATGTGGGGGTTAAGGGTTTGATCAACTCAAAAGTAGAAATGTCAATATTACTAACTCAGTTTAGCAAAAAACAATCATATGGTGATATTAAGGCAGTTGTTAATTTAAAAAATGAAATTATGTACCTTTCACGCAACGACATTCCCTCTGACTCAAGAAGTTCAGTTAAAGGTTTACTAAAAGCCTATCATGTAGTCTCATTTAGAAGGGATTTTTTAATCAAGTACGCCAAATTAAAACAAACACCACTGGAAAAAATAGAATACAACGAATATCTTAGAGTTTTAGAGAATGGATATGCTATTCAAGGGGTTTTGGTGGAAAGTGATGCGGTTAGTGTTGATACAGATGAGGATCTAAAGCATGTAAAAAATATAATGCGATCAGATAGATTGTTTAAGAGGTATAAGTGTTATTAAAATTGGCCGCATTACACAATGAGTGCGCACCAAGAAAGTAAAAAATTAAAGCAGAAAAAGAAGGTTTTTTTTTAGGGTTTTCTATATAAAAAATTTTAAAAAGTTGTCAGGGGGGGGTGGTAAAAAAATTTATTACAACTGACTATTTACTTACTTACAAGTAAAATTGCACTTATTATGCGAATTCAAGAGTTGTTTAAGGTTTTGAAATGGAAAAACTAGATTTAAGCACTAAAGGAGAGCTATCTATTGCAGATTCAATTCTAATAGATAAAATAGCGCCAAGAGCCCAAGAAGAATATAATCAGTTTATTGAGCGAGTTGTTAGTATAAATAAATTAGATGACCTTCACTTGTTATTAACAGTATGCTCGAGAAACCCATTTCATTCTGTAATATTGCCGCTCTTATGCAAAACCCTGTTACTAGAGGAAAAACTAAAGCGGGGCGACAAAATCATACTTATTATTGCTGAAAACCCTCTAATGTCTAGAATTATTTGTTCAATATTGGGTAAGTTTAATCAAAAAATTCCAATCAAAATTAAGCAAAAATATCCCTACACTTTATTAACATTTTTAGGCCTGATAAAGTTCCTCAAGTCGAGCTACTGGATTGTTATTAGTTGGCTATGGCCGAGATTAACAAAAGTGTATAAAAAACGACCAAAAGCCCCGATAGTGTTTGTTGATAATTTTATTTTTCCAAATAGTTTTAACGAAGAAGGAGGTTTTGTTGAGCGGTACTATACTGGTTACGGTCGTTATTTAAGCAGTGAACAGCGTCAAACAGTTTGGTATTCACCAACTTTATTTGGATTTAAAACATTAGGGCGGTGTATTAAGATGTCAATCCAATCTAAAAAATCCCGGCATAATTTTTTATTTCAAGAGTCTTGGCTAACTTTATATGACTATATTTATGCCTTATATTTGACAGCTGTTTTGCCATTTAAGGTGAATAATTCACCTTTATTTATGGGTTACGATATTCAGAAATTATTAATTTTTGAAGCGAAAAAAGATATTTTCTCTCCTTCGTTAGCCATGGCCATATGCAAATTTAGATTTATAAAAAATTTACAAATAGCCAGGGTTGAGATTTGCCAAGTGGTAGATTGGCACGAGAATCAGGACATAGACAAAGCATTAAACCTTGGTTTTCATAAGTATTATCCAGATGTGACTGTCAAGGGGTATCAGGGTCATATATCACCGCCTTATGAGACGCACAAAGTGCCACAATCATACGAAATTGACAATGGAACATTGCCAAATCAATTGCATGTCATCTCAGAAAGTTATAAGAAAACTGTACTGGACAGTTGTCCAGGTCTGGATGTTAGAGTGGCATCCGCATTTAGATTTACATATTTATATGATGTAAAACGAAAGAAAGTAGTCACAGGTATTCCAACCATCCTAATTGCACTGCCAATGGATATTGATGAATCGATTAGTATATTAAATACGTGTAGTCAATTACATTTACTAGCTGATACAAAAATAAGGATTTTGGTAAAGCATCATCCTGCACATGAAAGTCATACTTTTATCAAACAAGTTCCGGCATTTGGTCATGATACATTCACCCCAACCAGTGACAGTATGCTTGATTTATTGGGGTCTATATCCTTGCTAATCTCATCAGCATCCAGTGCATGTGCAGAAGCGGCCTCTCTTGGCATTCCTGTTGCTGTTTATGGTAGTCGTTATGGTGTTACCATGAGTCCGATTGCTAACGATATTAATGGTTTTTTAAATAATGTTTTTTATTCTGAAAACCAGCTGATTGAATTTATCCAATTATATTTGGGCAAGAGTGGTGATAATTCGTCTATTGAGAGGGGTTTCTATATGGATAATGGCGAATCTGCACAAGCGTTGTTTTCTTGTGAATAGTTTTTTTATAGGGCGCGGAATATGTCAGATTATTTT
>JAOMMB010000036.1 GCA_028352435.1 Candidatus Thioglobus sp. | reverse complement strand
CATATTGCCATAAATGTTGACAATGTGTATGAGGCAGTAAAAAAAGCCAAAGAGCAAGGTGTAAAGGTTATTAGGGAAGCGGGACCAATGAGTTCAGGCGATACGATTGTGGGTTTTTTACAAGATCCAGATGGCTATGAAATCGAGCTACTCTCTAAAACATTTTAATTAGTTTATTACACAACGCCAAGTTTTTATTATCAAGACATTTTTTGTAGAGATAGTTATTCATATCTTAAGAAAATAGAGACTTGGCTAAGTGTAATTTTTACGCCCAGATAGGGCGTGGGCAATGGGCAAGGCAATTCCTTGCACCATAGAATTATCAGTAATTGTCATTTTCTAGACAATGACTTTGTGAGTTGTTATCGAAGAATGCTAGAAAGGTTTTGCCTTAGCAGGGAAATCTTTAAAAATATTTTAGTAGTTTAGTCGTATTTTTTACGACCTGATAGAGCGTGTGCAATGGTATTAATATCTGCATATTCTAGCTCTCCACCAATAGGAATACCGTGCGCAATGCGTGTAATTTGAACATCAAACTGTTTGGCCATATTGCTAATATAATGTGCAGTTACCTCGCCTTCAACCGTTGCATTGGTTGCTAAGATAATCTCATCCACTTTTTTATTCTGTAGTTTTTGTTCAAGCTCATCTAGACCGAGCTCACTAGCACCAATACCGTCAATAGGTGAAAGATATCCGCTTAGTACAAAATATTTTCCCTTATAAATGCCACTTTGTTCAATAGCATGAATATCAGCTGGAGTTTCTACCACGCAAAGCTGAGTATCGTCACGCACTGTATTGGCACAGATATTGCACAGAGTTTTTTCACTTAATGTTCTGCAAGAATGACAATGCTGAACATGCTCCATTGCATCAATCAAAGCTTTAGCAAGCTCAAAGCCACCGTCTCGATTACGCTCTAATAGGTGGTAAACAAAACGTTGTGCGGTTTTACTACCAACGCCTGGTAGGGCGCAAAAAGCTTTGTTGAGGGATTCAATCATGAGTTAAGAATAAACCCTTAAAACGGTAAATTCATGCCACCAGGTAGATTCATTCCACCTGTTGCACCTTTCATTTTCGCTTCAGATGCACTAGAGATTTGCTGGGTAGCATCGTTCATTGCTGTCAGAATTAAATCCTCAAGCATATCTTTATCATCCATCACCATTTCATCAATTTTAATATTCGTAGCCATATGCTCACCATTTACCGTTATTTGAACCGCGCCGCTGGCTGCTTGCCCAGTTGCACTTAAGGTTTTGATTTCATCTTGTGCTTTTTGCATATTATCTTGCATTTGCTGGGCTTTTTTCATCATCCCAGCCATTCCACCTTTGAACATAGGCTACTCCCTTATTTAATGTCGTGTGATTTCTTTAATGGATTTAACATCAACTTTTGTATTAAAAGCTTGCTCTAATTTTTGCACAACTTCGTCGTTTAAAAACTCCTGCTGTATTTTTGCCAAATACGCTTTATGAACTCTAGCTTCTTTTTGTGCCAAAGTTTCAGAAGTTGACCGATCAATATTAATTACTAAATTTAAATCCGTGTATTGTTTTCTCAAACTCTCAAGCATAGTCTTATGAATCTGATCACTCAATAGATTGCTAAATTTCTCATCAAGTGTGAGCGTGAGTATGTTGTTTGCTAGAGCGCTAAATAAAGTATTTTTAATCAACATTTTTGCACCACCAGAAAACTTAACCAATTGACTGACATCTTCCCATTCCTGTTGATTTTTAATGGCTAAAAAATCATCAGTTTTGGATTGTATTGGTTTTTCAGCTAGTTTATCTTCTTGCGACTTCTTTATCTTTATGGGCGCAGCTTTTTTGGTCGTTGGCTCGCTTGAAGCTTTACTAGGGGTGATTTTTAGAGTTTTTTTTTCCGACTGGATTGCTGTGCCAGGTGTTGAGCTTGTGTCTATATCGCTATGAAATGCAAGCATGCGTAATAACGTCATCTCAAAGCCGATTTGCTCACTAGGCGCTAGCGACATATCTCTGCTACCGTTAATTGCCATTTGATAAAAAATTTGCAAATTTTGATTACTGATATGCGCCGCTAGTGTTTTAATGTCATCTTTACTTTCACCACCTACAATTTGAACCAGTGAAATTTGATGAAACAACGAGCTAAGATCTTTTAAAGCATTACTAAGGTTTTCACCGCGATGAGCTAACTCTTTAATAAATTCAATCACCGCTTTAGCGTCTTGATTGAACAAATGCTGAGCCAGAGTGATGATATCATCATGATGAACAAGTCCAAGCATGGCTTTGATATCTTTGCTAGTGACTGTGCCTTTACCATAAGAAATAGACTGATCTAATAAGCTCAGTGCATCACGCATTGAGCCGTTGCCAAATTCAGCAATTCGGCTTAATGCGCTTTCTTCATAAGTCAAACCCTCGGCATCCATAATAAACTTCAGCTGACCAAGAATTTCCTCATGAGAGAGTTGTGATAACGTAAATTGCAAACAACGAGAAAGTACAGTAATAGGTAGCTTTTGTGGATCAGTGGTCGCCATTAAGAACTTCACATGCTCAGGTGGCTCTTCTAAAGTTTTAAGTAGTGCGTTAAAACTACTTTTAGAGAGCATGTGAACCTCATCGATCAAGTAAATCTTGTATCGATTTTTAGTTGGCATATATTGCGCATTTTCTAACAATTCACGCATGTTATCGACGCCAGTGTGCGAAGCGGCATCCAGCTCAATTAGATCAATTGATTGAGCTCTATCAATCTCTAAACAAGTAGGGCAAGTGCCGCAAGGCGAAGAACTAACGCCCGCTTCACAATTGATAGATTTGGCAAAAATACGCGCAATGGTAGTTTTGCCGACGCCACGAGTACCAGTGAATAAAAATCCATGGTGCAAATTATTTGCGTCGAGTGCGTTTACAAGGGTTTT
>JAOMMB010000035.1 GCA_028352435.1 Candidatus Thioglobus sp. | reverse complement strand
CAACAGAACGCGTCGTCGTTTTTATCCTAATCTTCATACACATCGTTTTTGGGTGGAAGGTGAAAACCGTTTTGTTAAATTAAAGCTAACCGCTAAAGGTTTGCGAATTGTTGACAAAAAAGGTATTGAAGTAGTGCTTAAAGAAATCCGCGCACGTGGCGAAAAAGTTTAGGAGTAAGTTATGAGAGAAAAAATTAAATTAGTATCATCGGCTAAAACAGGCCATTTTTACACAACGACTAAGAACAAACGTCTTCACCCAGAAAAGATTGAAGTTAAAAAGTTTGATCCTGTAGTAAGACAGCACGTTATCTACAAAGAGGCTAAGATTAAGTAAGTCTTAATCTCAAGCACAATAAAAAAGCCGCTAATTGCGGCTTTTTTATTGTCTTATATAAAGTCGGTGTGGCGCATACCAAAAGGCATGCGAGCTAGCCTTATGAACTTAGAATATTCTCTATAGGAACGGTATCCGCCTGATCTTCGTATTCACCAATTTGATCAAAGTTTAGATATTGATAAATTTGTGCCTCCATTGGCTCGATATCCTTCATTTCAGACAAGTATTCTTGCGCAGTAGGTATGTAGCCTAGTTTTGCAGAAATAGCTGCCACTTCGGCAGATGATAGATAAACGTTAGCTTCATCACCTAGACGGTTCGGAAAGTTTCGAGTTGAGGTTGATACAACAGTTGCATTAGTTTTTACACGTGCTTGGTTACCCATGCACAATGAACAGCCAGGCATTTCAGTGTGATCAGTGATTGCTGTAAAAGTGTCGTATACACCCTCTTTTTTAAGCTGCTTTTCATCCATTCGTGTTGGTGGGGCAATCCAAAGTTCAGTGTTTAGCTCAGTTTTATTTTTCAATAGTTGAGCTGCTGCTCTAAAGTGACCAATATTAGTCATACATGAACCGATAAAGACTTCGTCAATCTTGGTGTTGGCAACATCGGAAAGTGTTTTAACATCATCAGGGTCATTAGGGCATGCCAAGATTGGCTCTTTGATATCACTCATGTTGATTTCGATCACTTCTGCATAGTCCGCATCATCATCTGCTTTCATTAGCTCAGGATTAGCCATCCATTTTTCCATAGCTTGGATTCGACGGGCAATAGTTCTCTTGTCGCCATAACCTTGTGCAATCATCCACTTGAGCATAACCACATTGGAAGTTAAATACTCAATGATTGGCGCTTTGTCTAAATGAATAGAGCAACCTGCAGCTGAACGCTCAGCTGCAGAGTCAGATAACTCAAATGCCTGCTCAACTTTAAGATTAGGTAAGCCCTCGATTTCTAACACTCTGCCAGAGAAGGCGTTAACTTTTCCTTCCTTAGCAACAGTCAATAAACCTTTTTCAATGGCTTTTAGTGGAATAGCATTAACCATATCACGCAGCGTGATGCCCGGTTGCATTTCACCAGAAAAACGCACGAGTACTGATTCAGGCATATCTAATGGCATAACGCCAGTTGCTGCGGCAAATGCGACTAAGCCTGAACCTGCAGGGAAAGATATACCAATAGGGAAGCGTGTATGTGAATCACCACCTGTACCAACAGAATCTGGCAATAACATACGGTTTAACCAAGAGTGAATAATGCCGTCACCAGGGCGTAATGAAACGCCGCCACGATTCATCATAAAATCAGGCAAAGTGTGGTGAGTTTCTATATCAACTGGCTTTGGATAAGCCGCTGTGTGACAAAAAGATTGCATGGTCAGATCTGCTGAAAACCCTAAACAGGCTAAGTCTTATATAGAAACAACAAAAAATATTTAAAAATTTACCACCTATGTATGGTGGTTGATAATTTTAGTTAGAACTCTCTTCTATTTCTTAATTTTCAGATAGTGAAGCAATACTTATGTGTTTCATCCTCTAATGGGTTTTTATAATTTATACTGTCATAAAAAGCTATATTTAAATCAATATCTTTTATTATTTTCTTTTTGGGCGGGGTCTGATGGAAACAATTCAATACACAATATCTGGCATGACTCAAGATGGCCAAAAATTTAGGCCAAGTGATTGGACTGAGCGATTAGTTTGCACTCAGCCTGAGCAGTTAAAGCGCTATAGTGGGCATTTAAAAATTCGAAGGATCAACGGCATCAAATCCATTGTTTTTGACGACCAGCTAAAATATGCTTGTGCATTTACGTTTGAGCGACTCGTGTCTTTCGCTGAAAGCAATCATTTACTGATGACTCAAGAGGCAATTAAAAGTTAGGCGCCTTAATCAACATAAGGCCCATGCTGATAAATTGGCTGCTTGTGTGGAATGCCGCTAGCAAACATAAACTCACTGCTCGTCTTAGCTTTAATCAATAAATCTCGCCCACTCTTAGAATCTATAAACAATGCTTGAGCAGTATTAATCTTATGCTCACCAATAGTCAAATCACCTGATATAACATAAATTATCGCATGTGACTCTTGGCCAAGGTTAAGCTGAAATTCACCCTCTTTTTCAATATTAAAATGTCGATAGTTAATAACTGTATGCAGCTTAATTGGCGACTCGTCACCAACTATAGTTCGATAATAGCCGCCTTTAAAGTTTACAGTTGGCAAACTTTCCTCTAAAACCTTTTGATAACTTGGCTCAATACTTTTTAAATTTTTAGGCAGATTAATCCACAACTGAACGCCCATACTTTGGCCTTTATCTGCTGGCATTTCTGAATGCACCATACCGCTGCCTGCACAAAAAATTTGAGCACCACCCTTGTTCACAAATGAATCATTACCCAGGTTGTCCTGATGATGCATACCGCCTTCTAACATATAGGTAATCGCCTCAAAACCTCGATGAGGATGATCGGGGAAGCCATGCCCAGCAGCAATATTAAAGTGATCCCATAATACGAACGGGTCGAAATTCATTCGCCCTGAGATTGGGAATAAGCGATTAACAACAACACCATCACCTTCAAATACTTCTTGCGCATCAACTTTATCTATCACGCTAAATCCTTATAAATAAACTATGTGGTTTAAATATACAGCAATTGATTATGGGTCTTATAACTAAACGCCGTATTGATTGCGATAATCTTCAATACTCTTAATGAGCGCCTTATCGTCACCTTGTTTTAGGTAGTCAATTAAATGGCCTAGATTAATAATACTCAATACAGTAATGCCAAAATTTTCTTCCACTTCTTGAATGGCTGATTTATCGCCCTTGCCTTTTTCTTGACGATCAACGGCAACAATAACACCTTTGGCAGTAGCGCCATTTGCGTCAATAATGTCCATCGCTTCACGAATTGCTGTGCCAGCAGTAATAACAT
>JAOMMB010000034.1 GCA_028352435.1 Candidatus Thioglobus sp. | reverse complement strand
ACTATATTATGATTTTATTAAGTTTTTCTAAATTTTCTCTACTGTTTGCACTTCTTTCTGTGCTAATTTCTGCACCTGCTTTAAGTGCTAAAACTGCTGAAGAAGAACAAAGGCTCGAAGCTTTTTTCTCAGACCTTGAAGCCTTTACTGTGGTTTTTAGTGATATCAAACAACTGTATGTTGATGACGTCGAGAACAAAGAGTTGTTTAATAACGCCATTAAAGGCATGGTTAGTGGTCTTGATCCTCATTCTGTATATCTAGAACCTAAAGAACAAAAAAGTTTAATGGAAAGTGCTTCAGGAAAGTTTGGCGGCCTAGGCATTGTGATTAGCAAAAAAGACGATGGTATTCAAGTTATCTCTCCTATTGATGATACTCCCGCTTATAAGGCTGGCATTCAGGCTGGTGATTTAATTATTAAAATTGGTGATAAGCCAGTTCGTGGTATGAGCTTGGAAGATGGCGTAGATCTAATGCGTGGTGAGCCTGGTACTGATATACAAATTACTGTTTTGCGCAAAAATCAAAAACCTTTTGTGGTTGATATAACTCGTGAAATTATTACTATTGTTAGCGTTAAGGGTTATTTACTTGAAAAGGATATTGGCTATGTGCGTGTGTCTAGCTTTCAAGGACCTACTGCAAATCTTCTTAAAGAGACAGTTGCTGATTTGGTAGATCAGAATGATGGCTACCTTAAGTCATTAATTCTTGATCTGCGCAACAACCCAGGTGGCGTTTTAGATGGCGCTGTTGATGTTTCCAACTTGTTCATTGATGAAGTTGGCTTGGTGGTTTATACCAAAGGTAGAATTCCTAACTCCAACTTAAAGTTTAAAACCCAGCCTGGTGACATTATGCTCGGCTCTCCAATTGTTGTATTAATTAATGAAGGCTCGGCCTCTGCATCAGAAATAGTTGCAGGTGCTTTACAAGATCATAAGCGTGCTATTATTATGGGTAAAACCTCTTTTGGTAAAGGCTCGGTACAGACTATTATTGAATTAGACAAGGGGTATGGCCTTAAAGTAACCACTGCTCGATATTACACACCTAACGGTCGATCAATTCAAGCTAAAGGCATTGAGCCAGATATTAAACTAAAAAATATCAGTTTAGAAAATGAAGAGGAAGAATCAATTATTGATATCAAAGAAAACGATCTAAGTGGCCGTTTAGAACAAGAAGATCCAAGCAAAATGTCTGAGTCTGAAATTGTTAAGTCGCAAGAAAAAAATCAAGCCACTGCTGATAAAAAAACCATTGAAAAATTAAAGAAAGATTATTTTGTGCATGAGGCTAGTAATTTGCTTAAAGCACTGACGGTTTTAGGTAAGTAATTAGTGGCGATAACGCTTTCAATTGCAAATCAAAAAGGCGGTGTTGGTAAGACGACAACGGCTGTTAATTTGAGTGCTGCATTAAAAGCGGTTAAAAAACGAGTTTTATTAATTGATATTGACCCACAAGGCAATGCCACAATGGGTTGTGGTGTGGATAAATACACGCTTGAAAATACCGTTTGTGAACTACTTCTAGATGAATGCAGTATTAACAAAGCTATTGTTCATGTTGACGAATCGGGTATTGATGTATTGGGCTCAAACACAGATTTGATTGCGGCAGAAATCGCCCTATTACGTGGACAGAATTCTGAATATAGGCTTAAAAACGCTATTAATTCAGTGGCTAGTCAATATGACTATGTAATTATCGATTGTCCGCCTTCTTTGAACATGCTAACCATTAATGCCTTTACTGCATCTGATGGGATTATTATCCCTATGCAGTGTGAATATTACGCATTAGAAGGTTTGAGTGCTCTAATACAAACCATTGACAAGATTAAAGCTACCACCAATCCAAAGCTTGAGATTACTGGACTGGTGAGAACCATGTATGACAACCGAAATAATCTCTCTAATGAAGTGTCTTTACAGCTACAACAGTATTTCTCACACAAAGTATTTAAAACCATTGTTCCTAGAAATGTAAAATTAGCAGAAGCGCCCAGTTTTGGTCAAGATGCAATTAGCTATGCTAGATCATCTAAGGGTGCAATTTCCTATATATCTTTAGCCAGTGAAGTGCTAAGAAAAACATCAATGAATTAACTATTATGACAAAAATCTCAAAACTAGGTCGCGGACTAGATATTTTATTAGGACAAGTTGGCACCAACACTGAAAATTCAGAAACTAATAACAGTATGAGAATGCTAAGTGTTAATAGTCTTCAGCGTGGAAAATTTCAGCCCAGAGATGATATAGACACAGAAACACTCAATGAGCTAGCTGCATCAATAACTTCTCAAGGTGTTATCCAGCCATTGGTTGTTAGAAAGATCACTTACGATAAGTACGAAATTATCGCAGGTGAGCGTCGGTGGCATGCTGCTCAAATTGCCGGGCTAGAAGAAGTACCAGTGATTGTGCGTGAAATTAACGACCAAGTAGCTCTTGCTATTGGTCTGATTGAAAATATCCAGCGTGAATCACTAACGCCGCTTGAAGAGGCAAAAGCTTTACAGCAACTGATTGAAGATTTTAAGATGACGCATGAAGAAATTTCTAATGTAGTGGGTCGCTCACGCTCTAGTGTGAGCAATCTGATTCGCTTATTGCAACTTGGCGAAGAATCAAAAAAACTTCTTGGTCAAGGAAAAATTGAAATGGGGCATGCTCGTGCACTTCTACCATTAACGCAAGACGATCAGATAATGGTGGCCAATCGAGTCATTGCAAAATCTTTATCTGTGCGTCAAACAGAAGAGTTGGTTAAGCGTGTTTTAAATCCAAAAATAAAATCCACCACAACTATTGAGCCGCATATTTCGGAACTTATTAGTGCTTTGTCAAAAACACTAAACTCTAAAACTGAAATTAAAGCTACGGGTGATAAAGGCAAGATCATCATCCATTACAAATCAGAAGATGAGCTTAGTAATATCTTAAAACATATCAATTAGCTCTTTAAGCCTTAGTTTTATCTTAATTAAAACCACCAATTCTATCTAGCTTAAGCGAATCATCATAGTGCATCCAAATGCCGAACGCTTTACCAATGATATATTTTTCTGGCACAAAACCCCAAAAACGAGAATCGCTACTGCGAGATCGATTATCACCCATAACAAAATAATGCCCTTTTGGAACAACTGCCTTAACCCCACGAGAATCTCGATTTGGATCTAGTAAAATATCATGAGGATTGTTACCCAGTAATTCTCTCTTATGCTTAAAGCCTGTCATCTCAGAACCTGATTCAATACCGTGATAATCTTCAAAATTTTCAACATTAATTTTTTCGCCATTAATCATCATCCGATCTGCATGGTAAACCACTGTATCGCCAGGTATACCAACAACTCTTTTAATAAAGTCAGCGCCTAAATATTTATCATTTTTCTCATAATTAGGATATCTAAAAACAATCACGTCACCTCTTTCAGGCTTTTTAAATTCAATTAGTTTTTTATTTAGTACTGGAATA
>JAOMMB010000033.1 GCA_028352435.1 Candidatus Thioglobus sp. | reverse complement strand
GGGAGAACTTCTTGCTCTATAAACTGATACAAGTTACGATCAACTTGGTAATCTGCTAAATTTTTATATCCTTCAACTAAAATCATACTAACTCCTTCACAATAATAACGCCATCTTGATCGGCATACAAATAATCCCCAGGGTCAAAATTAACGCAAGAAAATCTTAGACTAAGACTCTGCTCCCCAACACCTTTCTTAATACTTTTTAATGGATGTGTGCCCAATGCACGAACCCCAATTGGCATTTTGTTAATTATCTCAGAATCTCTAATCAAGCCATAAATAACAATGCCAGACCAGTTATTCTTAACTGCTTTGGCAGCTAGCTGATCTCCGAACATAGCACAACGTCTTGAACCACCCGCATCTACTACTAAAACGCCACCCTGGCCATCAGTATCAAGCACTTCTCTAACTAAAGAATTATCTTCAAAACACTTAATAGTATGGATAACACCAAAAAAATCTATCTTGGCACCATAACTATTATAAATAGGCTCCAAATACTGGACATTAGGATGGAGTTGATCTGATATGTCGCTAGTTTTTTGCATATAAGTTAAGTGGATTGTGAATAAATTTGGGACATCCTGAATCTTTGTCGATACGGGTAATAATCAATAATCTTGCCGTTTTGAATATTATTTTGTACAGATTTCCAATAATCAGCGCTTAGTAACTTTTCATAGGATTTGGCGAAAATTTGTTTACTGTCATTTTGACTAAACATGAATAGCTTAAACTCTTCTGGAAAAACATCTTCTGGGCCAACGTAATACCAAGGCTCAGCAGCCATTTCATCCTCTTCATACCTTGCGTCTGGAATTTTTCTGAATACAGGTTTATCCATGGTGGTGATTTCATCATAATCATAAAATACAACACGATTTTGGCGAGTAACGCCGAAATTTTTAGTGAGCATGTCACCTGGAAAAATATCTGCATTAATTAATTCATCAATTGCTCGTCCATAATCATTAACAATATGTTTAAGGTCTTCTTTATTAGCATTTTGGATATATAAATTAAGCGGAATCATTTTATTTTCCATATACAAATGCTTAACAATAAGTAAGTCACCCTCAATAGTGATGTTTGATCCAACCTTTAATTTTAGCTCGTTAAGTAGATCTTCATCCAAATCACGAATCGGAAAGGCGACATTTGAAAATTCCCATGTGTCTGCTAAACGTCCAACTTTACAATGATTTTTAACAAAGAAATATTTATCTTTAACCTGTTGTTTGGTTGCAGTTTTAGGTGGAGCAAAATTATCATTAATTACTTTAAAAACATAAGGGAACATCGGAAAAGTAAAGACAGTCATAACCATGCCTTTAATGCCGGGAGCAAGAATGAGCTTTTCGCCAGTGCTACGTGAATACTTTAAAAAACGACGATACAACAAAGTTTTTCCATGCTTATGCAGGCCAATAGAGCTATAAAGTTCAGCTTTAGTTTTACCAGGAAGAATTGCTTTTAAGAAATCTACAATCGCTGCAGGATAATCAGTATCAATAAAAAAGTATGCCCTAGAAAAGCTAAAAACTGTGGATATATTCGAAACATCAGTCAATAATGCATCAACATATATTCCTGTTTTTTCGTCATTTAACAGGACTATCAAAACAGGGCGAACTTGATTATTTTTTAATACAACCTGTCCGACGATATAGGCAGCTTTTCTTCTAAAAAAAATACTTTTAACCAATTGCAACTCAAACTCTTCATCTTTCGATAAATTTAATTGTTTAATAAATTGCATTTTTAGACGCGACATATCACGATCTAAATTTTGATAGGGCGTGGAAAAGTCTAGTTTTAAAAAACTTGCTTGCAGTGTTTGATCTAATTGATGAGTTTTAATATAATGACTAACAATAATTGGGTCATCCATATCAATAAAAGTAGTCGATATAGACGGCTTAACAAAAATAAAATTATTTTTATAAAAACGCTTATCAAACAATAAACAAAAAACTGAGTTATAGAACGTTTCAGCTAATTCTGGTTGCTTATAATTTAACGTTAAACCAATATAAGCAAGCTTAGTGTTTATCCAAACCTGTTCATCAAACATTTCTGTATTGAGCTCTTTTTTAAGCTCAAGACAGAAATGTTTGACTTGCTGATCATAGAAATAAAGGCGAGCCTTATAGTCATCTAGTAATTGCTGCCACTCACGGTGATCAAATCTAGATTTAGCTTGCACAGAGGCCTGTTGAAAAGCACTATAATGCCTCTCAAAGCCCGCCAATATTTTCTTGGAAGTTGCTTCAGAAAGATTGCTTGATTGCGTGCTCAATTCCGTCATATCACTTCATAAAGTAGTTAGCTTATATCATAGTATAAATCAACTAACTTTATCAAAAAAATATCAAGCTTTAGAACTGCTCTTCTTCAGTTGAACCTGTTAATGCTGTCACTGATGATTGACCACCCTGAATAACTGTTGTTACATCATCAAAGTAACCTGCACCAACTTCTTGCTGATGTGATGCAAAAGTATATCCTTTGTCTGCTGCTGCAAATTCTGGCTCTTGCACCTTCTCTACGTAATGTTTCATGCCTTCGCCTTTAGCATATTCGTGTGCTAAATCAAACATGTTGTACCACATGTTGTGAATACCGGCTAACGTAATAAATTGATACTTATAACCCATTGCAGCAATATCTTCTTGGAAAGAAGCAATTTGAGAATCACTTAAGTTTTTCTTCCAATTGAACGATGGCGAACAGTTGTATGCTAATAATTGATTTGGATTCTCAGCTAAAACTGCTTCTGCAAACTCTCTCGCAAAACCTAAATCTGGTTTGCCAGTTTCACACCAAACTAAATCAGCATATGGTGCATAAGAAACACCGCGAGAAATAGCTTGATCAAGACCATTTTTAACCATATAAAAACCTTCTGGGGTGCGCTCTCCAGTAACAAATGGCTCGTCAATTGGATCTACATCTGAAGTGATTAATGTTGCTGCTTCTGCATCTGTACGTGCTAGTAGCACTGTTGGTACGCCCATTACATCAGAGGCCAATCTCGCAGCATTTAATTTTTCAATCGCATCTTTAGTTGGTACTAATACTTTGCCGCCCATATGGCCACATTTTTTAACAGAAGCCAATTGGTCTTCAAAATGCACACCTGATGCACCAGCAGTAATCATATTTTTCATTAATTCATAAGCATTCAGTACGCCACCAAAACCTGCTTCAGCATCTGCCACAATTGGTAGAAAATAATCAACAAAACCCTTATCTCCAGGATTCAAACCTTTAGCATGTTGAATTTCATCTGCACGTTTAAATGTGTTGTTGATACGACGAACCATTGTTGGTACAGAATCGTAAGCATATAAAGACTGGTCCGGATACATTGTTTCTGATGTATTACCATCAGCAGCTACTTGCCAACCTGATAAATAAATTGCTTCAATACCTGCTTTAGCTTGTTGCATAGCTTGACCACCAGTAATAGCACCCATACAATTAACATAGCCTTTTTTAGAGCTACCATTTATTAATTCCCATAATTGATCAGCACCATCTTTGGCATGTGTATATTCAATAGGCTTAGATCCGCGTAGTCGTATAACATCTTCAGCGCTA
>JAOMMB010000032.1 GCA_028352435.1 Candidatus Thioglobus sp. | reverse complement strand
CATTATTACCATTACGCTCAATCTCTAGAGCGATTATTTGTTTTAAATGGTCACGGTCCTTTGCCACAATAGTATTGATTGAAAAAATATGGTAAATCAAACCAAAAATTGTAATTGCTATTAAAACATATGGTGCACTTTTCTTTATATCATTCATGATTATCTAATTCCTTGTGTGTAATCTTGCGCTTGGAATGCACTGATTCTAAAAACTCCTGCTTACGCTTACTTCGTGGTCTCCTGAATCATTGATTGCATATATTAATGATGTCTCCTTTTTTTTGTCTTCAGAAAACCCAGAAATCTTTGCAACCTCCAGAGTATATTTAATCCTTGTCATATTTTTCTTCTAAGTTAGGAAGACGGAAAGAAAGGAAATATTTAAATTGTTCGGACTCGTTCTTTATAAATGTTTTCATGCCATTGTTAGTGCTGGATTTTTTATTAGTAAATCTCATTTTGCTTAAATCGGTTGTTGGAATTATGTTTTTTATATTATTTATGGTTTCCAATTGGATTTTTTTATATTCTAGTAGGAGCTCTTCTCTTCTATCTTTTTCATCTATAAAGTCAATTATTAGCCGTCTTGAGGCGTTGGCTGTGTGCTTTTTTTTGTCATATTGTTCAT
This sequence comes from Candidatus Thioglobus sp., assembly GCA_028352435.1. GTDB lineage: Bacteria > Pseudomonadota > Gammaproteobacteria > PS1 > Pseudothioglobaceae > Thioglobus_A. The sequence goes on along the minus strand of JAOMMB010000032.1, from coordinate 3,597 downwards.
GTCCTTCCATTGGAACGTTTTCGGCTTTGACTAAGTTATAGCCAGCTAATCCGGTATCTGAGATTAACTTGCTTTTTATTAAGTTTATGAATAATTTTGCTGTGTAGTGGTGGCGTGAATTTTTATTATTAGCAAAATATTCTGGAAGATCTGCCTCCCACAAGTCATTAGCGTTATACGGAGCAAATCTTTCATCACTAAATACTTCATAAGTTAAAACTTTATTAAGTTCACGATAAAAAACAGATCTCGCCTCTTCATAAGTTTTCACTTCCCATTGATTCTCAATTCTCTCTTTTTGCGCGATTTTAATTTGCCTTATTTGCTCTTGAAGTTCTGCGATCTTGTCATCGCCATCTCTTAGTGCAAATACCGGTGATGTAAAAAATCCTAATAATAGGGCTGTGGTAATTAATATTGATTTAAATTTCATTTTCATTCCTTTGTTGTGACACTCGATTCTATCAAGTCTTTATTATATTTGTCATTCTTGTCAACCAGTGCACAAGTTAAAAGCAATAAGAATAACAATGTAAATATTATTACTCTCAATAATATGAATTGAAATCCTTACTCCATTTCATTAGCTAATCCCCCTTGTGTAATCTTGAGCTTCAAATGCACCCATTCTAAAAAACCCTGCGTAATCTGTGTTCGTCCAGTCCTCTTTCTTTAAATCATTAAACGTTTCAGCATCAAGTTTTACAATTTCTCTGTATGCATGCATTACAGGGTCAATAATATCTTTTTCAGTTTTCTTAACATTAAGCTCAACCTCTTTCTGATATTCTTGCAAACCCTCTTGATTTAACTTATTGATACGATTACCCAACCCTTTAAGCATATCCAGTAACTCATTGGCAGGTATTTTTCCAGAGATAACATTCTGAAGATGTTCATTATTTTTTTGCTGTATTTTTTTTCTCTCTGCTTTATATCTACTCTTAATATCAATACATAGAGTATCTAACGCATCACTTCTTAGACTTAATCTATTGTTATTGGTACGCAGAACTTCTAAATACTTTTTGACATTTTTGTTATCGATTTTTCCACTTTCTAAGGATTTTTTAGCGCCTTTGGTATACATTCTACAAGTATGAAGCTCTTGCCTCCCCATAACGTAATGTTTTACATTCTTTGCAAAGCCTATATAAGCCTGATCAAGAGCGGGCAGTGCTTTTTCGTTAATCAGCTTTGTAACCTTAAGGCAATTTCTATATTGTGGGCTAATGGACATAATTTTTCCTATTTTTTATGATATTAATCTTCATCGATTTGGCTTAGCAAGGCTTTGTACAGATCATCACCTTCCTTCGCTAGGTTGGCAATTTCCTTATCGTCTTCATCGCTATCGTTAGATGTCTCATCAACATCATCGCCAATACTGTCAAAATCTATTAATGAATCAGAAGCTTGGGGTTGGGGAGATGGCTGAGCATTAGATGTATCTTCTTGACTCACCTCTTTTCCATTGCCCAATAACTTTGTATTTTTCAAATGAGGATATTGTGCGCTTATTGACTCTTTATATTCATTCAACTCAATACCTGTATATGCTTCATTTTCAACTGACGAATAAGCTTCATATAATTTCTTATCAGGATCGATAAAAGGAAATTGCAGCTCTGTAGTCTGGGTATTGCCATCATTATAATCTTCAAAGATGTAACGACCTTGGTCAAAACTTGTATGCTTAATACCCATCTCATAAGCCTTGTCATCGTCTTGAAGTGTAAATCCAGCATCAGCCTCTTTCGAAGTTTTAAGTAGGGCTCTACTCATTAGATGCACTTTTAGCTCATCCTCTACAGCTCTTGGATCCTGTGTTTGAACAATCAATTTAATATTGGCCGATCTTGCTCGTGTGCCAATTGTTACTAATGTATTTACAATATCATCCTTTATCATTGACTCGCTACCTTTAGCTGGCATCAACTGTATCTGAGCATACTCATCAATAATAATAAAGATAGGGTCAGTCGTAAGTTTGGTAATTCCATTATGAGACATATATTCTTCACGAAGATACATTTCCGCCTCAACCTCTCTTAAGGCGCTTAACAATCTTGAGGGTGATGTTCCTTTACTGAACACATCTACCTTTTCGCTGAACCCTTTATATCGATTAAACTCAATACCACTCTTAAGGTCGATTAAATACATTTTCTGTATTTGATTAAGATTTTTAAGTAACGATAAAATCACACCGTTCATAAAATTTGATTTACCCGATCCCGATGCACCAATAATCATCATATGGGAAAGATTATTAATTTTACTATAGTATTTATCTGATCCAGTGCCATAGCCCCAGAACACCTCTTTGTTAGTCAATTCTTGACTTACATCAATACCAATCAACTCTTCTTTTGTTGGAATTGCATCATACTCACACAATACAATCATTCTTTCTTTAGAGAATTCTGGATTCCATAACTCACTATTAGATTTGTCATAGTTTTGAAGCTCGTATACTTTATTTGGCTCGTCAAATAAAGTCTTAAAGTCAACAACCCTTGCAGCATCTTTCCACTTAGCAAGATTCTTCTTATGAGAGTAAGAATAGTAGTAATCCACCCTGCCTTGAGCTTTTTTCACATGTAATAGTTTTGGATTATCGGAATTATCATCCCATTCCATTAATGCAGGCAATGCTTCTTCAATATTATCCTCAAGATAAATTTTAGACCCATCAACAATAACATGAACCTGTCTGCGTAGCAATATGCAAATTTCATCCTCTTTCTCAAGCCATAATTGTGAATCATCAACATTATTGTATACAATATTTCTAATACCTTTGCTTTCTGACTCTTTAACAAAAGTACCGCTAAGATCCAGTGCTTTTGCCAAGGAGCTAATACTCGACTCTTTAATGATCATCAATTTAGAGTTGCCATACTCTCCCCATAAGCTATGCTCAGAATTGTATTCTTCAATTTCAATTGAAAAATTTAATAAGTCTTCAGCTAGTGGGCTTGCATCTATCCAGTGCTCTATAGTAACGCCATTCAAGTTTTTTAAAAATATGCAACAAGAGTGGTTAACAATATCAGCGTCATAAAATGACGGCGCCCGACCATGAACCTTAAATTCTTTAAGCAGCCTGCCTAAAGAGTCATTGCCATATATTAATACTTTAAATAGCTCATTTCCCAAGTCTGCGTGCAATTTAACATTGTCTAATTGGGTACGATTTTCAAACTCTGCCTGATACCCAAGCCAATTAACAGAATCATATTCGGCATCTACAACAAAATAACTTAATTCAACACCTAACTTTGTAATCTCATAATCTTTTATTCGAAAAATGACAGGGCCAGGAAGCTTCACTTCATACATGTTGATCTCAAATATCGGATCTATTAAGTAAGACTTGATTGAGTCGAAATACTCCTTTGATGGATGAGTAACAGTCAACATTTCTATTTGTTTTGAAAACTCTTTAGATATGATTGCATTATTTCTAAGTAGTATTTCGACTGCATCTGAACGGTGTTCACGTACTGCCCAGATAAGTGAGGTATTGCCAGCTTTATCAACCGCCTCAATATTGGCTTTGTGTTTGAGTAGTAACTCGACTGTGTCTGAATG
>JAOMMB010000031.1 GCA_028352435.1 Candidatus Thioglobus sp. | reverse complement strand
AATAAGGACAATCTCATCGGTTTTTTCTTGAATTTCTAACACTTTATGTCCATGAACATTACACCAAGCGGGAATATCATGAAGCACACCTGGATCAGTCGCCAACATTTCAATAGTGTCCCCAACAGCTACTTTGTCAATCATTTCACCGAGTCGAATAACTGGCATGGGGCAGAGCAACCTCTTAACATCTAATTGAGTTTTCATTTTGCTATTCGCCTCCCACCCAGTCTTGTGGCTTTAAGAATTTATCATAAAGCTGTGCTTCTGGCGTATTTGGCTTAGGCTCATATTGATATTCCCAGCGTACTAGTGGTGGTAGTGACATTAAAATTGACTCTGTTCTTCCACCTGTTTGCAAGCCAAACAAAGTGCCTCGGTCATAAACCAAGTTAAACTCAACATAGCGTCCGCGACGATAGAGTTGAAACTGTCGCTCATGATCTGTAAACGGCGTATCTTTACGTTTTTCAATAATGGGTCTATAGGCTTTAATATAGCTATCACCCACGCTACGTACAAAAGCAAAACATTGATTAAAGCCACCTTCGTTTAAATCATCAAAAAATAAACCACCAATCCCACGCTGCTCATCACGATGCTTCATATAGAAATAATCATCACACCATTTTTTGTATTTTGGATACACTTCTTTACCAAAAGGATCGCAAGCATTTTTAGCAGTTTGATGCCAAAAAACTGCGTCTTCATCAAATCCATAATAAGGGGTCAAATCAAAGCCGCCGCCAAACCACCAAATCGGATCTTCGCCGTCTTTTTCAGCAATAAAAAAGCGCACGTTAGCATGTGAAGTTGGCGCATAAGGATTATTAGGATGTATCACCAGTGATACGCCTAACGCAGTAAAACTGCGCCCTGCTAGCTCCGGTCTAAGTGCGGTTGCAGATGCAGGCATATTGTCACCATGAACAATGGAGAAATTAACTCCTGCTTGCTCAAAAGCGCTACCTTTTGTTAGTACTCGCGTGAGCCCATTACCAGCGCCATCTGGCTTTTCCCATTCATCTTTAATGAAAGTTGCCTGACCATCGACTTGTTCTAGCTGGGTACAAATATCTGCTTGTAATGATAATAAATATTGCTTAATCTGGTCGATCATCTCAATCTTTCTCCAGTTTGTAAATTGATAATACTTGAAGGGCTGTTTTCAGCTTTATTGGGCGCTATTATATAGTCTAATTGATCATTAAAATATATGCGTAATTCCAGTGTGGTTTTGGCTGTTTTTAAGCCAGAAATATTGGCACTAGTTGAAACCAAGGCACTTTGGGTGTACTTACATAGATCCATGATTAGTGGATTAGTGGTGAGTCTAATGGCGATTGTATCATGTCCACCTAGTAAAATTTGAGGTGCAGTATCGCTTGCTTTTAATAAGTAGGTAACTGGTTCTTTGGATGTACTGGTTAATTGAGTGAGTAGAGATATATCTTCAACATAATCTTGAAAATAAACCGAATCACTTGCCAACAAAATTAACCCTTTTTCAACAGAGCGCTTTTTAAGATCAACCAATTTTTGCAAAGAGTCGTCAAATCTGGGCAGGCAACTCAAACCTTGGATAGTGTCCGTTGGCATGCTAATAATGCCGCCATCATTTAAAACATTAACTGCTATTCTAGTTTTAATATTCATGACTTTTTAGCCCTTGGGTGGCAGCGGTCATAGACCTGAGATAATTCTAAAAAATCTAGATGTGTATATACTTGGGTAGATTTAATACTAGCATGGCCTAAAAACTCTTGTGTAGAGCGCAGATCATGGCTTGATTGCAAAAAGTGTGTTGCCGCTGCATGGCGCAACATGTGTGGATAAACGTTAATTTTAATACCAGAATCCAGTGCTCGTTTTTTAATCATATTTTGTATTGATCTCACACCAATCCTGTCGCCATTTTTATTCACAAAAAGTGCGTTTGAATGATGTGTCTCTAAATGCTTAATAATTGCCTCTTGTGCTGAACTACCTAATGGCGTGTGCCTGGTTTTACCACCCTTACCTAAAATGGTTAAAAATCCTTGGGATATATCCACATCTGCTACATTTAAACCGACTAATTCAGATACTCGCAAACCACAAGAATAAATAACCTCAATAATTGCCACATCTCGACTCTCAAATCGAGAGACTCTTTGCGTCTTTAATATTTGCAATACTTGCTCGTAATTTAATATGCCTGGCAAGGTTTGCGAAATTTTTGGCGTACGTAGTTGAACCGCGCAGTTATCTTTTAATTGATCTTGATTAACTAAATAAGTCAACATGCCTTTAATAGAAGACAGATAGCGACGAATACTTCTAGCTGAGATATTTTTATGTCGCAACTGCATAATAAACAAATTAAGTGTTTGCGCATTAAGCGCTGCCCAGCTTGATACATCTTGAGTTTTTAAAAAATTAAGTAATTGATTTAAATCGCGTTCATACGCCTTTTGAGTATTAAGCGCGTAATGTCGCTCTACTTTTAAATACAAAATAAAATCAATTATTTGCTTTTTCACTTGAATTTTGCTAGCTTGACCATATCAATACATTTTACGCATAATAATAAAGGCTACCAGCAAATGACTACTAAACAGACGCACTCGTTCCAAACAGAGGTTTCTCAACTCCTACACTTAATGATTCACTCTTTGTATTCCAACAAGGAAATATTCTTACGAGAGCTGGTGTCAAACGCCTCAGATGCGGTTGACAAGCTTAAATTCGAATCTTTATCAAACGATGCTTTGGTTGAAGGCAAAGAAGTTCTGCAAGTTCACATTGATGTAGACAAAGATGCGGGCACTATTACAATTACTGACAACGGTATTGGCATGACAGAAACTGAAGTCATGGAAAATATTGGTACTATTGCCAACTCAGGCACTAAAAAATTCCTAGAAAGCCTAGATGAAAAGCAAGCTGAAGATTCAAACCTAATCGGACAATTTGGTGTGGGTTTTTACGCTGCATTTATTGTGGCAGATGAGGTTGTTTTAACCACTAGAAAAGCTGGTGATGATAAATCAAACGGCACTATTTGGACCTCTAAAGGTGAGGGTGAGTATTCATTAGAAACTGCAGCAGTAGAAGACTTTGGTACCAAAATCACATTACACATTAAAAAAGAAGAAAAAGAATTTTTAGATGATTATCGTTTGCGCGGCATTATCTCTAAGTACTCTGATCATATTACAGTACCTATCATGATGATCAAGCCAGCTGAAGAAGACTCTGACGCCATTGAATATGCAATGGTCAACAAGGCCAATGCATTTTGGACACAAGACAAACGCAGCCTTAAACAAGAAGATTACGATGAATTTTATAAGTCATTGACTTATGATTTCGCTGCACCACTTGCACAACTTCACAACCGAGTTGAAGGCAAATTAGATTACACCTCATTATTATTTATCCCATCAAAAGCACCCTTTGATATGTGGGAGCCAAAACGCAAAGGTGGTATTAAGTTATATGCCAAACGCGTTTTCATCATGGAAGACAATGAAGAATTAATGCCAATGTACTTACGCTTTATTAAAGGTGTTATTGATACGGCTGATTTATCGTTAAATGTTTCTCGTGAGATCCTACAAGGCAATAAAGTGGTTGATACCATTCGTAAAGCTTCGGTTAGCAGAATCCTTAAAGAGCTTGAAAAAATGGCTAAAAATAAGCCAGAAAAATATGCTGATTTTTGGAAAGAATTTGGCATGGTAATGAAAGAAGGTGTGGTTGAAGATCCGGCTAATAAAGACAAAATTGCAAGCTTATTACGCTTTGCCACTACCAAAACTGATAGCGAAGATCAAATTGTATCTTTGGCTGATTACATTGCGCGTATGGATGCCGAACAAAAAGACATCTACTACGTAACAGCAGAAACTTTTGGTGCAGCTAAAGGCTCTCCACATTTAGAAATCTTCAAAGAAAAGAACATTGAGGTGCTACTATTATCTGACCGTGTTGACGAATGGATGGTTAGTAACTTTACTGAATTTGAAGGAAAAACTCTTAAGTCTATTGCCAAAGGTGATTTACAAGATTTAGACTCTACAGAAGAAAAGAAAGAAAAAGAAAAAACAGCTAAAGGTTTTAAAAAGACTCTAGAAGAAATGCAAAAGATTCTTGAAAATAAAGTTAAAGAAGTCAAAATTTCTAATCGCCTTAGCGAGTCCCCTTCTTGTTTAGTAGCTGATGAAAATGAAATGGGCGGCAACATGGAAAGAATTATGGCATCATTAGGTCAAGACGTACCAGAGACCAAGCCTATTCTTGAAATCAATCCAACTCATCCTTTAGTTAAAAAACTTAAAACTAAAGTTGATGAAAACTTGGTGAATATTTTGTTTGATCAGGCAGTTTTATCAGAAGGCGGACAGCTTAAAGACCCGGCTGAGTTTGTCAAGCGTATGAATAAACTGATTAAGTAACCCAACTAAGTTGTTTGATTAAAAAAGCCCGATTATTCGGG
>JAOMMB010000030.1 GCA_028352435.1 Candidatus Thioglobus sp. | reverse complement strand
AACAAATCACCAGGAATATAATCCATAGATACTAACTTACCGTCAAAAGGCATATGAATACGGTGATAGTCTTTGGGTGACAGATAGATTGTAGAAAAATAGCCTGACTCAAATTGATCTGCTCTATAGTCTCCACCTAGTAACGCTGAAACGGTGTAATAATGATTTTTTGCTTGAAAAATAGTGGCATGACTAATCTCACCAGATTGTGATACAGTCCCATCAACAGGGCATACAATATTAGCAGAACCAATTTTACGTGCCTCTGGTTTTAAAGCGCGAGTAAAGAAATCATTAAAGTGCTGATAATCTTCTACTTTTTCTCGAACTGCTTCAGATAGATTTACCTGATATGATTTAACAAACCAATGTGTAAATTTATTTTTAAGCCAGATATTTTCAAGTCGAGCGAAATGAAACATAAGCTTTGATAGCGAATGCTGGGGAATAATATATTGCCACCAAATCATAATTTTTTTCCTTATCTAGTTCTATCAAAAATTTTTGTACTCAGTATCTCAATATAAGAGAAAGTAGAAAAATTTAGAGTAATTGAGATTGAATAAAGCTCAAGGCTTCATCATAGTGAACTTCAAGCTTTTCTGCATTATTTCTTGCTTTATACTCAACCATACCATTATCAGCATGTGTATCACTAAGAACAATTCGATGAGGAATACCTAGTAACTCAGAGTCTGCAAACATAATACCTGCTCGTTCTTTTCGATCATCTAATAAAACCTCAATACCTGCCTTTAAGCATTGCTGATATAGCTTATCTGCTAAATCCTTAACTCGAGTAGATTTATTATAATTAATTGGCACAATAACAACTTGAAAGGGTGCAATTGCCTCAGGGAAGATAATACCTCGATCATCATAGTTTTGCTCAATAGAGGCTGCAATAACACGAGTAACACCAATACCATAACAACCCATGATAGTTGTAACAGCCTTTCCTGATTCACCAATAACATTAGCTTTCATGGCTTTAGAGTATTTGTCACCCAACTGAAAAATATGCCCGACTTCGATGCCGCGCTTAATCACTAGTTTTCCTTGACCATCTGGAGATTCATCTCCTTCAGTAGCATTACGTAAATCTGCCTCGACAAACTCAATATCTTTCCAATTTGCCCCTGTGAGGTGTTTATCCCACTCGTTAGCACCACAAACGAAATCACATAAAGCGCTAGCTGAGTAATCAACTATAAGCTCAATATCTAAGCCTTTAACGCCGATGAAGCCTTTTTTCAAACCTAACGACTTAATATCTTCATCAGAAGCTAATTCAAACTCGCCCAATAAATTCTGTGCTTTAATTTCATTAAGCTCGTGATCACCTCGAAGTGCTAATGCTTTAAATCCACCTACTACTTTTATAATTAAAGTTTTAATGCAGATTGATTTTTCAACAGATAAAAAATCAGCTACTTCTTCAATACTGGTTTTTTTCTTAGTTAAGACTTCAGCTACTTGAGCGTTAGGCGAACAGACATTTGTTTGCTTAGAAAAAGCCACCTTTTCAATATTAGCCGCGTAGTCAGACTGATCTGAAAAACAAATAGCATCTTCACCACTTTGTGCCAACACATGAAATTCATGCGATGAGTCGCCGCCAATAGATCCTGAATCTGCCAATACTGATCGGTAATCTAAACCTAGACGATCAAAAATATTACAATAAGTTTGATGCATTGCATCATAAGTTTTCTGCAACGACTCTTGGTCTAAATGAAAAGAATAAGCGTCTTTCATGATAAATTCACGCGAACGCATAACGCCAAATCGAGGACGAATTTCATCCCTAAACTTCGTTTGAATTTGATAAAAACTCATTGGTAATTGCTTATAGCTGCGAATGTATTGAGCCGCTAAATTGGTAATGACTTCTTCATGAGTTGGGCCCATACAAAATTCACGACCATGGCGATCATGAAAACGCAGTAATTCTGGGCCATACTCATCCCAACGCCCAGACTCTTGCCAAAGCTCTGAAGGTTGTGTTACTGGCATTAACACTTCTTGAGACCCTGCTTTATCCATTTCCTCACGAACAATGGCTTCCACTTTTTTAAGCACTCTCACTCCCATTGGTAAGTAAGAATACAAACCAGAAGCCAGCTTAGAAATAAGACCTGCTCGAATCATTAACTGATGTGAAATAATTTTAGCGTCATTTGGTGCTTCTTTCTGGGTTGGAATTAATAGTTGTGTAGTTTTCATATAAAATGAAGTGAAGTTTTTTAAATAATTGTGTTAATTTTACCCGAGCAGCCATATTATGATTGATATTCAAACACTATTAATTTACGCCATTCCTGTCTTGTTTGCAATTACGGTTCATGAAGCTGCCCACGGCTGGGTAGCCTCTCTTTTAGGGGATCATAGCGCAAGAATGATGGGCAGAGTTACCCTTAATCCAATTAAGCATGTCGATCTGGTTGGCACAATTATTGTTCCGGCTTTTTTATACTTTACCGCTGGATTCATTTTTGGCTGGGCAAAACCTGTTCCTGTAAATTTTAGAGCCCTTAGGTCACCAAAAAAAGACATGCTTTGGGTGGCAATTGCCGGCCCTATGAGTAACTTTATAATGGCGACGTTATGGCTGATTATTATCTTTATCGCTATTAATACTGGATCTCAGTTTTTAGCAGACATGGCGCAAGTTGGTATTCAGATAAATTTATTACTAGCAGTATTAAACCTACTGCCGCTACCCCCTCTTGACGGTGGTCGCGTCGTTAGCTCGCTACTACCATCCAAGCTTGCCTATCAATATGATCAATTGGAACCTTACGGTTTGTTTATATTGCTTGGTTTATTATTCTTAGGTGTCTTTCAAACTGTTATTTTACCGATTGTCAAACTCATTCAACACTGGGCCTACGCTTTAGTTGGACTGGTTTGACATCGTTTATGATGAGCAGCTAACATTTAAGCCTTGGGCCCATTTTGGCGCTTCTTGAGTATAATCCTCAGATCCTGTATGCTCTTCGAAAGGGTTACTTAATAGATCAAATAAATCGGAAATTTTTTCATAACTTTTCTTGTCTTCAGCTTCTCGAATCGCCTCTTCTGCAAGATAATTACGCAATATAAACTTCGGATTAACACTATTCATTAGTTCAGCTCTATCATCAACCTTCTCATCATCAAGGCGCTTATCATATAACGACAACCAACTTGAGAAATTAACATCAGTTGATAACAAATCAAGATCCGTCAAATTCCTTAATGAATTTGTGTAGTCTTTTTTATAGATTCGCAATAAATCTAAAAACTGATTAATCAGCTGATGGTCTCCATCATGTTGTTGAGTTAAGCCAAATTTTTGTCGCATTAAATCTGAGTAGGTTTTAACTAATTGTTGTTCATAAGTTTGTAAAATAGCTTTAATTGTTTTTGCATCAATCAAACTTGATAAGGCCTCGGCCAAACGTGTCAAATTCCACAGACCGATACTAGGCTGTTGATCAAACCCATAACGCCCTTCATGATCAGATTGATTACATACAAATTGAGGATTATACTTTTCCATAAAGCCAAACGGCCCATAATCTATGGTGAGTCCTAATATTGACATATTATCAGTATTCATCACCCCATGCGCAAAGCCTTGCGCCTGCCAAGAGGCTATCATAATAGCTGTTCGTCTCACAATTTCTAATAATAAATCAGCATACATTTTCGAACCTTGTAATGCTGGAAAATGATGTTCAATGACAAAGTCAGCCAGTTTTTTTACTTGTGCCACTTGTCCACGCGACGCAAACAATTCAAAATGTCCAAAACGAATATGAGTTGGCGCTACACGCATCACAATAGCAGCTGTTTCTAGCAATTCTCGATGCACTTCTGTTGAACTTCCCACTAAGGTCAGCGCCTTTGTTGTACCAATGTTAAGCCCTTGCATAGCAGCTGAACATAAGTATTCACGAATAGAAGAGCGCAATACTGCACGTCCATCTGCATGACGAGAATATGGCGTTGACCCTGCACCTTTAAGTGATAATTCTTGACTCTCAATCTGTCTGTTTATGCCACTACTTTGAACCTGACCAATTAAGCATGAGCGGCCATCACCTAACTGCGGATTAAAGTAGCCAAACTGATGGCCTGCATAAATACTGGCAATAGGCGTTATTTGTTCAAATTTATTTTCACCCGTGGTAATTTTCAATAACTGATCATCTGATAATGACAAGCCTAACTCTGAATATAATTGGGAATTTTTATGAATTAAGAATGCTTTATCTAAAGATTTTGTTTTAATTGGTGTTGAAAAATCTTTACCAAGTTTCAAAAAATCAAGCACGATATTAGCCTAACTTCTCTCTAAGTAGTTGATTAAGTAGTTTTGGGTTAGCCTTACCTTGTGAGGCTTTCATTGCTTGTCCTACAAAAAAGCCTAAGATTTTTTCATTGCCAGACTTGAACTGCTCAACCTGAGGTGCATTATTAGCGATAATTTCATCAATAATTACTTCAATTGCACCTGTATCAGTTACTTGTTTAAGACCTTTAGACTCAATAATAGCATCTGCAGAACCCTCACCTTCCCACATAGCTTTAAAGACATCTTTAGCAATTTTTCCTGAGATGGTGTCATCACCAATACGTGCAATTAATTGTGACAAGTTGTTTGCAGATATAGGTGAATTTTCAATATCCAGCTGATGCTTATTAAGCGAAGCAGACAGCTCTCCCATCACCCAATTTGCACATAGCT
>JAOMMB010000003.1 GCA_028352435.1 Candidatus Thioglobus sp. | reverse complement strand
TTGCTGAGGCATCAGTTTCAGAATCTCAAAAACCCGCTGGCCCTGTTAAAACTATTCAAACTGCTATCGTTAAACTGAACCAATTAACAACAGTTGCTAATTACTCTCCACAACTTGCAAACACCTTAATCAAAACTCAAGTGGCGCCATTATTTGATTTTGATCATATTGCTAGTGAGATCTTACTAGTAAGTAATTTAAATTTAGGCGCTGATGAGCAGATATATTTTTCTAATAAAATTAAGAAAAATATTATTACTTCATTATTATCAAGATTGACTCAAACGCGATCTACGTCGTTCCAATTTATTTCAGCACGACCAGTTATTGGCGGTTCAATTGCTGTTAAACTTAAAGTTAACGGTTATTATTCGTATGGTATGTTCCTAGATATAATTTTCCATCAAACGGCCAGCCAAGCTTGGAAAATCTCTGATATCGTATTAAACAATGATAGTTTAGTGAATTATTATCAAAAAATGGTCTTAATTAAATTAAGAAGATACGGTATGTACGGTATGCTAGGTCGACTTTAAATTTACCATTCAACAATCCGGGGAGGGAGCATGAGTGATATGACACTATTAGAAAAAGATGAAGATATTGAAAAGGCCACTAAGGCTTTAAAGGCAATGGCTCACCCATTGCGCCTAAAGATTTTATGTGCCCTTAAAAATGATGAGCTACCGGTATTAGAAATTGTTCAGCAGGTAGGATCTTCACAATCAAATATCTCACAACATATTGATATCCTTAGAACTAAAGGTATTGTTGAGTCTAGACGCGATGGCAATAAGATTTTATGTAAAGTAAAAGATGCAAAAATTCTTAAATTAGTGGCTAACATGCAAGCAGTGTTTTGTTCAGCTGAAGTTGATTAGTTTAATTTTTTAAAATAGATCAAGTTTAAAAAAACCACCTTACGGTGGTTTTTTTAAGTGCCTATTTCAAAGCTAATAATTAATTACCACTTTAAAGTGGTAATACAGTCTGAGGTATTTGTACAACTCTGAACTAATGGCTATTTTTTACTTCTTTAAAAGTAATTACTACAGCTATGATAGTAAGTGTAAAGCAAAATAAACCAAAGAAAAATACTACTGAATCTATATCATTCATAGCTAATTTCTCCGTGTTATTATTTTAAAATAAATAGCAAAAGTTAGAATTGATGGAATCCAAGTTGCAGTAAACAAAGCTTCTTGCTTTGTATCAGCGCCTTGGAACCAAAGAAAAGCGGTTGTCATAAAAGCAACTGCAACAGCTATCAAAATAAGCACATCCGAGGTCTTAATCATAATCACACTCCTTATAGCTATTTTTTTTCTTCTACTTCTAGCTCTATTTTTTTAAATTCTTGAGCAGTCAAAACAGCAGCAAGTATTGTTAGTGAAAAGCAAAAGAAACCAGCATAGAATATCATCGAGTTATCCATAATTAATCCTTCCTTGCTATTATTTTAAAATAAATAGCAAAAGTTAAAATTGATGGAATCCAAGTTGCAGTAAACAAAGCCTCTTGCTTTGTATCAGCACCTTGGAACCAAAGAAAAGCGGTTGTCATAAAAGCAACTGCTACGGCTATTAAAATAAGTACATCTGACGTTTTAATCATAATTACATCCTTTTTAAAAGTTATTCTTCATTCCAAAAAGCCCAAGAACCTATTAGTAAGAAAATTACTGCTATCGAAGCATGTGCTCTTACACTCGATTCATTAGGCAACTCTATTAAAAGCGGGGCAACATTAGCCATTCCTAGCAAAAGCCAAATTACTGATAATAATGCTAAGAATAGTGCCGCTTTCCCGATTTTTTTTTTCATTCGATTATTCTTCATACATAAATATTTAATTATTTAACAAATTTTAAATTTGATAATTAAATTTCTACTATTGAATATACCTGAGTTTTTCATCATTGTTATACAATTTATTTATTTTTGTACAAGATTAATTAATAAATAATTTTAAACAGATGAGGCAACTGTTTAATCTTTACTAAAAATAAAGAGCATGTCGAATGTATACTGTCAATAAAAGTGATTATAAAAATACGACCAAAGTCAGGTACTTTAAAATGAATGTAGTTGATGCGGGAAAAGCTAGTTATGGTGATTAATAATTTTACAATGAGTTTAACAGTTACCAGTCTTTGCATCTCAACTTCTGTGTTTTCTAACAGTTGGGTGCTTGATAAGAGTAATTTTGAAAATACTCAACCCACTTTGAATAAATGCATTAAGATCATGAAACAAGGTGTTTTAGTGGATTCCGAACCAATTAACAGGAATCAGCCACTAGTTACCTACATTTATGACAACAACATGTACAGTGTTCGTTGGAATAAAATTGATGAAATGCTGGTATGTTATTTCAATGGAAAACTGGTTAACTCTAAAAGTAATGAAGCTCAGAATGGTGCTCAAATACTCCCAAGGTAGTTGAATGTGGAACACACCTTTTATAGAGATTTTTTAGTACATATTTCGTGCATTAATAGCTATTTTGTGCATATAATTGTAGAGTAGTAATAACTCAAAATGAATTAATGAAAGCTTTAGAATGCCTTGATACAAAAGACTTTTCCAAGGCGAACCCCTTATTGTGCTCGTAGCTCAGCTGGATAGAGTGTTGGCCTCCGAAGCCAAATGTCGGGTGTTCGAATCACCTCGAGCACACCATTTTAATAACCTATGACTTACCCCAGTATTAATCCCGTTGCACTAGACTTAGGTTTTGCTCAAATCTATTGGTATGGATTGATGTATCTCGGCGCATTTTTAGCGGCTTATTTTTTAGCTAATTATCGTGCCAAACAGGATGAAAACTGGAATACTCAAAACATTGAAGATCTAATTTTTTATGGTGCTATTGGCGTCATTGTTGGTGGTCGTTTGGGCTATGTGTTGTTTTACAACTTACCTAATTTCTTATCTGATCCACTCTCAATCTTTGCCATTCAAGGTGGCGGCATGTCTTTTCATGGCGGATTTTTAGGTGTGTTATTGGCCATGGTTATATTTAACCAAAAATACAACAAAACTTTTTTTGCCACCATGGATTTTGTTGCACCTCTGGTGCCACTCGGGCTTGGCTTTGGTCGAATAGGTAATTTTATCAATGGTGAGCTTTGGGGAAAGGTTACCACCAGTCCGTTAGGGATGTACATTCAAGAGCAGGGCGTTAGCCGCTATCCATCACAACTGTATGAGGCTTTTTTAGAAGGTTTGGTGCTGTTTATTATTCTTTGGCTATATAGTAATAAACCTCGCCCTTTAATGTCGGTTTCAGCATTATTCTTAATTTTCTATGGACTCTTTAGATTTATAATTGAGTTTGTTAGAGTGCCAGATGTGCAATTAGGTTACTTAGCATTTGGGTGGCTAACCATGGGGCAATTGTTAAGTCTTCCAATGATAATATTAGGTGTTTATCTATTTTACAAACCAAACAAGCGACAAGCATGAAAGCATACATAGATATTGGAAGACGAATTTTAGACGAGGGTGTGTGGCTGGAAAATGCACGTACTGGTCAAAAAACATTAGCTATTGTTGGCGCCACTTTTGAGCACGATCTTAGCAATGGCACAGTTCCAGTTGTTACCACCAAAAAACTCTTTTGGAAATCAGCCATTGCTGAGATGTTGGGCTATATCCGTGGTTACAGCTCTGCAGCTCAATTTAGAGCAATAGGATGTAATACTTGGAATGCCAATGCTAATGATAATCAGGCTTGGTTAGATAATCCACATCGAAAAGGTGAGGACGATATGGGTATGTGCTACGGCGTAATTGGGCGAGCATTCCCAGGTATCGAAGATGATGAGCCACTAGATCAATATCAAAAAATCGTTACAGATTTATCTCAAGGTATAGATGATAGGCGTGAAATCATGACTTTTAATCACCCAAATCTCATTCATAGGGCCTGTTTGCCAGCCTGTATGCACACCCATCATTTTAATTTACTCGGGGATGATTTGTATTTAGAAAGCTATCAGCGTAGCAGCGACTATGCCCTAGGTCAGCCATTTAATCATTTTCAAGTGGCATTTTTATTATTAATTACCGCACAAATTACTGGCAAAAAAGCCAAGAAAATGCGCCATCATTTATCCAATGTCCACTTGTATGAAAATCAAGTAGAGATTTTTAAAAACGAGCAAGTAGATCGTGAGCCATTAGCCTTACCAAGCCTGAAGATCAATCCTGAAATTAAAACCCTGGAAGATTTAGAAACTTGGGTGACCATGGATGATTTTGAATTGGTTGATTATAATCATCATGATCCAGTTAAATACCCATTTACGGTATAACCCATGAGCTTGCCCAACTGTCCAAAATGTAATTCTGAATATGCTTATGAAGATGGCAATCTATTAGTTTGTCCTGAATGTGCTTATGAATTTTCAGTAGATGATTTGATTGAGCAAGAAGAGGTGGTTAAAGATTCAAACAATAATATTTTGAATGATGGTGATACAGTGACTGTCATTAAAGATCTTAAGATTAAAGGCACCTCAAACTCGGTTAAAGTCGGCACCAAGGTTAAGAGTATACGTTTGTGTGATGGTGATCATAATATTGACTGCAAAGTTCCTGGACACGGCGCTATGAAACTTAAGTCTGAGTTTGTAAAGAAAGTCTAATCACTCTAAAAATTTACTAAATTTCACAAATCGACCTTAAAGGCCGGATTAGCTTAAAACTTTATCCTACTTCCAAATATCAACTGTAATACCTTGCGCTCTTAACAAGTCTGACTTATGCTCAAGATAACGTTGGAAATTTGGCTGAGTTTTGTATTCACCTGAGAGTACATAAGTCATAATTCCGTGGGTGTGATAAGACTTGAAAAAAGCATCTCTGCGGATAATCTCTTCGCCTGTTTTATCAAAAAATACGATGGCTGGTTTGTAAGTAAGATTCAGCTCATTGTACCAATCTTTAGCGGTGGTGCGCTTACCAGCAGGGGTGATAAGTTTTTCATCAGAGAGTGCATTAAAGCGCACAACTTGCATTTGTTTTAGATGTTTTTGAGTTTCTTCGAGTGGCATAAGTTGCTGATGAAAATCATTACATTCTAGACAATTTGGTTCTTCAAAAAATACCGCCAAGTATTTTTGCGCAGACAAGGTTTTATTTCGAGTCAACATATGTGGACCTTGCTCGAAAATGGCATGGGCATTCAGTGTGCCCGAGGTGTCCTTTTTAAGACTGTTAAGGTAGCTTGCATATGATTGATTTAAATAGGCTTTATTAGAAACATAATCAAGCGTGGCATGCATTTTATCAACTGATTGATAGCCATTTAGTCTAAGAACATTTTCACCTTTTGCGTTTAAAAAGACAAGGGTGGGGGTGAATTGAATTTTCATTTTGGCTGAAAATTCTTTTTCTATGTAGTCATTACCTTGCCAATCGGTAAGCTCTCTATCGCCCCACATATTGGTTTCAATCGTATCGAAATTTTTTTGTAATTTAGCAACTAGAGCGTTATCATGAAAATTGTCCTGAACCAGTTTGGCACAATAAGGGCAACCATCTTGATGAAAATAAATCATCACATGCTTACCTTGGTCATCAGCCTCTTCTAGGTCTTCGGAAAAATCCATAAAACTTACTTTAAACCAATTTGGCAACTCGTCAATAACTTGACTGCCTAAAAATTCAGCCTCTTTTACTG
The DNA here is from genome assembly GCA_028352435.1 of Candidatus Thioglobus sp. Lineage (GTDB taxonomy): Bacteria > Pseudomonadota > Gammaproteobacteria > PS1 > Pseudothioglobaceae > Thioglobus_A. Next base: position 69,710 of record JAOMMB010000003.1, on the reverse strand, counting down.
GCTCAACAGCCAGAGTTGGTTGAAATATAAGTAGTGAAAATAATAGAACTAAAGCGCGCATAATCTCTCTCCAGAGTTGATGACAGTTACTAAGAATTGTAGACCCAAAATGACGCCAATGCAAATGCTTAGCTTTCTATGGTTTCAATACCTTTTTGCGCAATGAATAATCCACAGCCTAGTAGGCGATGATCGCCCAATCCTTTTTCTTGTAATAATACAGACTCATCTTTTTTAAGATCAGCCAGCATTAAAGAGCGAGTGTGAATAGTACCATCATTAGTTTGAATAGTGCGTTCGAGACCGGCCATCATTTTTTTGACTTTAATACCTAAATCAGATAACTCCTCAAAGCACTGTTGCAAAAAAGCCTCTTCGCTAATACTTTGATCACAAACTACTTGCTTAGCAAACAAAACAGGCATCTCACTTAATAACTTAGTGTTAATAAATTTAACAACCTTGATTTTGTACTCGCCAAGATCTAGGGTTTGATCAACAATTGTCTTTGCACTATCTAGATATTTATGTTGAATACGAATCGTAAGCTTAGAGCGTTTAGAGGGGTAGTAAAAGCCACCTTCTTTGCTTTGCTCCCATCCATTTCCATCTGCTATTCCGATCGTGTGGATGCCGGCGTTAGACTCGCTTAACCAGGGTAAATACTCGAGCATTGCTTGCGCGAGTAAAAAGCCATGGTCCATTGGTAATATTTTCGATTGGATTCTAAAGCTAACCTCTTGAATACTCTCAGGAAGCGTAAAATGCTCTACATTGGTGTCTTCTTGCCAAAACATACAAAATAATTGTTAAATGAATATTGCGTCATTATAGATGGAAAAATTACAACAAAAACTGAACTATCAATTTAAAGACTTGTCTTTGCTCGAACTTGCGTTAACGCACCGTAGTATGGGCAGAAAGAATAATGAGCGTCTAGAGTTCTTGGGCGATAGTATTTTAGGCTTGGTGATTTCAAGAGAGCTTTATAAGCGTTTTACGCAGATTGAAGAGGGTAAATTGTCTCGATTAAGGTCGCACTTGGTTAGAGGCCAAACACTGGCTAAATTTGGCCTTTCTTTGGAGTTGGCTGATGTGTTAATTTTAGGTTCTGGTGAGCTAAAAAGTGGCGGCTATCGTCGTGAATCTATTCAGGCAGATGCGGTTGAAGCAATTTTTGGTGCAATTTTGCTTGATTCTGATTTAGAAACGATTAACACTGTTATTTTGGATTTATATCAAGAGCGTTTAAATGCAATTGACCTAAATGATTCCCTTAAAGATCCTAAAACTCAGCTTCAAGAATATTTGCAAAAGCGTAATAATACACTGCCAAAGTATGAGCTAACCAAAACAGTGGGCAAAGATCATAATGCTGTTTTTACAGTGAACTGTTTTTTGCAAGATCAGAATATTCAAACCAGTCAAAATGCTAAAAGTCTAAAACGCGCCGAGCAGTCTTGTGCACAGGTGCTATTAGCAAAATTAAAGGAGAGTAAGTAATGGGATTTCAAGCAGGATTTATTGCCGTGGTTGGTCGACCTAATGTTGGTAAATCCACATTAGTTAATGAGCTGATTGGGCAAAAGCTTTCTATTACTTCTCATCGCCCTCAAACAACTCGTCACCGTATTCATGCGATTGAAACGACTGATGATTATCAAATGGTATTTGTGGATACGCCAGGTGTGCATATTGGCAATAAAAAAGCCATTAATGCTTACATGAATCGTGCTGCTAGTTCGAGCATTAAAGAAGTAGACATGATTTTGTGGCTAGTGGAAGTGGGTAAGTGGACTAAAGAGGATGCTCGCGTTTTGGAGCACGTGTCCCAAGTTGATGTACCTGTGATTATGTGTATTAACAAGATCGATAAATTGCCATCGCCTCAAGCTGCATTGCCTTTCTTAGAAAAAATTGGCCAAATATACCAGCCTACCGACATGTTTCCTTTGTCTGCTTTTCAGAAAAAAGACACCAAAGCATTAAGAACGCTCATTTTAAAACATCTACCTGAACAAGACATGATTTTTGATGCAGACTTTATAACCGACAGATCAGAAAAATTTGTCGTTGCAGAGTTTATTCGTGAGAAGTTAATGCGCCATTTAGAAGAAGAACTACCTTATGAATTGACGGTAGAAATTGAGCAATACGAACTAGACGGCAATATGCAGCGTATCGCTGCGCGTATTTTTGTTGAAAAAGAATCTCAAAAAAATATAGTGATTGGTAGTAAAGGTGAGATGCTAAAAATCATTGGTACCGAAGCACGTCAAAGTATTGAAGGATTCTTAGAGCGCAAAGTATTTTTAAAGCTTTGGGTTAAAGTGTCAACAGGTTGGTCAGATTCTAAGCGCTCACTGGCATCATTGGGTTACGACTAGTTATTATTAATGGACTCGATTACTCAATTTAGTCTGGGTGCTGTCATTGGAATAGCCATTTCACCCAAGAAAACACCAAAAGTTGCTCTGATTTCAGGGCTTGTGGCGACCATACCAGATCTAGATATTCTGCTTAGTTATCCAGATGCTTTGACAAGTACCATTCAGCACAGAGGTTTTTCACACTCTTTGTTTTATCTAGCTCTAATTTCGCCATTAATCGCAGGTTTATTGTACAAATTTTTTGATCTAATTAGCTATTTTCGTTGGTTAATTTTGGTTTTTCTGGTTTTAACAACTCATCCAATCCTGGATAGCTTTACCAGCTACGGTACCTCTTTACTTCTACCTTTTAGTGATTTTAAAATTATGATTGGGTCGATTTTTATCATCGATCCAATTTATACAATTCCACTAAGTATTAGTATTGGCTATATTTTCATTAAGAAGAAAGTATTGATGATTAATAATTTTTCGTTTAATACAATAGCGCTTATATTTTCGCAAGTTTATTTATTGTTTACATTTATCGTCCAGCAATCAATACTGCCAAGTGGAAAGGCTTATGCGACTCCAACGCCATTTAACAGTGTGGTGTGGAGAGTTGTCGTTGTTGAAGATGACTTTATTAAGCAATATTTTGTTAATATTTTTAAAGGCAAGGGTGTTGAAATTAAAGTTGAAAATCGACATTATCTACAAAGTATTAATCAACAAGTAGTTGATAAATATGCTAATTTTTCAAGCGGTTTTTATAACCTAGAAGTGGTTGATGATAAATTAATATTGAAAGATTTTAGAATGGGCAGTATTACAAATCCATCTTTTAGTTTTATCATTGCTGAACTTATAAATGATCAGTGGGTGGCAGTATTACCCTCTAGGAATTCTATGAATTTTAATGCAGACAATATGTTTGGGAATGAATAGCCATGGCAAAAGTGGATTTAACCCCAGCTTTTTTGATACATCGAAGAACCTTTAAAGATACCTCTTTATTGCTAGATTTTCTAACCCTTGAGCATGGCAGAATTAGATTAGTAGGTCGAGGCTTGCGCAACTCAAAAACTCAAATCCAGGTGTTTCAACATCTAAAAATTTCTTATAGTGGTAAGGGTGATTTAAAGAGCTTAACCAATTGGGAGGCCGATGACACACCTAGACAACTTAAGGGTGATAATCTTATTCTAGGCATGTATGTCAATGAGCTTATCTCAAGACTTTTACATGATCAAGATCCTCATTTTGAATTGTTTGAAATTTACAAAAGCTTTGTTGAAAATTTAGCAACAATCAACCCCTTATCTAGCCATTGGTTGCTGCGCTTATTTGAGCACAACCTATTACAAGAGTTGGGTTATGGTGTTGATTTTTCTCAAGATATAACGGGTGAGCCAATTGATTTAAACGCTGGTTATGATTATCAACATCAAGGTGGATTTGTGAGAAGTGTTGCAGGTAAAATATTAGGTAAATCTATTAACCAGTTGTTGATTAATGATATTAATAACATGCCAGATATTCAGCAACTTAAAGTATGTAGAGATTTAAATCGCATGCGATTAAAACCTTTGTTGGGCGATAAGCCCTTACAAAGTCGATCATTATTTTTTAGCAAATAGCACATTATGAGTATTTATTTAGGCATTAACATTGACCACATTGCCACTCTTAGGCAAGCACGTGGCATCAACTATCCTTGTCCAATTGAAGGAGCCTTATTGTGTGAAAAATCTGGTGCTGATAGCATTACTCTGCATTTACGTGAAGATAGGCGCCATATTCAAGATTCTGACGTAGAAATTTTGCGAGATAAGCTAACGACTAAGATGAATTTAGAAATGGCAACGACTGATGAGATGATTGCCATTGCTACTAAAATTAAGCCTGAAGACTGTTGCTTGGTGCCAGAAAAGCGCGAAGAGCTTACAACAGAAGGTGGGCTTGAAGTAGCTAGTCAAATTCCAAGAATGACACAGGTTTGCGCTCAATTAGCCGAAGCTAACATTATTGTTTCATTGTTTATTGATGCTCAAAAAGACCAGATTGATGCCGCAAAAGAGTGTGGTGCGCCAGTTATTGAGCTTCATACAGGTCATTATGCAAACGCAACAGGTGACGAGCAAAAACAAGAGTTTGAGCGTATTAAAGCAATGGCAACTTATGCTCATTCAATTGGCTTACAAGTAAACGCTGGACACGGACTTACTCTAGAAAATACCACTGCAATTGCTGAACTGCCTGAAATTGTAGAGCTAAATATTGGCCATTCGATTATTGCAAGAGCTATATTTGTTGGTCTTGAGCAAGCTACTCGTGAAATGAAAGAGTTACTACTCGGAGTAAGGCGATGATTTATGGAGTTGGTACAGATATTATTAATATTGAGCGTGTTGAACACATCTTAAGTAAAAATAAAGATGGCTTTGTTAGGCGAGTATTGTCGGATCATGAGCAGTCATTATTTGCCAACAAAGGCGATAGTGCTTCGTATTGCGCCAAACGATTTGCCGCCAAAGAAGCTTTTGCTAAAGCATTAGGTACAGGAATTGGCAAAATTGTAAGCTTTCAAGATTTAACCATTCGTAATAACGATAATGGCAAGCCTTATTTTATTCCAAGTGAGAAATTACGCCTATATTTAGTCGGTAAGAATATTAAACAGGCACATTTAAGCTTATCTGATGAAAAGTTTAATGCGGTGGCTTTCGTGGTCTTGGAGCTTGGTGCGCCAGAGGCGCTAGAGAAGGGCGAATATAATACTACGTTTTAGTTGATATACTTCCCGTAACCTGATTCCTGAGCTTGCTGCTTGGTACCCTTACAACCAAATTTTTGGGCAGTTTGATAGCCAGAAACAGCCATTGAATTTCTTTCTAAAATACCAATAGGTGTTTTATCCATATCGAAATGTTTTAGAGATTTATTCATTTTTTTCATGCCTTGGCGAGTTAATCCACCACAGTTTTCATTGTAGTATTTCACCGCACCAATTACCACAAACATTTCATTGGGCGTAATAGCGTATGAGTTAATATTAAAGGTTAGAAAGATTAAGATGAATATTTTCTTCATAAATCGCAGTAAATTTTAGGAGGTAATGACCTAAAGTTTACTACTTTTCTTTAAGAAAATTAAAGATTTATTGGGTTATTTTGAATAATGACACAGGTAATTGACACTGACATCATCTTCTAGTTTGTAGACTTTAGTAAATGGGTTGTAAGTCATTCCAATCATGCCCTTTAATGACATATCAGCTTGTCTTGACCATTCATCCATTTCACTTGGTTTAATGAACTTATCCCAGTCATGCGTGCCCTGAGGTAGAAGTTTTAAAACATACTCAGCGCCAATGATCGCAAACAAGTACGACTTGGCGTTACGATTAAGGGTTGATAAGAATACTTGGCCACCTGGTTTAACCAAAGTAGCACAAGCCTTAATAATAGAGCTTGGATCAGGAACGTGTTCCAACATTTCTAAACAAGTCACTACATCAAACTGCCCAGCATGGGTTTTGGCCAACTCTTCTACTGGAATCTTTTGATAATCAACTTCTAATCCAGATTCTAATAAGTGCAACTTGGCTACTTCCAGTCCAGCTTCTGCCATATCAATGCCAGTTACTTTTGCACCTTGCTCGCTCATAGCCTCAGTAAGAATGCCGCCACCACAACCCACATCTAGAATATTTAAGTTCTCTAGAGAGTTGTTGCAACGCTCTTTAATATAATCAAGGCGCAAAGGGTTAATGTCATGAAGTGGTTTAAATTCTGAATTTTTGTCCCACCAGCGAGAGGCTAACGCGGCAAACTTATCAACTTCGTTAAAATCTACATTACTCATAGTGATTGAACCTCTGCTAATACTGCTTCGACATGACCGCCTACTGCAACCTTGTCCCAAGATTTTAAGATGTCACCATTTGTATGAACGATAAAAGTTGAGCGCACAATACCCATTTTTTTGTTCGCCATTTCCAGACTTTAACTGCCAAGCACCAAATGCCTCACATAGTGTGCCGTCTTCATCAGCAATTAGTTCAAATGGAAATGATTGATTTTTTTTGAATTTTTCATGGCTAGCCATACTATCTTTTGACACGCCATAGATCACGCAATTTGCATCGACAAAAGCTTGATGGTTATCCCTAAAATCTTGGCCTTCAAGCGTACAGCCTGAAGTGGCATCTTTAGGATAAAAATACAACACAATGTTGCGTCCTTTTGCATCGGGAATGCTAATATCTAAATTACTGGTTGCTTTGCAGTTAATTGTTTGAACTTTGCTCATAGTGGTTGATACTTAAATTGATAAAGGCTTATTTTATCATAGAGACTCAAGCGCTTCCAAGACCTCATTAACATGACCTTTAACTCTAACCTTGTCCCAAGATTTAAGGATATCGCCTTCAGGGTTGATAATAAAGGTGGAGCGCACGATCCCCATATACTCTCTGCCCATGAATTTTTTCAACTGCCATACTTTGAAGGCTTCGCATAACTCACCTTCTTCATCAGAGATTAGCTCAAATGGAAATACTTGTTTGGCTTTAAATTTCTCATGTTTCGTCAAAGTGTCTTTTGATACACCATAAATGACGGCATTTGCGTCGACAAAGGCTTGATGGTTATCCCTAAAATCTTGACCTTCAGTGGTACAGCCTGGGGTAGCATCTTTGGGGTAGAAATACAAAATAATATTGCGCCCTTGTGGGTCAGGAATGTTAACGTCTAAATTACTAGTTGCAGAGCAGGTAATGGATTGAACTTTATTCATTGCTTGTATAATGAGCTGTTTAAAACCTTGATTTTATCACCTTCATGAAGAACATCCGTAATTTTTCAATTATTGCCCATATTGATCATGGTAAATCTACTATTGCTGATCGGTTTATCCAATTTTGTGGCGGCCTGAGTGATCGTGAAATGTCCGCGCAAGTGCTTGATTCAATGGATATTGAGAAAGAGCGTGGTATCACAATCAAATCTCAAAGTGTGACACTAGACTATAAGGCAAATAATGGTGAAATTTACCAGCTAAACTTTATTGACACTCCGGGTCACGTTGATTTCTCCTATGAAGTTTCTCGCTCATTGTCTGCTTGCGAAGGTGCTTTATTAATTGTTGATGCCTCACAAGGCGTCGAAGCTCAAACAGTGGCTAATTGTTATACCGCTCTTGAGCAAGGTTTGGAAGTAGTTGCTGTTTTAAATAAGATTGATCTTCCTGCGGCAGAGCCAGAACGTGTCATTGAAGAAATTGAAGATGTTATTGGTATTGAAGCGACTGATGCGGTGCATGCTAGTGCCAAATCTGGCATTGGAATCCAAGATATTCTAGAGCAAATTGTTGAAAAAATACCTGCACCTGAAGGTGAAATTGAAGCACCTATTAAAGCCCTTATCATTGATTCATGGTTTGATAACTATTTAGGTGTTGTATCGTTAATTCGTGTGATTGATGGTGAAATTAAAGCCAAAACGAAGATCAAGATTTTCTCAAATGGCGACGAGCATTCAGTCGATGAAGTTGGTGTATTCACGCCTAAACGTGTTAAGACTGATAGTTTAAAAGCAGGTGAAGTTGGGTTTTTAATTGCCAACATTAAAAACATTGATGGTGCACCAGTGGGTGATACCATTACCAGTGCTAAAAATTCGGTAACTGAAGCGTTAGAAGGTTTTAAGCCAGTACAACCTAGAGTATTCGCAGGAATATTTCCTATCTCTGGTGAAGACTATGAAAAATTCCGTGATGCATTAGCAAAATTACGTCTTAATGACGCCGCTTTACAATATGAACCTGAAAGCTCTGATGCCTTAGGATTTGGCTTTAGAATAGGATTTTTGGGCTTGCTACACATGGAGATTGTGCAGGAGCGTCTTGAGCGTGAGTACGATCTTGATCTTATTACTACGGCACCAACCGTTATTTACGAAATCCTAGACACTAAAGGCAACATTCATCATGTTGATAGCCCTTCTAAAATGCCTGATAATCAAGCGATTGCAGAGTTTAGAGAGCCGATTATTACTGCTAATATTTTAGTAACAGACGAGTATGTAGGTGCGGTTATTAGTTTGTGTATTGAAAAACGCGGCATGCAAAAATCCATTACTTACATGGGTAGACAAGTGCAGTTGGTCTATGAACTACCACTTAACGAAGTTGTGCTTGATTTCTTTGATCGGCTTAAGTCTGTGTCACGTGGCTTTGCTTCTATGGATTATCAATTTACACGTTATCAAGAATCGGATCTTATTCGCCTAGATATTATGATTAATCAAGAGCCTGTAGATGCTTTAGCGCTTATTATTCATCGTGATGATTCTATACGTAAAGGTAGAGAGTTGGCCGAGAAAATGAAAGAATTGATTCCACGTCAAATGTTTGATGTTGCTATCCAGGCTTGTATTGGCGTGAAAATTATTTCTCGTGCAAATGTTAAAGCGCTTAGGAAAAATGTCACAGCTAAGTGTTATGGTGGTGATGTTTCACGTAAGCGTAAATTGCTCGATAAGCAGAAAAAAGGTAAAAAACGTATGCGTAGTGTTGGTCGAGTAGATATCCCTCAAGAAGCGTTCTTAGCGGTGCTTCATATCGACTAAAAGCTTTACCAGCTTAAGACAATAAGCGCTCTATGACAAATTTAGAGCCAAAATAAGCAACAACTAACAATCCAAATCCAATTTGAGTAGCGGTAATCGCTTGTTTACCACGCCAGCCAAAAGAACTTCGTCCAATCACCAGTGTTGCAAAAATACCCCAAGCAATGATCGATAAAATAGTCTTATGCATCAGCTGCTGTGCAAAGAAATTATCAATAAAAATAAAGCCACTAATTAAAGATAAAGTCAGCAGATAAAAACCAATTCTTAAATTTTGGAACAGTAATCTTTCCATGGTTTGCAGAGGTGGCAACTTATTAATAAAAGCATTAATACTGCGATCATGAAGATGGCGCTCTTGAATTTTTAATAAGATTGATTGACATACAGCTAATGCTAATAGGGCGTAGGCTGTTATTGATAAAAAAACATGTGAAGCGATACTTAAAGGAATGAGATTATTGCCAGTATCTGGAAATAAAATACCAAACATCAATGACAAAGCTGCTAATGGATAAACCAAAATTCCCAGCGCATGTACAGGTTTAGAAATAGAAGAAAGGAATAGCAAAATAGCCACCAACCAACCAACGAAAGACGTGCTATTTGCTAGTCCAAATACAACACCATCGGCCGTCCAAAAATTAGTAAAGGTAAGTGTTTGAGCAATAATAGCAAAACTAATAAGTAATGAGGTAGTTTGTTGGCGAGGATGCTTAAGTTCATTCTGGCTAAAAAAACGCATCAGCAAAAGGGCTGCAGCAAGATAGGCCGATATTGCGAAATAAGATAAAAACATATTTAACTTGTTGGATTAATACAAGCTACTATAATACGATACTTTGATTCAATGATTGTAATAATGTTTGATAATTTAACCGAGCGTCTATCCAATAGTTTTAAAACCCTTCAGGGTAAAAGTAAACTTTCCCAGTCTAATATTAAAGAGGCCATTCGCGAAGTTCGTCGAGCTTTATTAGAGGCCGATGTTGCGCTTGAGGTTATCAAGACCTTTTTGGATCGTGTACAAGAAAAAGCATTAGGCTTAAAAGTTGGCGAAGGGCTTAGCCCTTCTCAAGCTTTTATCAAGCTAGTTGAGACTGAATTAACCGATATTATCGGTGGTGAAAACAAAACCCTAGATCTTAAAACTCAACCGCCAGCAGTGGTTATGGTGGCAGGTCTTCAAGGTGCAGGTAAAACAACCTCTATCGCTAAGTTAGCGCACTATCTAAAAGAACGTGAAAACAAAAAAGTATTGGTCGTTAGTGCGGATGTTTATCGTCCAGCTGCTATTGAGCAGTTAGAGGTTTTAGCCAAACAGGTTGGAATAGATTTCTTTCCATCCAATATTGATCAAAAGCCAGAAAAAATAGTCGCTGATGCGAAAAGACACGCGCAAAAACAATTTCATGATGTATTGTTAGTTGATACCGCTGGCCGTTTGCATGTAGATAGTGAGATGATGGATGAAATCCAAGCCTTGCAAAAGCAAGTCAATCCTATTGAAACCTTATTTGTAGTTGACTCAATGACTGGCCAGGATGCAGCGCATACAGCTAAAGCTTTTGCAGATGCATTGCCATTAACGGGTGTGATTCTAACTAAAACTGATGGTGATGCGCGAGGTGGTGCTGCACTGTCTGTGCGCCATATTACCGGCAAGCCAATTAAGTTTTTAGGTGTTGGTGAAAAGATTGATGCACTAGAGCCATTTCATCCAGAGCGTATTGTTTCACGACTATTGGGCATGGGCGATGTATTATCTTTGGTTGAAGAAATTTCTCGCAAGGTCGATCATAAAAAAGCAGAAAAATCAGTTCAAAAAATGGCTAAAGGTCAATTTGATTTATCCGATATGCGCGATCAGCTTTTACAAATGGAGCAAATGGGCGGTATGGAAGCCTTGATGGATAAAATGCCTGGCATGGGGCAAATTCCTCAAAGTGTTAAAAACCAAATGATGGGTGGGGTAGACACCAAACGAATGGTGGCCATTATTAACTCCATGACACCTAAAGAGCGCTCACATACCAAACTCATTAAAGGCTCTCGCAAAAACCGTATTGCCAAAGGTTCTGGTACCGGACCACAAGACGTTAATAAGTTGTTAAAGCAATTTGATAAAATGCAAAAACAAATGAAGAAAATGGGCGGCGGAAAAATGCAAAAAATGATGGAAAAAATGGCGGGTGCTCAAGGTAGCAAAATGCCAACGGGTATGCCAGATCTATCCAAGATGAAATTACCTGGTATGGGTGGTGGAAACAAATTTCCTTTTTAGAGATCACTGTTAAAAATTTCTCAAATAATGCGAATCGCGATATTTCTAGATTCAAAAGCACCTAATAACCCTTAAAAAGACTAATTTAAAGTCAAAAAAGGCACTTTTTAGTGGTTTTTATCTGAAATATTGCTGTTATAGTAAAGACTTATAGCGCAATGACTAAAATTTCAGAAATAATCGAAATGAGTAAATTTATTCAGTTTTATTCGAATAACAAGTGTTTTTTTCTTATGTAAGGCAGATTTTATTAAATTTGATTAAGCATAGTCAATCTATGTGATTGAAAATTTTAAAAATCTAACAAAACAGAAGAGAAAAAGACGCAGTTATTTTATTCGGTAGCGTGCTGATTGGGCGTGAGCCTGTAGGCCTTCACCATCAGCGAGCGTTGCAGCAATTTCACCTAAAACATTAGCACCTTCATCAGACACCATAATTAAGCTTGATTTCTTTTGGAAATCATAAACACCTAGGGGTGATGAAAAACGCGCTGTACCAGATGTGGGTAAAACATGGTTTGGACCAGCGCAATAGTCACCTAAGGATTCACACGTATGGCGACCCATGAATATCGCACCTGCATGCTTAATACCATCAAGCATGCTTTGTGGATCCTCAACCGACAACTCTAAATGCTCAGGAGCGATTTGATTAGAAATCTCAATTGCCTCATTCATGTCTTTGGTTAGAATAAGGGCGCCACGGTCTTTTAAGGCAGTTGCAATAATAGCCTTACGCTCCATAGTTGGTAATAGTTTAGCGATACTCGCTTGAACTTGGTCGATAAAATCTGCATCTGGGCATAACAAGATAGATTGTGCATCTTCATCATGCTCAGCTTGAGAAAACAAATCCATGGCGATCCAATCAGGATTAGTTTTTCCATCGCAAATAATCAAAATTTCACTCGGTCCAGCGATCATATCGATACCAACTTGGCCAAATACTACACGCTTCGCGGTGGCGACATAAATATTGCCCGGACCAACAATCTTATCAACTTTAGGAATGGTTTGCGTCCCATAGGCAAGGGCTGCAACAGCTTGTGCACCGCCAACGGTAAAGACAGTATCCACACCTGAAATATAAGCAGCAGCGAGTACTAATTGGTTAACAACGCTATCTGGAGTTGGAACCACCATAATAAGTTCTTCAACGCCCGCTACTTTGGCAGGAATAGCATTCATAAGTACTGAAGAAGGATAAGCAGCTTTTCCACCAGGAACATAAAGACCAACACGATCAAGTGGCGTTATTTTTTGGCCCAACATAGTGCCATCATCTTCGGTGTAAGTCCAAGTGGCTTGTTTTTGCTTTTGATGATAACTATTAACGCGATCAGCAGCTGTTTTTAGTGCGGTTTTTTGCTTGTCATCAAGTGTGTCAAACGCCTTTTTTAGCGTCGATACTTTGATGGTCAGCTCACCCATGTTGCTAGCACTCATTCTGTCAAACTGATTGGTGTAGTCAACTAAGGCCTTGTCGCCATGAGTACGAATATTAGCAATAATGTCATCCACAGTTTTGGCAACGTTATTGTTAGATACACTTTCCCAAGAAAGAAGCTTACTTAAGTTGTCTTGAAAATCTGATTGAGCTGATGAAAGCTTAGTGATCATAGGTTTTTCTCAATAGCATTAACCCAAGATTTAATCGCTGTATTTTTAGTTTTAAATGAAGCGCTATTAACCACCAGTCGTGAACTGATATCTTCAATATGATCCAGTGGAATAAGGCCATTAGCTTTAAGCGTGTTGCCTGTATCGACGATATCCACAATACAGTGTGACAAACCAACCACAGGTGCTAATTCCATCGCACCATAAAGTTTAATGATTTCACAAGGCTGACCTTTTTGTTCAAAATATTTTTTTGCAGATTTAACATACTTGGTTGCTACTTTTAAAATATTACCTTGTTGGTAGTTTTCAGATTTGGCAGCCACCATAAGTCTACATTTAGCAATACCTAAATCTAGCATTTCAAATAATCCATTAGCACCATGTTCAAGCAGAACATCTTTGCCGGTAATACCTATATCAGCAGCACCATGTTGCACAAATACAGGTACATCGGTGCCGCGGATAATAACAACTTTAACATCATCAAGATTGGTGTCTAGAATTAGCTTACGAGAGTTTAACTCTTCGGCAGCGATTTCTAATCCGGCTTTTTTTAATAAAGGTAAGGTTTGTTCTAAAATTCTGCCTTTAGATAGTGCAATGGTTAACATGGTATTTTTCTCTAATCTTGTATGCGCTCAATTTGAGCGCCTAATAATTTTAATTTTTCTTCAATGGTTTCATAGCCGCGATCTAGATGATAAACACGTTCGATTGTGGTTGTGCCTGTTGCTGCCAATCCTGCGAGTACTAAAGAAGCTGAAGCTCGCAGGTCGGTTGCCATCAAATTTGCACCCGTGAGCGATTTTACACCTTTACAAATAACCGTGTTACCTTCTAAAGTGAGGTCCGCGCCCATACGAGATAGCTCTGGAATATGCATAAAACGATTCTCAAATATGGTTTCAGTGATAGCTGACTGGCCGTCTGCAATACAATTAAGCGCACAAAACTGTGCCTGCATATCAGTTGGAAAATTTGGATAAACACTGGTTTTAATGTTAACGGCTTTAGGGCGTTTACCCTTCATATCCAGGGTAATTGTGTTGTCGTTATAATCAATTTCAGCACCTGTTTCTTTCAGTTTATCAAGTACAGACTGCATGGATTGGTAGCGAACATTTTTGAGCGTCACTTTACCACCAGTAATAGCCGCTGCAATAAGGTATGTTCCTGCTTCGATACGATCAGGGCAAACACTATGTCTAGCTCCAGATAAGCTAGAAACGCCTTCAATGGAAATAATAGAGGTACCTGCACCAGTAATTTTGGCGCCCATCTTAATTAAACAATTGACTAGGTCAATAATTTCTGGCTCTTGAGCAGCGTTATGAATGGTGGTTAAACCTTTTGCTAAGGTCGCCGCCATTAGAATGTTTTCAGTGGCAGTGACACTGACTTGTTCAAAATGTATATCAGTGCCAATAAGCTGATCCGTGGTTGCATAGATATAACCATTCTTGACATCAATTTTAGCACCTAGATCTTCTAGAGCTTTTAAATGCAGGTTGACCGGTCGGGTGCCGATAGCACAACCACCTGGTAAAGAGATTTTAGCTTCTTTGTATTTTGCCAACATAGGCCCAAGTGCTAAGATTGATGCACGCATAGTTTTAACTAGATCATATTCACCAGTAAGCTTGGTCAGTTTTGAAGAATCTATAGATAGAGAATTATCAGATTCGAGAATAAACTCTGCACCCATGTCCATTAACAATCTAAGCGTGGTTGAAACGTCGCTTAAGTGTGGAGTATTATTAAGATTTATTGGGGCATCTGCTAAAATTGAAGCAAACAAGATTGGCAAAGCAGCATTTTTAGAACCGGCAATCTTAACGATACCGTTAAGAGTTGTGCCACCTTTAATAACCAGTTTGTACATTATTTTTTATTCAGTCTTTTAATAGTTCTTTCAATCAAACTATCCAAGCCTTTGCGTTTAATGTGTGAGTTAAATTGTGCACTGTAATTTTTCACAACACTAACGCCAGAAAATACAACATCATATATCTTCCAACGATCATTTCGAATCATTTTCAAGGTAACTACAGAAGGTTTAGCACCTGCATTTAACTTAATTTCTAGCTTTACTAAAGCTTTATTGTCTTTTCTTAATACGTTTTTCTGTAGTGAAATTTCAACAGAATCCATCTCTTTGTAAGAATACAGCATGCCAACATAGTCTTTGATCAATGAGTGCTCAATATAGTCAACAAACAGTTGTCTTTGCAAAGGATTTAACTGATTCCAATGATCTTTAAGTGCAATCTGCGCACTTTCTTCTAAAGCAATAAACGGCAAAACCTTGATCTTGACTAGGCTTGTGGTGTTTGCTATTGAGGCTTGGTCAGATTTTTTTAATACTTTAAAAGAAGAAAGTGCACCAAGCATAATGTTAAGCGCCGCTGTTCCTGGTGGATCAAGCATTTCTATAACATCCTTTTTGTCAATTGGAACTAAAGGTGCTTCTGATTGTGCAAAAGCAAAGTTCATTTGCAGGATAGATAATATAATAAGGGCTATTTTTAACATTGTATTTTTAAAGAGAATAAATTTCGTTTTTATTTTACCTTTTTCACTCATGTCTATTAAAGAAAAACTTGACAATCTAACGCAAAATTCTGGTGTTTATCAAATGCTAGATAAACAAGGTTTAGTGCTCTATATCGGTAAGGCAAAAAACCTTAAAAATCGGGTTTCCAGCTATTTTGTTAAGCAGTATGAAAGTGGCAAAACTAGGGCTCTTGTGGCTAATATTGATACTTTTGAGGTGATAGTAACCCAAACCGAAACCCAGGCGTTGTTACTCGAAGCAGAGCTTATTAAACAGCACATGCCAAGATACAACATCTTGCTAAAAGATTCAAAGAGCTACCCTTATATCGCCATTAGCAATGACAAACATCCAAGAGTAAATTTTTTTAGAGGCACAAAACAAGAAAAACACCAGTATTTTGGACCGTATCCATCGGCTCATGTGGTGCGAGACTCTTTAAATCTATTAAAGAAAATATTCAAAGTTAGACAGTGCACTAACGCCACTTATCGATCTAGATCAAGAGCCTGTTTGGAGTATCAAATCGGCTTGTGTAGTGCGCCTTGTGTCGGGCATATTGATGATGATGATTATCAGCAAGATGTCAAGATGATGTCTTTATTTCTAGGGGGAAAGGGCAAGCAAACCTTAGAAAAAATTTCGAAAAAAATGCAAACGGCATCGATTAATCAAGAATTTGAGCTAGCTGCTCGCCTGCGTGATCAACTCATTGATTTAAGAAAAATTCAAGAGCAGCATTCTTCAAGTTCTACGGCTGATATGGATGTAATTTCTGCTTTTCAGCAAGATGGCGTTAACGCTATTGAGGTGCTATTTATTCGTTCAGGTAAGCAAGTAGGACAAGAGTTTATTCTGCCTAAAAATTCAAATCATCAATCAGTTGAAGTAGTTTTATGTGCTTTTTTACCTTTGTATTATGTGGGTAAAGATACGCCAAAACAATTACTCGTTAGCCATAAATTATTAGACAAGAAGATAATTTCAAGCGCACTTCATACACATATTATTGACACACCAAGTAAAGATAAAAAGCACTATTTGTCAATTGCTAATTTAACGGTTAAAGAAAATCTTAATCAGAACTTATTGGCCAGATTTAGAAAAAAATCAACTTTGGTTCATTTACAAAGTGTTTTAAATTTAAAAAAATTACCCGAATATATGGAGTGTTTTGATATTAGCCATATGATGGGCGAGGCAACCACAGCATCATGCGTTGTGTTTGAAAAGGGCGTGCCAAAGGTAAGTAAGTATCGCCAGTTTGATATTAAAAATATTACCCCAGGCGATGATTATGCTGCAATGAATCAAGTGGTTTATAGGCGTTATTCAAAATTGTTAAAAGATAATCAACCGCTGCCTGATTTGGTGTTTATTGATGGCGGCCTAGGTCAGCTTAATCAAGCAATTATGGTGATGGATTCTATCGGTATTGATGAGATCCAGCTAGTAGGTGTTGCTAAGGGTGAAAACCGTAAAGCAGGATTGGAAACTCTAATCACGGTTGATAATGGCCAGGTAAACAAGATTAACTTAGCGCCTCAAGATCCAGCTCTCATGCTGGTTAATCATATTCGAGATGAATCGCATCGTTTTGCAATTAAAAATCATCGACTCAAGCGCTCTAAAAATCGAACCACCTCTCCTCTAGAGTCAATTAAGGGAGTTGGTAAGCTTAGGCGCTCTGCATTGCTTAATTATTTTGGCGGGCTTGAAGAGTTAAAACAAGCCTCGATTGGTGAAATTCAGAAAGTCAATGGTATTAACTTAGCATTAGCGACTAAAATAGTTGAAACACTTAATTCATCTAGGTAGATCTCATGTTTCTAATTCGTCTTTTAATTATTGCTTTTGTTATTGGTTACTGTGTGTGGTTTGTTAGTAATAAAGTCTTGGGAAAAAACCTAAAGATGGCGCGTGTGATCGCTGCAACTCTTGTGGTAACCACTGTGATTTATTTATTATTAGGTAGCTTGTCTTACGTACTAGAAAGCTAGTTCTTGCTAAGGGTTATTGCTACTTAAGTGCAGGCCAATAACACCGATCATAATCAAAAGAATACTGAAAAATTTTAGTAAATTAGAAGATTCTTCGAAATACATAATACCAATAACAGTAATTAGTACCGTTCCAAGCCCCGCCCAAATTGCATAAGCAATCCCCATCTCAAATTTTTTCAAGGCAAAAGTTAGGGAGACAAAAGATAAAGTGTAGCAAACAAAGATCAACACTGAGGGTAGTAGCTTACTAAAGCCATCTGAGAATTTCATAGCAGTCGTGCCGCCAACCTCTAAGGCGATGGCTAATATTAAAAATATCCAGGCCTGTATCATGAATCTTTCTTGGAAATAAGTAGCGTATTTAAGTGGGCAGTACGATTAATAATCTTATCGGTAACATTCACTAAAATTGACAAATTTGATGATTCCCAAACAGGCATATCACGCATATGATCACCCATATAATCAAATCCTTTATAGCCAAATCTCTCTACCAGTTTGTCTGCTTTATTGTGCGAAGATAGGTTGAAATCAGCATTACTTGCCATAACATCGTCAAATAAGTCAATATAATTAGCAACAGCAAATGCATAATCTTTGTGAGAGGCGGTTGCAAGAATGATGGTTGAGCCTTGTTTTTTGCGCTCATTAATATAATCAATCGTGTCTTGAATATAAGGCAAGGCAGAGACGTCTATTGTAAAGCGTCTTACCAGCTGGTCTTTTAAATAACCCTTACCTTGAAAAAACCAAAATGGATACAATAAAATTAGCCAAGGTTGCTGTTTAAGAACACCTTTGGAGGATTCAAAAAGTAAGTCAGTGTTGATTAGCGTGTGATCTAAATCAACAATAAGCGGTATATCTTTACTCATTCAAGCTCCCCCCATTTTTCAAAATAACGGGCTAAATCAGTTTCTAATCTGGCTAAACGAATCAGAGCATCTTGAGATTCATCTGTTTGGAAAAATTCTGGATCTGAAAGCTGCATTTGGATCTCGCCAATTTCTATTTCAGCTTTTTCAATTTTTCCAGGTAATTTTTTAAGCTCTTGCTGTTGCTTATAAGTCAGTTTTTTGGCATTCGTGTCAACTGTTTTTTCAGAAGTTGGTTTTGACTTAGGACTGGACTTTGTTTTTTGCGCTTCTACCTTATCTTGTTTTTGACTAAGATAATCATCATAGCCACCTGCATATTGGTTAATGACACCATCACCATCTAGAACAACCGTTGAACCAACTACATTGTTTAAAAAAGTTCTATCATGAGAGATTAAAATTAAAGTGCCGTTGTAATCAACCAGCATCTCTTCTAAAAGCTCTAAAGTTTCCACATCTAAATCGTTTGTAGGCTCATCGAGTACAAGTAGATTAGCGGGCTGAGACAAAATTTTGGCAAGCATGAGTCGATTTTTTTCACCACCAGAAAACATTCTAATAGGTGCCATCGCCTGTTTTCCAGTGAACAAAAATTGACGTAAATAGCCAATAATATGCTTACTCTTTCCGGCAACATCAATATGCTCACGACCACCAGAGACAAAGTCCATGGCTTTCATATTTGGATCAAGGTTATCGCGCATTTGATCAAAATAGGCAAGTTGAATAGTTTTAGAGCGGCGTATTGAGCCTTTGGTTGGCTGAAGTTCATCAAGTAGTAATTTGATAAATGTTGATTTACCACTACCATTGCCACCAATAATGCCAATTTTTTCACCTTTGAGAACCAGCATTGAAAAGTCTTTAACCAGCTCTAAACCAGCTATCTCATATGAGATTTTTTTCACCTCAAATACAACCTTAGAGGCTCTATTTTCATCTTCTAAAGCATGAATTTTGACATTACCTTTTTTGGCGCGACGATCAGTAAAAGATTTTCGCATAGACTCTAAAGATCTTACTCGACCTTCATTTCTGGTGCGACGTGCTTTAATGCCTTGTCTGATCCAAACCTCTTCCTGAGCCATTTTTTTGTCAAAACGAGCATTTGCAATTTCCTCTGCATGAAGTTGTTCATTTTTACGCTTCACATAAGCTTTATAGCCACACTCAAAGACACTTAGATGGCCACGATCTAGATCAAACACTTTATTAACAATGCCGGCAATAAACGAACGATCATGGCTAATAATTACCAGCGTTCCATGGTATTCCTTAAGCATGCGCTCTAAATCCAAGATAGCAGTAATGTCCATATGGTTGGTTGGTTCATCTAATAACAATACATCTGGCTCTTGAATCAAGGCGCGCGCCAACATCACTCGACGCCTCCAGCCACCTGATAAAGTTGACAATGAAGTTTGTGCATTTAAAGAGAATCGATTTAGAATGGTTTCAATTTTGTGAAGATACTGCCAGCCATCAAGCTGGTCTATTTTTTCCTGAAATTCACTTGCTTTATCCAACTCACCCAAATTAATTAAATGTTGATATTTGGCAATCGTATCGCCAACTTCCCCTAAGCCTTCAGATACAATATTGAAAAGAGTTTTATCGTTATCTTCAGGCGGTGTTTGTTCTAAATAGCTTATTTTTATGCCATTTTTAATTTTAAGCTTGCCATCGTCTGGCTCAATAGTACTAGCCAAGATACGCATAAAGGTAGATTTTCCTTCACCATTTCGACCAATTAGCGCGATTTTGTCACCTTTAAGAATCGTGGAACTTACCTCGTTAAGAATAGGTTTATCTGAAAAACTTAAAGAAATATTGTCAAGTGTAATTAATGGCATGGTGCTTCTTTTATTTTCCTTGGAAAGTGTAAAATCGAGGTTTTATCGTTCATGAATAGCGTATGCGAAATTTTACCCAAACAACGGCTCTATTTAAAAGAGTTAGCCTATGTATTATGTTGTTGGCATTTCAGCCTGTTTACGCTGAAAGTATCGAGGCAAATAGCTTTACAAATGAGAAGCATCAACAAAGGTATAGTAGTTTAGTTGACGAGATCCGCTGTCCAGTTTGCCAGGGGCAAAGTATTGGTGGCTCAAATGCTGGCCTTGCCAAAGACTTGCGTAAAAAAGTACGCGAACTAATTGTTAATAATCAAACAGATGACGATATTCGCAAATATATGACAGATCGCTATGGTGATTTTGTGGTTTTTAAACCGCCGATGAATAAAAATACGTATCTTTTATGGTATGCACCATTTGTGTTTTTAATACTTGGAATGTTTTTCTTTATCAAAACTCTGGGTAAAAAACCTTCTAAGGATCTTGAAGTAGTTGATACGCAAAAAGCTAAGGATTTATTAAAGTGAGCCAACATGAGTTAATTGTGACGACCAATGGTCGTGGCGCTGTTGATATTACCACTCAGATAAATGAGATAATTAATGCCACTAAAGCCCAATTGTGCCATGTATTTGTTGCCCATACATCAGCATCGTTAATGATCACGGGCAATGAAGATGCTAATTTGTTACTAGATATTGAAGATTATTTTCAACAATATATTCCTGATGCTAATCCAGATTACCGCCATTGTAATGAAGGCGATTTTGATATGTCTGGCCATATTCGCTCTATATTTACAGGTGAGCAAAAAACCATTCCTATTGTTCAAGGATCGCTTGCCTTGGGCAAATTTCAAGGCTTGTATTTGTATGAGCATCGAACTGGAAACAACATTAGAAAACTAATTATTAGCTTAATATGAATACAGAAACACAATTAAGTGACTTAATGGTTAGTGCCTATACACATCAGAAAAATGGTGATCTTTCATTGGCTATTCAAGCATGGAATGGACTGGTTAATCATGTAGATGCAGATGAAGCCCTTAAAGCTAACGCACACCTTAGTTTGGGAAATCTTCATCAATTACAGGGTAATAATGATTTAGCAGTTGAAAGCATGTCAAATGCTATTAAAGCTAATCCAAATAGTGCTGAGGCTTATTTTTGCTTGGCCTATTTAGAGCAAGAAAAAGAAAATTTTAGCTCTGCAGTTGAATATTTTGAACAAGCCATTGCACTCAAAAAAACCGACAGCGGTGCATTTAATAATCTAGGTAATTGCTATGATCGTCTAGAGCAAAGTGATAAAGCCATTAACGCTTATTCACAAGCAATTAGTTTAGATGCAGATTATATAGCAGCTATTTATAATCGTGGAAATGCCTATATTAAAACTGCTAAAGATGATTTAGCATTGCACGACTTAAATAAAGCCATTGAATTGGATGCAAATTTTTATCAAGCCTATTATAATCGTGGCACTTTACTAAAGCGCATGGGCAAGACGATCCAAGCAGAGCAAGACTTAACCAAAGCCAAATCACTTGCACAACAAGAATTAGAGCAAAAAACATCCCAATAAACCTTATGAGCAATCAAGACGATAACAAGTTAATTTCTGAAAGAAAATCAAAACTGGATCTATTAAGAAAATCAGGCAATCCATTTGTCAATGATTTTAAACCTGAACATTTGGCGCAAAACCTGGCTGATGAGTACAATCAATTTTCTAAAGAAGATCTAGAAGAGAAATCTATCAAAGTTTCGATTGCAGGCCGCATGATGCTCAAGCGTGTCATGGGTAAAGCAAGTTTCGCCTCTATACAAGACTCTAGCGGGAGCATCCAAATATTTGCCACCCGCGATGAATTGCCCGAAGGCTTTTACAACGAGCAGTTTAAAAAATGGGATATTGGCGACATCTTGGCAGCAACGGGCACCTTGTTTAAAACTAATGTAGGTGAGCTTTCAGTACGTGTTGATAGTATTAAGCTACTGACTAAATCATTAAGACCATTGCCTGAAAAATTCCACGGCCTGTCTGATCAAGAAACTAGATATCGCCAGCGTTATGTAGATTTAATTACTAATGAACAAGCAAGAGATACTTTTAAGCGCCGAAGTGCAATTGTGACTTACATTCGTAATTTCTTCAATGAAGCGGATTTCATGGAAGTGGAAACCCCTATGTTGCAAACTATTCCTGGTGGCGCTACTGCTAAGCCGTTTGAAACACATCACAATGCACTAGATATGCCGATGTTTTTGCGTATCGCCCCTGAGCTTTATTTAAAGCGTTTGGTGGTTGGCGGTATGGATCGAGTGTTTGAAATTAATCGTAATTTTAGAAATGAAGGCTTATCAACACGCCATAATCCAGAATTTACCATGATTGAGTTTTATCAAGCTTATGCTACCTATCATGATCTGATGGATTTGACTGAAAAACTCTTTCGCGGAATTGCTGTGGATGTTTGTGGCAGTGACACAATTCATTATCAAGGTGATGATTTTGATTTCTCGAAGTCGTTTAATCGTATTAGCGTGTTTGATTCAATTCTTGCACACAATCCAACCTTTAAGCCTGAGGATTTAAATGAAGACAATGCTAAAGCTACTGCTGAAAAATTAGGTATCCAAGTTAAAAGTGGCTGGGGTTTGGGCAAAATTCAAATCGAAATATTTGAAAAAACGGTTGAAGAAAGACTCATGCAGCCGACATTTATTACCCAATATCCTACTGAAGTTTCACCACTTGCAAGGCGCAATGACGATAATCCATTTATCACTGATCGCTTCGAGTTGTTTATTGGTGGACGTGAAATTGCTAATGGTTTTTCTGAGCTTAACGATGCACAAGATCAAGCTGAGCGCTTTAAGGCACAAGTGGCTGAAAAAGATGCCGGTGATGACGAAGCCATGCACTATGATTCAGATTATATTCGCGCACTAGAATACGGCATGCCGCCAACAGCAGGCGAAGGTATCGGTATTGATCGATTGGTGATGCTATTTACAGATTCACCATCGATTCGAGATGTTTTATTGTTCCCGCATATGCGACCTGAGGTAAAAATATGATATATTTTTATCGAGGAAGTAGTCTTGGGCTGCGCCCTGAAACTAAATGAGTACACCTGTTCTAACCATCGACGGCCCAAGTGGTGTTGGCAAAGGTACGGTTGCTCGCGTTATTGCTCAAAAATTAGGTTGGAATCTGCTTGATTCAGGTGCTATTTATCGCGCTTTTGCTTTAGCTGTAGAGAGTAGGAGTGTTGATATTATTGATGAACCGGCCTTGGTAAAAATAGCTACCCATCTAGATTTAGCGTTTAAAACTCAATCAGATAGTGAATTAGTGAGCGTTTATCTTGATGGGCATGATGTTTCTAAAGCATTGCGATTAGAGACAACTGGCGAGATGGCTTCAAAAATTGCCTCAATTGGTGTTGTACGCAGTGCCTTATTAAAACGTCAACAAGACTTTGCCATGCCACCCGGCTTAGTGGCTGATGGTCGTGATATGGGCACGGTAGTTTTTAAAGAGGCTAAATTTAAAGTTTACCTAACTGCAAACAGTGAAGAGCGTGCTAATAGGCGCCTAAAACAATTGCAAGCACAGGGTCATAAGGGTATAATGTCGCAAATCTTAGCAGAGGTTGAAGCACGAGATGCACGAGATAGTTCGCGTAAGCATTCTCCTTTAAAACCTGCGAAAGATGCTCTCATCATTGATACCACTGAGTTATCATTAGATGAGGTAATCGCTCAAGTGAGCGAACTGGTTAAAGCTTAAGCGGTTAAGCTTTATAAATAAACTAACCCGATATGCATTAGGCGTAAACCGTAAATAGCCTAAAGAATTACCGGTCAATATCAAAAGAAGAAAATATGTCAGAATCATTTGCTGAGCTGTTTGAAAACAGCGTAGAACAACAAAACGTAAAAGTAGGCGCCTTATTAATGGGTACCGTAATTAGTCTTAATCGCGAAAAAGCGATTGTAAACGTTGGACTAAAATCAGAGGGATTTATCTCTCTAGACGAATTTAAAAATCCAAAAGGTGAAATAGAGGTTGCAGAAGGTGATATTGTAGAAGTCGCTCTTAAATCAATCGACGATGGCCTAGGTAATACACTGTTGTCATACGCTGATGCTAAACGTATTAAGCTTTGGAAGTCTTTAGAAACAGCAATGAACTCTAAAGAGACAGTCACTGGTATTGTAACTGGTGCTGTTAAAGGTGGTTTGACTGTTGATATTGGCCTTGTTAAGGCATTCTTACCGGGCTCATTAGTTGACGTTCGCCCAGTTAAAGACTTCTCTTACCTAACAGGTCAAGAAATTGAAGCCATCGTTATCAAAATGGACGAAGTTAGAAACAACATCGTTATTTCTAGAAAAGCAGTTATGCAAGAAGCTAACTCAGCAGATCGTGAAGCATTACTTGAGACACTTGAAGAAGGTAAGGAAATCGACGGTATCGTCAAAAACTTGGCTGATTATGGTGCATTTGTTGATCTTGGTGGCGTTGATGGTTTACTTCATATTACAGATATCTCTTGGACGCGTGTTAACCACCCATCTGAGAAGCTAACAATTGGCGATAAGATCAAAGTTAAAGTTCTTAACTACGATAAAGAGAAGATGCGTGTATCACTAGGCCTTAAGCAGCTTTCTGCTAGTCCTTGGGATAGTATTTCAGATCGCTTACCAATTGGTAAGAAAGTTACAGGTACTGTTTCTAATCTTACTGACTACGGAGCATTTGTACGAATTGAAGACGGTGTTGAAGGTTTGGTTCACGTTTCAGAAATGGATTGGACAAACGCAAACGCTCGTCCTTCTAAGATTGTTAAGCTAGGTCAAGAAGTTGACGTAGTGATCTTAGATGTACAAGAATCTAAGCACCGTATTTCATTATCAATGAAGCAAGCATTAGAGAACCCTTGGGAAGCATTTGAAGCAACTCAAAACAAAGGCGATAAGATTATCGTTAATGTTAAGTCAATCACTGACTTCGGTTTATTTGTTGGTTTACAAGGTGGTATTGATGGTCTAATTCACTTAGCTGATATCTCTTGGGATAAACAATCTGCTGAAGAATTAGTATCAAGCTACTCTAAAGGTCAAGAATTAGAAGTTGTTATTCTAAATATCGATGCTGAGAAAGAACGCATTTCATTAGGTATTAAGCAATTAGCTGAAGACGACTTTATGCAATATGCGTCTGCTAACAAGAAGGGTACTATTGTTAAAGGTACCATCATGGAAGTTGATCCACGTGGTGCAGTTATCAGCTTAGCTGAAGATATTACTGGTTACTTAAAAGCGGGTGAGATTTCACAAGAGCGTGTTGAAGACGCAACAACAGTCCTAAAAACAGGTCAAGAAATTGAAGTTGTTATTATGAATGTTGATAGAAGATCTCGCAACGTTTCTGTTAGTGTTAAAGCTAAGAACTCAGTTGAAGAGCAAGCAGCTATGGCAGACTACAATAAGCAGTCTTCTGATGAAGTAGCAGGTTCAACATTAGGTGACTTACTTAAGCAAGCAAAAGATAAGTAAATCTTGACGATTAAAAAGGCCGCTGAGTAGGAATACAAAGCGGCCTTTTTTTATGGTGAAATTATGAAAAAAACCGATCTAGTTCAAAACTTAACCGAAAATACCAGCTTACCCAAGTCTGACGTTAAATTAGCAGTTGATTTAATTATAGAAAGTATTACCCAATCGATTGTATCGGGCGAGGGTGTTGAGATTAGAGGATTTGGTGGTTTTTTAAAAAAACATCGAAAGGCACGCCAAGGTATCAATCCAAAAACTAGCGAAAGAACACAGGTTGAAGAAAAATACGTACCTTTTTTTAAGCCAGGGAAATCCTTGAAAGAAATAGTAAATAAAGGCTGATTTTTGATTGTTTTTAAATAGAGATAATGTATAATTTCACTTTTCGCACCAAGTGTTGAAAAAACTAATATGGGGCGTTAGCTCAGTTGGTAGAGCATCGGACTTTTAATCCGCTGGTCGAGCGTTCAAATCGCTCACGCCCCACCATACTATTCCCTTTTGGGTTATTAAAACCCTGCAGTAATGCGGGGTTTTTTTTCGCCTATCTTACTTTGTATTTCGTACAATTTTCGTGTACAAGAAGAGATGCTAGCTTGGGATGAGCTAAAGCCAGTATTAGAAGAGTTAAATGGCGCAATCGAGAGTTGTGATCATGAGAATCTACATAAACTTTTAATTCAAATTGTGCCAGATTTTAAGCCGCAGTATCAGATTAGTGATATCTTGTATGAGTTAAAGAGCGATGGCATTTAACTATCTAAACTTTAAATATTGACAACATTTTTATTAAGTCTCTAATAAAATACATTCTAATTATTTTATCTAAATAACTACTATGAAAGATTATCCTGCCAACACTACTGAGTCATTATTCCAAACTGCCATCGAGTGGGCATCTTTTCCAGGAGATTGGATTATCTCAACGCTTGCAGGTATGGACATAGGCGCTTATTTAGGCTTTGTTGAGGCAGATGTTGACGGTGTAATTTCAATCGCTATATCGGTAATTTTAACCCCTCTAATCATCTTTTTACTTATCTACCCTTTTAAAAATCTGGTTGATGTGATTTTGCACTGCATGAGACACGAGCAAAAAAAAGATAGAATTAAGTGCAAAACTGGATTTGTTGTTTTGGTGTTGTTCTTGTCGGCCTTGGCGGTTAAGCAATATCCAATTGACCCGTGGATTCAAAATGGCTTGTTCGCTGCCTTTATAGCTTCATGGTTATTGTGGGTTTCACAGGGTAGATGGTTGAATAAGTAACGGTGCGCCCCTATATAATCTAATTAGTAATCAAGACAAATTCAGAAACCTGTAAATATGCAGGTTTTTTAATAATTAACACAGGCTCTTAGGCCAATTTAAGGAGAAAAAATGACAATTAAAAAAGATGCGGTAGTTGAAATGCACTACACCCTAAAAAATGATGCTGGTGAAATAATTGATACATCGAAAGGCAAAGAGCCTATGCCATTTATTCAAGGACATGGACATATTATTCCAGGTTTAGAAAAAGCGCTTGAAGGATTAAAAATAGGCGAGACTTGTGATGTATCTATTGAGCCTGAAGATGCATACGGCGTTCATCATGAAGAGGCTATCCAAGAGATTCCAAAAGAAGCTTTACAAGGTATTGATAAGATAGAAATAGGCATGGAGCTTCAATCTCAAGATGAGCAGGGTAATCCATTTATTGTTCATGTTGAAAAGATCAACGAAGAAACGGTTACGATTAATGCCAATCATCCATTAGCTGGTGAAACACTACACTTTAACGTAAGCATTGAAAACGTTAGAGAGGCTACAAAAGATGAGTTAGAGCACGGTCATGTTCATTCTGAGTCTTGTTCACACTAGTTAGTTTAAGCGTCGTACAATGAATCAAGATCATTCTTGTGTGTTGTGCGACTCTACAGATACTCATCTTTATTATTCAAATGAAAATTCTAGCTACTTGCGTTGCTCAACGTGTGAATTAGTATTTTCACCAAAGCGTTTTCATTTAAATAATACTGACGAAAAATCTCGTTACGATTTACATCAAAATAATCCAGAAGACGAACATTATCGTGCGTTCTTGTCTCGGGTGTTTAACCCCGTTTTGGATTGCATTAAACCAGGCGCTAAAGGCTTAGATTTTGGCTGCGGCCCAGGGCCGACCTTATCACTGATGTTTGAAGAAAAAGGCTATGCTGTCGATTTATTTGATAAGTACTACGCCAATAATTCTGATATCTTTAATAATCAATACGATTTTATTACAGCCACAGAAGTGGCCGAGCACTTAGACGAGCCTGGAAAAGAGCTAAGTCGGTTGTTTAGGCTTTTAAACCCAGGTGGCGTGCTAGCAGTTATGACCAGCATGTTAAGCCAAGAGATTGATTTTTCATCTTGGCATTACAAAGATGACACAACACACATATGTTTTTTTAGCAAAAAAACAATGAACCATCTTGCCAAAAAATGGAATGCACAAATTAAATTTTATGACAAAGATGTTGTCTTATTTTTCAAATAGACAACCTAGCTAAGTATTTAAATAGCAGCCTTATCTAAGTTTTCAACATAAAAATGTCCATAGAAGCGAATCCCTTCAGCATGATGTGATCTTAAAATATCTGCCACTTTAGTGCGTGCAGATTCTGTTAGAGCTGGAACGCTGACAATTGCATGACCCGCTTTTAAGCCTTTTTTAATTCGATTTAAATATCTTAATTCTTCACCTTGTGCAATAAACTGCCACTTTCGAATCAGCTTGGTCATTAATCCATGGCTACGTCCATCTGGATCAAGAAACTTTAAGCCTTCTTTGCCAAATGATTGGTCAATATCAGCACTGTCAAATCCAGCTTGTAATAATTCACAGCAGACTTCATCAGCTTCCATTTTGCTATCTATGATCGCAACTACACGATTAGTCGGATAAGTCTCAAAGTTTTTTTTGGTATGAGCTAGCATTTTATTTCTCCTCTTTTGTTTAAAATTCTTCAATGTATTAATCATTGAGTGTTTCTTAATATACGCCTTATTGGGTGGCCTTAAAAATACTATAAGCACAACTATTATTAAACAATTAGGCGTATAGTTATAAAAGTTAATTATTTTTTATTAAAATTTCAATGAAAAAAATCTGGATTTTTATCGCCCTAAGTGGTGCATTAGCAGTTGTTATGGGTGCTATGGTAGCGCACATGTTAAAAGACATTTTGGAAGTTAAAGATATTGCTAGAATTCAAACCGCAGCCACTTACCAAATGTATCACACATTAATGATAGCCATACTGGCTGGGCTTTACCAATTCAAACCGCTTAAAATCATTCAACAAAGTGTATGGATATTTGTATTAGGCATTATCTTATTTTCCGGCAGTTTGTATTTATATTCGTTTACTCACTATCATCCTTTAGTATTTTTAACACCGATAGGTGGAATATTGTTAATTGTTGGCTGGTTAAACCTAATTAGAATGGGGTTTGTTAATTTAAGATTTTGAGTAGCTAAAAAAATCCAATAAAAAAGCCTGCAACTGCAGGCTTTTTTATTGGATGCTAGAATGGATCTAGAAAGAGCCTTCCTTGGCACCTTCAATAATAGCATTCATTTTTTCAGCGACATCTGTTGCAGGACCTAGCGCAGAATCTGGCAAATTCATAGCCTTCATAACGTCAACATTCATACTGATCATTCTAATCTTGCCATCTTTGCCTTCAACGACAGCAATTCGACAAGGCAAAATCACAGCATATCTGTCATCAATATCAGCAATCTTGCCGGCCGTTGCTGCATCACAAATATTATGAATGGTTAAATGCCGATAAGGCTTACCCGTTACATTAGCGATTTGTTCGCTCAATGGAAACATGGCCACATGCAAAATTGATTCATTAGTCGCCATCGATTTGATCGATTCATCGACTTCAGGGCCTGTAATGCCTTCATCAACTTCAGTTACTTGTACCATTTGCAAGAACATATCTGGTGTAATTTTTGCCGGCTCATCATTAGCTAGCGTATCAACAGTGTCCTGTATAGTGACACCTGCGGATTTGGCGACGCCCATGGGATTAAAATTTTGATTCTGCCAATTACGATTGTTATTAAATGGGCCAAAAGAGTTTGAACCAGTATTAAAACCAAACGGCTGAGAGCCGGTATTAAAACTAAAAGGGCGTGAATTATTAAAAGGGCTAAAGTTATTATTGTTATTCCATGGCGTATTTGAGCCATTATTATTGGAAAATGGATTGTAATAATTACCATTGGTATTATTCCAAGGGCTCCAGTTTTGTGCATGAGTAATCCCTATACTAAGGGTGCTCGATAGCGCTAGAACTGTTAGTAATTTTTTCATAGTTTTCTCCTTTTTGATTATAATATGATAAACCTAAATTATAGCATTAGCTAATCCTATATGTGATAATGGAACATAACTATTTTAATAATAAATCCTAATGTTAAAAAAACTTTTAAGTATAACCGCTTTATTCGCAGCGCTAAATTCCCAAGCTGATATTGATATCATTGATGGCAACAAAATGCTAGAATCCGTTAACCAGCAAATTGTTAATATCAATACTGCAGAGCTAGACAAAATTTTGAATGAAGATCCAAATGTTGTCTTGATTGATGTGCGCACGCCTTTTGAGCTAAAAGTTACAGGTACCATTAATCGCGGTCAAAATATTAATATTGCGCGCGGCTGGATAGAGTTTCAAATTGCTGATCACGTCACTTCTAAAGACACACCGATCATTGTTTATTGTGGAAGAAACCTTCGTTCACCACTCGCCGCTAAAACTTTAGAAAACATGGGCTATACCAATGTTAAGAATTACTCTGATGGATTTTTTGCCTGGCAAGATGAGCTAAATCCTGTCAGTATGAGTGATCATGAGCCAAGTAATATTTTGTATAGATTGCCAGAAGAAGTGGCAGAAAATGTCTATTCTGCTATTGGCGCCCCTCAGCCATACACTTATGAGAATGCATACCATAACAACAATCTTTCGTTCATCGTAACCACTGACGGTGTTTTAGTATTTAATGCTGGCGGTAGCTATTTAGTGGCTAAAGCCATGCATGAAGAAATCAAAAAAGTGACGGATCAGAAGGTTAAATACGTTGTTTTAGAAAATTCACAAGGTCATGCAATCTTGGGCTCGAACTACTGGAAAGAGCAGGGCGCAATTATTGTCGCGCATGTAGAAGCCGACAAAGAGATTAAACACAAAGGTGAGGATATTTATGCTCGCGCCTTAAGAGTGCAAAAAGACAAATCAATTGGCACCAAAATTGTACGTCCAGATCTTACTTTTGAAGAAAAGCTTAACCTACCAATGGGCAACACCAAGATTGAGTTAATGCACATTGGTGCTTCGCACTCTCCAGATGATATTCAGTTGTGGCTGCCAGATCAAAAGCTATTGATTAGTGGCGACACAGCCTTTAATGAGCGCATGCTTCCAATATTCCCACGCACCAATGTCTCTGCTTGGATTGAAACTTGGGACAAGATTGAAGCACTAGAGCCAACGATTATTATTCCTGGCCATGGCGCACCAACAGACTTAGCGACTGTTACTAAGTTCACCAAAGATTATTTAGTTTATATGCATACGCAAGTTCAAAAAGTGCTGGATGAAGATGGCGACTTATATGAAGCTTACAATATTGACCAGTCTATGTTTAGAGACCGCGGAACTTATAGAGAACTGCACAAGCAAAACGCTGAGCGTATCTTTAAACAAATGGAATTTGAATAAACTTTGTAAGGAGAATATATGAAATATTTGAAACTGATATTGGCTGTTTTTATGTTAAGTGGTATGTTTACTCATGTAAATGCAGTTGAACCTGGGAAAATTGTAGGTGGAAAGGTGTCTGAGCTACCTGAGTGGTTTAAGGATAGTTTTTTAGATATCGCTGAAGATGTAGAAGAGGCGAAAGATAAAAATAAGCACCTAATGCTTTACATGCATTTAACTGGTTGCCCGTATTGTTACAAAATGGTAGAAGAAGGCTTTAAGAATAACGCCAACACTCAAATCATTAAAGATAACTTTGATGTAGTAGCGATTAACATTCGTGGCAATAAAGAAGTGATACTAAATGAAGATCTAACCATGTCCGAGGAAGAGGTTAGAAACTATTACAAAGTTAACTTTACCCCAACCATTGTTTTCTTAGATCAAAACAATAAGTTAGTTTATAAAGTTAATGGCTATCGTTCAGTTGAGAGTTTTAAGAACATACTTAATTTTGTAAAAAATCGCGCTTACCAACACACTACATTGGCCGAGTTTACTTCGCAGCAAAACCGCATCAAACAGTATCAACTTAAAGATCATAGTGCTTTTCAAGAAATCACAGATTTAAGCATAAAAAGAGACAAACCATTATTGGTAATGTTTGAAGATCAGTACTGTGTTTTGTGTAATAAACTACACGATGGGCACTTAAAAAATCCTGAGATTTTAAAAGAATTAGATTTGTTTGATGTGGTGCGCTTCGATGCAGAATCTAACCAAGCCATCATTGATGTTAATGGCAACAAAACTACACCAAGCGCATACGCCAGAGAACTACGTTTAAATTACCGACCAGGGATTGTCATGTTTGATCAAGGTGTTGAGGTAATGCGTATTGATGCGCTGCTTTATAGTTACCATTTTGCAGGACACTTGCGCTATATTGGTGAGCGTCACTATAAACAATACCCCGATAGTATTTTTGACTATCTACGCGTTTATAGACAAAAAATATTAGATTCAGGTCAAGATATCGATTTATCTAAATAACTTATTGTTTTTCCCAGCAAAGGATGCGATTGTTAGCAGGCATTGCAAAATCATTTACTAGGCTCAATCCTACTTTCTGAGCAAGCTGATTAAGCGCTTCAAAATCACGAATAGCACTAAGCGGGTTGTTATCTTTAAGCAATAAGTCAAAATTAGCATTACTTTGCGAAGTGTATTGCCCTTGATAGTTAAAAGGCCCATAAAGAATAAACACGCCGCCTTTATCTAGCGCCTGTCCAACACCTTTGAAAAAATTAAGCACCATCTCCCAGCTCATGATATGCACAGTATTGGCAGAGTAAATAGCCTGATATTTATCTTCTGGCCAATCTAAATCTACGTTGAGCTTTAGTGCTTTTGGTGTGTTGGCTAGTTTTGCATCATCTATCCAGGCGCTAATACTGGGTAGATACATAGACTGATCGCTAGCTTGCCAAGTAAGGTGT
This sequence comes from Candidatus Thioglobus sp., assembly GCA_028352435.1. Taxonomy (GTDB): domain Bacteria; phylum Pseudomonadota; class Gammaproteobacteria; order PS1; family Pseudothioglobaceae; genus Thioglobus_A. Next base: position 36,688 of record JAOMMB010000003.1, on the reverse strand, counting down.
GGTAATTCTTTGGCAAAATATACGCAGTGCTGTCCAGTTCCACTGCCAACTTCTAGTACCGATTTTGCATTTAATAGCAGAGGCTTGATTACCTTTAAAATAGGGTCTTTGTTTTGATCACACGCAGCTGAATATTGTTTCATGGCTAGTCTTTTTTATAAGGATTGTGAGTATTTACTTGCTTAATATAATGAGCAACATGCTCAGATTCTTGAGCACAAAAGTGTTTAATTGGCTCTTTAAATGTCTCATCTTTGATCCAATGCGCTGATTGAGTGAGCGTGGGCAAAAACCCACGAGCGACTTTGTGTTCACCCTGGGCACCGGGCTCAAAGACTTGCAGCTTGTGTTTAATCGCGTATTCAATACCTTGGTAATAACACGCCTCAAAATGCAAGTGATCGACTTGCTCAGAACAACCCCAATGGCGACCATAGAGATGAGTATCGCTTTTAAACATTAACGATCCAGCAACACATTCACCCTTAAAATCTGCCAAAAATAACAATATTTGCTCAGGCAAAGATTTGGCAATAGATTTAAAAAAGCCAAGATTAAGTGTTGGCGTACCGCTTTTTTCTAAGAAAGTTTGATTATAAAAATTTGCGAAATTTTGCCAATCAGCTTCTGAAGCGCTATTTCCATCAAGCTTGCGAATAACAACACCTTGATTTTGCACCTTGGAGCGCTCTTGGCGTATGTTTTTGCGCTTTTTTGGCTTTAAATTCGCCAAAAAATCATCAAAATTGGCATAATCATCATTTTTCCAATGAAATTGACAGTCATTTCGGATAAAAAGCTCTTTTTCCTTAAAAAATTCAATCTCACCTTTAGGAAAAAGACAGTGAAAACTACTGGCGTTAATTTTTTCGCAAATTTTAAGAATGGCGTCCAAAAGCAATGGAAAAACACGCTTTTCGTCACTTTTATTAGCTAAAAACCTGACGCCACTTGCTGGCGTATAAGGAATGGCTGAAGTAAGCTTTGGATAATAATTAAGGCCGTATTTTTCATACGCATTGTGCCATACATGGTCAAACACAAACTCGCCATAGTTATTGTATTTTTCGTACAAAATTGCTGCGCCGATTAATTGTTTATTCTCAGTGATAATCACATGCCTAGGAATCCAGCCAAATTTGCTACCAACGCAATTATGCGTCTCTAGTGCTTCTAGAAATTCATGCTTGCAAAAAGGGTTATTATCAGTAATGAGCGCGTTCCACTGCGCGCGATCAATACTACTAATTTGATCAATAATTTCAATGTTCATTTAAGCGCCAATCAGTTGCAAATAGCTGTGGTAGCGCTTGGGATTAATCGCGCCATCTTCTACTGCAGTTTTAATCGCACATTTTGGCTCATTGATATGTGCACAATTTCTAAATTTGCACTCACCAATAAACGGCTTAAATTCTTTAAAACCACTTAAAATTTCTTTATCCGTTAAATCGTCTAATTGAAACTCACGAATACCTGGTGAGTCAATCAAATCACCGCCTGAAGGAATGTGATAAAGCGTGGTGTTTGTGGTGGTGTGCTTGCCAAGTTTGCTCTTGGTGGATATCTCGTTAACTCGCAAGTTTAGATCTGGGATTAGCTCATTAATCAATGAAGATTTACCAACACCAGATTGTCCTAAAAAGATATGTGCTTTATGATTAAGTTGCGCCTTAAATTCGGCCACATTAGTTTGGGCTTTAACACTCAAATAGTGCACCGAATATCCTGCAGATTCGTACAGTGAAAAATCGTGCTTAACTTGATCAAAATCATCACTCAATTCAATTTTATTGACCACGATATTAATTGGCAATCCAGCATTTTCAGCCACCACCAAATACCGATCAATTAGCTCAAATTGGTAATGTGGCTCAATTGCCACTACCAACCACAGCTCATCAATATTAGCGGCGATAAGTTTTTGAGAACGCGTGAGGAAATTATCTCGTGGCAATAGCGCTGTCACCACGCCTTCGTTATTATCAGTGGTTTGAAAAATCACCTGATCGCCAGCAACAGACAGCTCAATATTGCGCCTGCCAGTACATTGATAAAGCTCGCCCGATTGCGCTTCAACCAGTAGGCGCTGACCATAGCGGGTAATGACCAATCCAGTTTGTGCGTTGTCAGATTCTAGCGTTAGCTCATTATCATCAGCAACTCGATTAGCTCGAGCAATGCGCTCAGCTTGGATTTTTTCAATGCGCCATTTTTGACGCCGTGTTAAGTCCAATTATTATTTGAATTTATAATACTTAGTATTTAAGTAATCTAATACTGCTTTTTCCTCATCCGGGAACCAGCCAAGATTAAAGTTTGAAGTACACATACTTACTTGGCGACTTAAATCAGACAATGTAGCCATCTTGGAGCTATCACGTGTGTAGAAGGCATCATCATGGGTTACCATATGGCAAGCAACACAAGATTCTTCGTGCAATTCCTGGCCTTCTTCATTGGCAATTGCAAAGTTGCTAACAAGTAATGTCACAGCTAGTAAAGGTATTTTCATTATATTCTCCGTTAATCTTTGCAGTTAAGTATACCGCTTATTTTTCTAAAAAGAAAAACTCAGCGTTTAAATACTCACTTGTATCTTCGATATCTTGCACATTCCAATCCAGTTGAAAATAATCACTACAAGATTCGATCATATAGCCGAGTTCTGCTTTACTAGTCATCTCGTTCCAACCTAGTGATTGATATGGTGTGTGGTGGCATTTGGCACAGCTCTCATCATACAAAAGTTTGCCATCAGCAATATTGGATACTGCCCAGCTAAGACTAGGCAACAAACATAAACTTAAAAGGCTAGTTTTCACTCGCTTTTAAGTGATTAATACGAATAGTAGCACTTGGATGCGAATCATGAAAAGCAGAATACAGCCTATCTGGCGTTAAAGTCGATGCATTGTCACGATAAAGCTTCACCAAACTAGAAATTAAATCATCCGCATTGGTATGTTTAGCGGCAAAACTATCCGCTTCAAACTCGTGCTTGCGAGATAAGGCATTGCTAATAGGTGCAATAAAAAAGCTAAAGACTGGTAAGGTTAAAGTGAACAAAATCAGCGCGGTATGATTACTCATAGTTTGCACCCCAAGGCCGTTAAAAAACCAAGGCTGATTAATCAAGTAGCCAAGCAGCGCTAAGCCTAAAAGTGAAATAGTAAAAGAAGAAATCATGTGCTTACGAATATGCTTATGGTGAAAATGCCCAAGCTCATGTGCCAAAATCGCCTCGACTTCCTTATCTTCCATGCCTTCAAGTAGCGTGTCAAAAAACACAATGCGCTTGTTTTTGCCAATACCAGTAAAGTACGCATTACCATGAGCCGAGCGCTTAGAGCCGTCCATTACAAAAACACCATCACTCTTAAAACCAGTGCGAATAAGTAAACTGTCAATCTTGACTTTTAGCTCAAGATTATCCAGCGGCTTAAATTTGTTAAAAATTGGCGCGATATAGCTTGGGTAAAGCCAAAACATCAACAGCGAAAAACCCGTTAATACCAACCAAACATAAGCCCACCAAAGCCCGCCCATCTCGTTCATAAGCCACAAAATAGCGTAAATTAAAGGCAAGCCGATAATGAGCATTAGTAGCAATCCTTTAAACAGGTCGCCAATAAAAGTACCCATCGTCATTTTATTAAAGCCAAATTTTTGCTCAAGCACAAAGGTGCGATAAACGCTAAAGGGTAAATCAATGACACTTCCAATTACCATTAAGCTAATAATAAACAACACGCCAGTGTTAATCGTATCAAAGCCTTGTGTTTGCCAAATAGTATCCAACCAATTAAGTCCGCCACCTAATGTCCATATAAGTAACACTAGGGTTGAAAAAATAATTTCAAAGTGATTAACCAGCAGTTTGGCTTGTGTGTATTGTGCTGCTTTTTGATGTTGCTCCAAAGTAATTTTTTCGCTAAACTCAGCTGGCACAGCGTTAAAGGATTTTGAAACTGCCTTGTCTTGTCTAAGATTAAGCCATAACAGAGTAACTACATAACTAAGTGTAGCGATCAGAAAGATTAGAGTAAAGAGGTTAAATGCCATAATTAGAATGATTAATGATAAAAGAGATTAATGCTAAGCATTATATTTATTATTTTACAGTGATTAGATATTTAGTATAAGAGTAAGCATCTGATCTAAATGCACTATATTTATAAGGAAAATACCAATGCTATTAACCTAGTATTGCCACGGTTTAATTTGTACTGTATATTGTGCAGTTAATATAAATTTCTTGGGGGAATAAATATGAAGCGAATCGCTTTATCGGTTGCAGTTGCAGCCAGTCTTGCAACAGGTGTTGCATCAGCCGTAGTATCTAAAGATCTAGCTTATCCATCAGGCAGCTTGTCTGCTAACGATGTTGCTGAGCAAAACTACTTTGTTAATCATTTTTATTCATTTGACAATTACGGTATTGGCAAAAAAGGTGAAGAGATCACTGCACTTATTCTTCGAGCTAAAGACTCAAACCCTCTAACATTAACACTAGAGCGTATGCTCAACAACAGCCCGACGGCCGACGGAGTTAATGCACAAGATCTAGCAATTTTCCGTTCAGGTAAGCTAAAAGGCACAGGAATGTTAATTACGGATTTTTCTGATCAAGCAAAATCACAATCATATGAAATCTTCATTCCATCAATTCGCAAAGTTCGTCGTTTCGCCGAGCCTGCGCGTGATGATGCTTGGGGTGGTTCAGACTTTACCTTTGGCGATGTAACACTACGTAAACCAAAGCATGAATCTCACGAGCTATTAGGCAAAGCAACATTTTCTGGCTGTTTAGGCATTATGAAAGATGTTAAGCGTAATAAATACACACAAAACGCTAAGATTGAAGCAGATTGCTCTACTGACGGTAAAGAGGTTTACAAACTTAAATCAACCGCTAATAATGAAAACTGGTGGTACGACAACCGCGTAAGCTACATCGACACCAAAACATTTGCTGACTACCGCACTGAATACTTCAAAGGTGGCAAGCAAGTTAAAACCATTGATAGATCTTGGGTGTCTGCAGGCTTAGATGATCCACGCGCAAGCTACTGGGGCTACTGGTACGGTACAACACTAGCAACGGGTCATGAAACCATGGCATTCATTCCAAGAAGCGTGACTAAGGTGAATCATAAATATAAAGCAAAAAATTTATGGTCAACCCGTACGTTAAAGAAGATGCCTAGAAATATCAAATAAATTTAAAAAACGTCATAGGCTTTGCTTATGACGTTTTTTTTGTAATACAGTAAGTAACTTTTTAAAAATAAGAGGAAAAAAATGAAAAAACAAAACTTAATATTATCAGCTGCTTTAGCAGTGGTATTCTCAGCTTCAACGGCATTTGCCGAAGCTGAGGTAACGGGTAAGATTGTCCATGAGAGTGGCTTTTATAGTAATGCAGGCTCAAACATTGGTGACTACGGTGTCGGAACTTATAATGCAGGTACTCCTAATGCAGTGACTGGATTTTCAGGTTCTAGTGCTAGCGATGGCGGTATAAATACACATGGTAAGAATGACGCGATGAAGCGTGAAACTTCAGCACGAATTTATGTTGATGGTGAAATCGATAAATTAGCCGATGGAGCTACTTACCATGTCGAACTTAATTTAATGACAGATGGTAAGGGCACTTCAAACTATGACTCTAACGAAGCCTATACACAACGTGATCCTCTTAGAGAAGCTTATGTTGACTCTCAAGTTGGTGACTGGGCATTGCGTACTGGTAAGCAACAAGTGGTTTGGGGTACAGCTGATGGTATGAAGCTGTTAGATATGATTAACCCAACTGATTATGGCGAGATGGCTCAAAATCAAATGGAAGATTCACGCATTCCAGTTTGGATGGTAAATGCTGAAACGACAAATGCTGACGGTTCAGAGTATCAAGTGATTGTTTCACAGCCAAAAGAAAATGTATTTGCAGGTTTAAATAGGAATGTTGATACTAAAGTTAGAAGGAATACACCAAATTTAGGTACAGAGGTTACACTTAATGATGGTACCGATACTGGTCATGCATTTATGATGCAGGGTCCGGATACGATTACCGGTGTTAAAAATGGTTTCTTAAATATTGTGCCTGACTTAGGCGCTGTTGCGACAATGTTTGCCGGCGGATTTGGTTATATAAATGAGTTATCTGCTAGCTCAATGACTAACTTCACGGTAAATGCTTTTGAAAACATGAAGATGGGTGGTGTTTCTAACGCTACATATACTAATGGCAACTTTATTATGACTCAAGCAATGTATGGGTCTGGTTTGTTATGTGCCAGTGATGAGGCTTGTTCAGTTAGTGGCCAGGTTACTAACTCAGACTACGCTGCTGGCCTTGCTTCAGCTACTGACTTTAGAATGCTTCCCGACAACTTCCAGCAAAGTATTGCTAATACAGCTTACGCTTTAGGGTTAAACACTACAACTACCCTGTCAGCAGTCGCAGCAAGTCAGACCATGATAGATAATGCTAACGCTATAACAGGTGCGCAGATGCTACAGCACGGTTTTGCAAGTCAATTCGATACTAATTTGGCTGACGCTGAAAGTGCTACAGAGGTTATGGACACTGCGTTTGATTATATGCAGAATACAAGCTTTCTTACCTTTGATGCGTTTGTAAATGCAGGCTCTCAATATGTTTACAATATGCCAACTGATGGTGATGTGGATTTAGCTGCTAGATTTAAAAATACTACTAAAGGCGGTGTGAACTATACATTAAACGCTTCATATAATTATGATAAAAATCCTATTATTGATTTGTCATGGAGAAATACTGCAGGTAGCAAGTTATTTGTAAACAAAGTAATAAACCAGTCCGGTGCATTAACGGTGGCTAACGCATCCACTGCAAGTTACTCGTTGATACTTTCTGACAACTTGTTAACGGATGGTGTAACAGTAACTAGTGGTGATTATGGTGGTTATGCGACAAGCCAAAGTGGGAATGATGGTGCGACATTAAGATTTACCCAAGAAGTTAAGAGAGTTAAAAATCTTGGTGGATCATTTGATATGGCGGTAGAAACTGAAAGCTTAGGCCCAGTGGTAATTCGTGGTGAAGCTTTGTATACTCAAGATACTTACTCTCCAGTTATTGATAAGACGAAATTATCTTATGGTGATTTAGTTGGCGCTCTAGAGATGGTTAAAGGTGACCGTCTTAAATATGTGCTAGGTGTTGATATTACTGCACTCACCAATATGATGGTATCAGTTCAGTATATTGAAGACAGAAATCTTGACTTTATAGATGGCGCTAATCGTTACACAGCTGATTATGCTACGATGTCAATGGCTAATGGCTTTAATAAAGCGATTGAAGCTAAAAACTTCTATTCATTGTTCTTGTCTAAGCCGTTTGGCGCATCAGGCGAACATAGATGGAATAATATCGTTATGCTTGAAGAAAGTGCTAATGGCGATGGTAAGTGGAATCGCTTAGATGCTGAATTCTCAATTGATGATGATACTCAAGCAACAGTAGAGTGGAATAAATATTGGGGCGATGCAAACTCGCAATTTGGTCAATTAGATAAGTCATCTAATATCCAAGTAGGGGTTAAGTACTCTTTCTAAGATTATTTAAAACCTAAAAAAAGCCTGCTTTATGCGGGCTTTTTTACCCATAGACTTTGAGCTTAGTTCAGATTTATCGGTAAAAAAGCTTCATAACATACAATATTATCAATTAACCATTTAGCATTCTAGGGAAGAATAAACATGAATAATTTTGCAAAAAGATACGCCGCATTCGCAATTGCCAATCGTAAGCTAATATTGGCCTTAATGGCATTTTTTACTTTGTTCATGGGTTATTTTATCCAAGATTTGGATATTCGTAATGACCCAGATACGCTATTGCCTGAAACCAATCGCTACGTAGCTACCAATGCCTATGGTGAGCAGAAGTTTGGCTTTGGTAATATTATGGTGGTGGGTTTTGTTTTAAAAGATTGTGTTGGTGGTGATGATCCGTATTCTGATGCTGATCAGATTATTAATTTTGATCCTGAAACAGGCTTAAGAATTAACGAATCAGCCCCTGTGAAGATGACACAGAACATTTGTGAAGCAGCTGGTGGCGCATGGGAAACCCTTGATGATGTATACCAGCCATGGTTTGTTAACATGGTGCAAAAAGCCCATAACGATATGGTAGCGCTTAAGCACTCACGTGGCAACAACTTTATGGATATTGCTGCGCAAAAGATTAAGTACATGGGCACGTCTGAAGATGGCGGGCTGAAGTTTGAAAGACTAATCCCAGTTGCAGGTATAAACACCACAGATAAGCAAGTGGCAGGTACGCAGCTGGCGCATCTTAAAAAAGGCATTGAAACCAACCCAGTATTGGCACCAATGCTAATGCTAAAACAAGCTAAAGACGGCAGGCGCTGTGAGTTTGCACAAGAGGGCTGGTATGATGATGAAACTTGTAAAGCTAAGGGTTTCTTTATTGTAGGTGACTACGCAGACACAGTAAAATCTGATTACCTGCCATGGGTAACCTCAACCATTGCTTTGGTTGATGAAATTAAAGCTGAGCATGGCGACAGAGTAGAGGTACGCATTGCAGGTGAACCGTATTTCTTGGCCTTTATGTTGTATGACTTAGTACAAAAATGGTGGTTGTTTGCGATTTCATTCTTGATTGTTGTGGCGATGCTTTGGTACTTGAATAAAGGCTGGAGAGGTTCGGTGTTCCCACTGATTGGTGTCGTTGCTACGATTATTATCACTTTGGGCTTAATGGGCTTTACCGCTTATAAACTAACCACAATGATGGTACTTACGCCAATGTTACTGTTGGCGATTGGTACGGGACACGCTGTGCAGGTAGTTAGGCGTTATCAGAGTGAATTACATACTAACGGTATATTACCAATGAGTGCTGCAGAGCGCGCGATTGCTACTACGATTGTGCCAGCAACCTTGGCGATTGTAACTGACATGGTGGGTTTCTTTACCTTGTCATTTGTAGATATTTCATTCTACAAAGCTTATGCTTATTTTGGTATGTTCGGGATGATGACAATTCTGATTACCACCACTACCATTGCGCCGATCTTAATGGCAATGTTCCCAGGTAAAAACACACAAGTTGATGCGTCAATGGTTGAGGCCTCTAAGTTTGAAAAAGGCATGGCTAAAACCTTAACCAGCGTCATTATGGGCAAGATGAAAATTATCCCAATTGGCATGGTTGTGGCTCTAGTAGCGTGGAGTGCGGTGCAAACTAAAGTATTTGAGCCAACAGTTGATAGCCCAATGCCGGGTGTTGAAGTGGGTATTAACTATTCACGTGCTGCGTTTAAATACGATTCAGATGCGAATATTGACTTGCGCCGTTTGGGCGAGGTAATGCCAGGTGTAATATCAGTAAATATTCCAATTAAAGGCAAGGTGGCAAATTTTCCAATGCTGCCAGCGTGTTCGTATGATGGTTCGCAAGCGCCAGGAACACCGTGTTGGGATGAAGATGAAGATGCGCCACAAGGTGCGTTTAACAATGCTGAGGTAATGGCAGCGATTGAGAAAACTGAAGACTGGATGAGATCCCATCCAAATATTGGCTTTACCGGTTCGTACATTCAGTTTTTGAAAATTGTAAACATGCTAATGATGACACCAGAAGGTCAGGAGCCAAATCTTAAATACTTCCATGTGCCAAACGAAGCATTTATTAGCCAAAATATGGACGTATATGGGGATCCTGAAGATCCACAGTGGGTGCCAGATGCAAATGAAATTGTGACAGGTTTTAATGGCTTGTTAGAGGCAAATACCAATGCAGGTGATTTGGATTCGTTTGTGGCTAAAGGATGGAATGAAGGTGTAATTATGGGCTTTGTAAACACCATGGATCCGGTTAAAACGCATCAAACAGTTAAAGATATTCAGCAATTTTTTAAAGATAATGAGAATGAAAAAGGCTTTAATTTGGTTGAATGGGGCTATAAATCAGGAGATACGATCTTAATGCCAGAAAGTGGCAAGACGGTAACAATTGAAGATAGTGGTACAGATACCGTGGCTGTTGGTGGATTCTTGGGTGCAACAGAAGCAACACATGATGTAGCTGAAGTTGAATACATTAAATCACCATTAATTACAGCGCTAGCAATTTTCGTTATTGCAGCACTTATTTTTGGCTCGCCACTGATTGCAGCTATTCTAACTTCTACGTTACTGGTTACGCTGTTCGGGCAATATGGTTTAGGCGCTTACTTTACCAGTGTCGAAAATTGGTCGGGTAATTTGCATTTCGCCACGCTGGTGTCATTATCAATTGCGATGGGACTGGGTGTTGACTACGGAATTTACATGATCTCTCGCCTACGTGAAGAGATGCAACTAACCGGTGGGCAGTGGGCTAAATCATTGCAAAATACACTTGAAACAACAGGTGCTGCGGTATTTGCATCAATTGTGGTGTTACTAGCCAGCTTTATTCCACTATTAATGACTCAACTAGCTAACACTTGGGCACTGGGTGTGTTCATCTCCGAAGCGCTAATCATTGATGTGGTTTTAGCACTAACTATCATCCCGTTAATGGTTTATATCTTTAAACCAAAATACGTGTTTGGTAAAAAATAGATTTTTAAATAAAGCTACTTAAAAGTCCGCTTAATTGCGGACTTTTTTACTTTAGAATGCCCTGAATGAAAATTAATTAATTAATTCAATATATATGCAATATTATTTACCAAGATTTATCATATTACTAATAGCAATTATGCCTTTATTGACACCAATTCGCCCAGATATAGGTTGGATCAATGCAACGCCAGAACTATTTAAAACGGCATGGGGTGTATTTACTGTTATGATCGCTTTAACTTGGTGGATTTACATTCAATACAAGGAAAAACAGATATCGTTTGTAAAAACCCCTTTATATTTGCCAATATGGGGTTTTTTAGCCTGGTCTTTTATTACTTTACTATGGGTGGAGGATGGCTACCTCGCCACAATAATGTTAGCTCAATTTACCTCTAGTGCTCTTATTTTTACCTTAATTATTAATTCTTTTAAGGGCGACAATTTACTCAAAAAAATACCGAAAGGATTGGTTATTTCGATGAGTATAGTGACAATTATCGGGCTGGTGCAATATTATTTTCCTGATAACTATTTAATTCAAAATGTATTTGCCCAGGTGGCAAAACCTTCTGCTACATTTGGCAATAAAAATATGGCGTCTCACTTTGTGGTCATGGTATTACCACTCAGCATGGTGTTTTTTCTTTCAGCAAGAAATAGCTTTTCGATTGCCCGATACTCAGTGGCAATTATTCTCGGGTTTTGGTATTTGATGAATGCTGCAGCGCGTCAAGCTTGGGTTGCTATGGCAGTGGAGTTGGCTATATTGTTAGTATTTATATTGTTAGATAGGTTTAAAAACAAAGATCAATCGTTTGTCAAATTTGATGATCAAATAAAAAAGAAGTTTATTGCAGTAGTTGGAATAGCACTTTCCTTGATTTTTGTAGCTAACTTTAATACAGAAGGATCTTTTCATCGTGGTAGTAATAAGCTCGAGTTTGCTAAAAAAATTGACATAGAAGGGGTGTCATCAAGAATTCCTGCTTGGGTGAATACTATTGAGATGATTAAAGAGCACCCAATAATCGGTGTTGGCGTTGGTCAGTGGCCTGAATCATATCCTTTGTATTACGATCGAATAATGAAAGATAATTTTTTTAATGAGAAGGTTCGTTTAGAAAGACTACATAATGACTATTTAGAGATCTTTGCTAACTTTGGCTTGGTTGGTTATGTATTACTACTTTGGTTAGTTTATTTGGTTGTTATAAGAGCATGGAGAGTATTAATAAATACTAGTCATAAAAATAGATTATTAGTTTTAGGCTTGAGTTTAGGTCTAGTTGGTTTCTCTGTAGTTTCACTAGTTTCGTTTCCAGTACGAGTGTATTTGCCTGCATTTTTAGTTTTAGTATATTTTGCTATAATTGTACTATCTGAAAAACCAATTGATGAGTTTAATACCTATACTTATTTTAGTAATAAAAAGAAGCTCTTATCAGTATTAATTGTTACTGTTATTTTTTCAATTTTAACTTCATTTTTTTCATATCGATGGATATTGGCAGAGCATTATTATTCTTTTGCAAGATCATTTAGTAAGGCGGACTTAAGTAAATTTACAAGCTCAATAAGCGACTCTAAAGGACTGGTAAGGCTTAAGGCTGAATCGCAAGTGTTAATAACCTTGAAGGCTTTAGAATATAATAATTTTGCACCTAATTATTATATTCTTACTGCAGAAGGCTTGATTAATCTAGAAAGTTTTGAGACTGCAATTCTGTATTTAAAAAAAGCGATTGACATTTCACCATTTAATACAAAAGCTTTATTAAATCTTGCTCTAATATATCGATCTGGTGGACTGAAAGAGGATTTAATAATGGAAAAAAAAATATTGGAGTTTATTTTATCTTTTGACTCTAAAAACGTTAAAGCTTTGTCTTATTTGGTGCGCTCATTAGCTGAAGATGGTAGGTCAAAAGACGCTAAAGTTGTTTACCAGAGAATGAAAGATAATTTTGAATATTTTAAAGATCGGCACAATTTTGGCCCTTATCATAAAGATGTAGGGTTTGTAGCAATTAGCGTTAGAGATTATCAATATGCTCGATATATTTATCAAGATGCAATTAAGAGATTTCCTACGGCTGAAAACTACATAAATTTAGGCATGATTGAATTTGATCTTTTGAAAAATAAAGCAGAGGGCATTAAGATGTATAAAAAAGCAATTGAGATGGATCCGGATATTGATGTTTCTAAAAAAATAAAAGATATTATTACTAAGTACGAAACTAGCTCTAAATAATAATCTCTAAAGTATAATTCATTAATTATTTATAAGATTTATTGTTAATGGCGTTAATTGTACAAAAATATGGCGGAACATCAGTAGGCTCGGTTGAGCGAATACAAGCTGTTGCGCAAAAAATTAAAGCATTTGCAGATGGTGGCGACCAGCTGGTGGTAAGCGTTTCTGCCATGAGTGGGGAGACTAATCGAATGACTGCTTTAGCGCAGGAAATTCAAGATGTACCTTCACTGCGTGAGATGGACATGCTGCTAACTACAGGCGAGCAAGTCACTATTTCATTGTTATCTATGGCGCTTCAGCAATTGGGTTGTGATGCGATTAGTTATTTAGGCTCTCAGGTGCGAATTGTTACCGACTCTGAACACGGCAAGGCACGTATTAAATCAATCGATGATCATCGTATTCATGCCAGTTTAAATGCAGGTAAGGTTGTTGTCGTTGCTGGCTTTCAAGGTATTGATGAGCATGGCCATATTACAACACTTGGTCGGGGCGGCTCAGACACAACTGCTGTGGCATTAGCTGCAGCACTTAAAGCAGACGAGTGCCAGATTTACACGGATGTGGATGGTGTGTACACCACTGATCCTCGTATTGAGCCAAATGCTCGTAAAATGAAATCAGTGAGCTATGAGGAGATGCTGGAGATGGCATCACTCGGCTCTAAAGTTTTGCAAATTCGCTCTGTTGAGTTTGCATCAAAATACAAAGTACCTTTAAGGGTGTTGTCATCATTGATTGATAACCCAGTTGGTACATTAATTACTAGTGAGGAAAACATTGTGGAACAAGCAGTTATTTCAGGCATTGCGCATAATCAAGATGAGGCAAAATTAAGCTTAATTGGTGTACCAGATAAGCCAGGTATTGCCTTTAAAATTCTCAAAGCGATTAGTAGTGCGAACATTGAAGTTGATATGATTGTACAAAGTGTATCTGCTCGAGAAGGGCTGACTAACTTTGCTTTTACTGTTCATCGTAATGATTTTGCCAAAGCGCTAAGTATTTTAGAAATAGTTTGTGAAGAGCTTGGCGCTATTGGCGTGCAAAGTGATGACAAGGTTGTTAAAGTGTCGTTAGTAGGGCTTGGTATGCGCTCACATGCAGGTATTGCTTCACAGATGTTTGAAGTGCTGCATCATGAAGGAATTAACATCCAAATGATTTCTACTAGTGAGATTAAGATTTCAGTGGTGATTGATGAAAAATATTTAGAACTAGCTGTGCGCTCATTGCACAGTGCGTTTGAAATGGATAAGGAGTAAAAATGCCAGGATTTGACGACAGAGATGGTTTAATTTGGTTTGATGGTGAGTGGGTAGATTGGCGTGAGGCTAAGGTTCATGTATTAACGCATACGCTTCATTACGGCATGGGCGTTTTTGAAGGTGTTCGTGCCTATGAAACTGCTACTGGTCCAGCGATTTTTAGACTTGAAGAGCATACAGATCGCTTATTTAATTCAGCCAAAATTATGAATATGGATATTGGTTTTTCTAAAGAAGAAATTAACCAAGCGCAAAAAGATGCGGTTGCTAAGAATAACTTGGATAGTGCCTATATTCGTCCAATGTGTTTTTATGGCTCAGAAGGCATGGGGCTTCGTGCTGATGGCTTGAAAGTTCATACGATTATTGCTGCGTGGGAATGGGGTTCATACTTGGGCGAAGATAATATGAAAAATGGTATTCGTATTAAGACTTCAAGCTATACGCGCCATCATGTTAATATTTCTATGACTAAAGCCAAAGCTAACGGTAACTACATTAATTCAATGTTGGCACTTCAAGAAGCGCTAACAGATGGTTACGATGAAGCATTATTGTTAGATGTGGATGGTTTTGTAGCAGAAGGTAGTGGTGAGAACTTCTTTATCGTGCGTGATGGTGTTATTTACACGCCAGATTTAACTTCTGCTTTAGCAGGTATTACGCGTGATGCAATATTCACATTGGCCACTGATTTGGGCTACAAGGTTGTAGAAAAACGTATTACTCGTGATGAGGTTTATTGCGCCGATGAGGCTTTCTTTACAGGCACTGCAGCGGAAGTTACACCAATTCGTGAATTAGATAATCGCACTATTGGCAACGGTTCTCGTGGGCCTGTGACTGAAGTATTGCAAAGCCTTTATTTTGATTGTGTTTATGGACGTAATAAGCAGTATCAATCTTGGATTGCAAAAGGACAGTGTCAATGAATGAAATAGTAGGCGATTCTCAACAGCAATATGTAAGTCACTCTAATGTGGAGGCTAAAGACTTGCCATTTCACTGTCCGCCAGAAGATGTACAACAATGGAATATGCACCCGAAAGTATTTATCCAGTTTGATGATAAAGGCAAAGGTACTTGTCCTTATTGCGGCGCAAGTTACGAACTGATTTAATTAATAATGCCTGATAAAGTGACCAATATTGTTTTAGTCGGACCAATGGGTTCTGGCAAAACTTCGGTTGGTCGACGCCTAGCCTGTGTGCTTAAGCGTGATTTTTTTGATTCAGATTTTGAAATTGTTGCTCGTACCGGCGTTGCTATTGATCATATTTTTGATGTGGAAGGCGAAGAGGGTTTTCGCAATCGCGAAACTAGCATGTTGGCTGATTTATGTGAGATTTCTAATATTGTTATCGCAACGGGTGGCGGTATTGTTATCAAGCCTGAGAATCGAGAATTATTAAAACATAATAGCTTTGTGGTGTATTTGTCATCAAGTGTTGAGCAGTTGGTCAATCGTACTGCCAGATCAAAATCTAGACCTTTGTTGGAGCGTTCTACTAATCGAGAGCAAACCATTAAAGATATACTTAAGGCTCGTGAATCTTTTTACCAAGAAGTAGCCGATATAGTGATTGACACCACGGGCAAGAAGCTATACGCTATTATTAACGAAATTACAAAATCTATTGCAAAATGAACAAAACTCTAAATTTAAGTATTGCTTTATTATTAAGCACAAATGCTACGGCAATGACCCAAATTGAATTTGTTGATCGTTTAAAAAACACACATCCATTTTTCACTCAGCAAGGTCTTGAGAAGCAATCTTCACAGCTTGATTATGTTGCTAGCACTGCCAATCAGGATTGGGTACTTGGAAGCTCAATAGACTCTGAAAATAAGCTAAATAAACAAATCTCTAGTGGCAGCATCACTGCAACGCACAAGTTGGTAAAAACGGGTGCAGATGTTTCCATTAGTAAGTCTTGGAGTGATATCTCGAGTAAAACAACTGCATTAACCAGTGATAAATTTTTGGTTAATTACACATTACCTTTGCTAAAAAATGTAAATGGTGTTAACGATCGATTGTTAACTGACTTATCAAGTATTAAAACTGATATCACCTCGCTTAAATTAGAGCAAAGTGAAGAGGCATTTGTATTGACTCAATTATTTAAGCTGGTAGATTTAAGCCATGCTCAGCAACAGTTTTCTTTAACGAGTAGCCGACTTGAACTGGCTGAGAAAGAGTTGAAGCTTGTAAAAGATAAGTTTTCTCAATCAGTGGTTGATAAGGTGGATGTATTGTTACAAGAAGATGCCTATCAGCGCGCCTATCAGAAGCATCTGCAAGCTGAGCAAGATTTAGATTTATTAAAGCAAGAGCTTGCGATCACTCTTGATATGCCTGCTCAATCTATGAGTAGCGAGTTTGATTTATATCAATTATATCAATCAAATTTGGGAAATTTGCGCAAACATTTACAAGTAAACACTACTGAAATGAAAGTGGCAAAGCTTGAGCAAGAGCTGCTTACAAGACAATTAAAAAGTGATAAAAATAACACCGAGTTAAAGCTAGATTTAAATTTAGGCGCTGGGCGAGATATAGATGATATTTGGAATGTAGGATTAGGCCTAAGTTATCCATTGGGTAATACGAAAGCAAAATCTGCACTAGGAAAAACCCAAATAGAAATTACTAAGGCCAAAGAAAATACAGCTGAGTTGTTGTTAAAGCTAACCATTCAGGCAAGTGTACTTGACAAGAAAGTCGACCATTTAGCCAAGCTTTTAAATTCATATCAAGCTCGAATTGAAATTGCAAAGTCTAGAGCGCAAGAAGAAAAACGCCGCTATGAATTAGGAAATTCTCCAGTTAGTTTTGTAATTTCAGCGCAAAACAACGTTCAAGAGGTTCGCTCAAGCTATGCACAAGCTGCGCTTAAGTATCAAAAATCTGTATTAGAGTTTCAAGCGGCTGTTGATCAGCTGTTGTAGTGGCAATTAAATATACAATTACCCCAAAAAATTTACATGCTCACTTGTTTGAGGTTGAACTTAAACTTCAAAATCCCAATCCATTAGGCCAAGTTTTCTCTCTACCAAGTTGGATTCCTGGAAGCTATCTAATTCGAGATTTTGCTAAAAATATAGTTAGTATTCAGGCGTATTGTTGCGAACAAGTGCTAGAGATTAAGTCAATAGATAAAAATCACTGGATTACTAGCCCATGTAATGGTGAAATTACTTTAAATTATAAAGTGTATGCCTTTGATTTATCAGTAAGAAGTGCTTATCTTACTAATGAAAGGGCATTTTTTAATGGCACCAGTGTGTTTTTGTTGCCACTAGGCTTTGAAAATGAAAAATGTGAACTAAGCATTAAACCTGCAGAAAGTAGCCAAACACAAGGTAATTGGTCGATTGCTACAGGGCTTAAGAAAATTTCTACTTTAAATTTTGAGGCAAATGATTATCAAGATTTAATTGATCACCCCGTTGAAATGTCTGATTTCACATTGTTTGATTTTGAAGTGAACAATGTTAAACATCAAATGACTTTGACCGGCATGCAAAATGCCGATATTTCTCGTTTAAAGCAAGACTTGAAAACTATTTGCCAGCATCATGTCGCTTTTTTTAACAATGACATGCCTTTTGATGATTACTTATTTTTAACTCTGGTCAGAACCCAAGGTTATGGCGGCCTAGAGCATAAAAACTCATGTTGTTTGATTTGCTCAAGAAAAGAGTTGCCTGAAATTAATATAGGTGATATTAATAATCAGTACACTCGTTTTTTAGCGCTTTGTTCACATGAATATTTCCATTCTTGGTGGGTTAAAACCATTAAGCCTGCTAATTTTCATCAGCTAGATTTAAGCCGTGAAAACTATACTGAGCAGTTATGGATTTTTGAAGGCTTTACCTCTTATTATGACGAGTTATCCTTGCTTAGATCAAAGCTATTAAAACCAGAGCAGTATCTGACGTTATTTGCGCAAACCGTTACCCGCGTGCAAAAATCAACAGGGCGCTTTACGCAGTCATTAGCAGAGTCTAGCTATGAGACATGGACTAAATTTTATCAGCAAGATGAAAACGCGGCTAATGCCATTGTTAGTTATTACACTAAAGGTGCTTTATTAGCTTTTGTGCTGGATATTGAAATCAGAAAACAAACCCAGGATGCAAAGTCACTAGATGATGTTTTACGCCATGCATGGGTGCACTATCAAGACACTGGCCTGGAAAATAACACTATTCAGTTAATTGTGAATGAATTGATTGATGATGATCTAACAGTTTTCTTTGATGATTATTTGTATGGTGTAAAAGAGCTGCCATTACAACTAAGTTTTGCCTATGTTGGAGTTAATTGCGAGTTTGTTAGCTATTCTGAAGATTTATCAGATTTTGGTTTGACAATTAAAACCCAGGATGACTATAGCCACATTATTCAAGTATTTGCAGATACCACTGCACAACGTGCCGGACTGTATGTGGGTGATAAAATTGTTAGTGTTAACTACCAGCAGTTAAAGGATAAAGCCTTGATTGCTGAGATTAATAAGTTTGGCTTAGGAGAGGTGATCAAAATTGGCGTTTTGCGTGATGAATTATTATTAGAAATTCCAGTCATGATTGGTAAAACAACACCAACGTTTTGCAAGTTAAGCTTAAACACAGAGCTTGATGATAACATTCTAAAACAACAGCAGAAATGGTTATACCAAGAGTAGTACTACCAAAGTTATTGATTAAGCCAGTAGGTCGCGCTATTAATGACTTCAGCATGATCAAAGAGGGTGACAAGATATTGCTGGCTGTTTCTGGCGGCAAAGATTCTTTGAGCTTGTTTCACTTGCTAAGACATTTTCAACGTCATGCGCCGATTAATTTTGATTTAGGAATAGTAACCATTGACCCTCAGGTTGAAGGGTTTGAGCCGCAGGCATTAGAAACCTTCTTTAAGAAATTTGACACTCCTTATTTTTTTGAAGAGTTCTCTATTTTGGAGCAAGCCAAGGAAAGCATGAAAGGTGACTCCTATTGTTCGTTTTGTGCACGCATTAAGCGTGGCTTAATGTATCAAGTGGCGCGGCGCGAGGGTTACAATGTCTTAGCTTTAGGTCAGCATCTGGATGACTTAGCTGAGAGTTTAATGATGAGCATGTGTCATAATGGTAAGATTCAAACTATGAAAGCGCACTATATTAATGACGCTAAAGATTTGCGAGTTATTCGCCCTATGGCGTATGTTCGGGAGAGGCAATTAGCAGATTTTGCAGCCACTGCAAATTTGCCAGTAATTGCTGATTCATGCCCGGCGTGTTTTACTATGCCAACTGAGCGTGACCATTTTAAACAGTGGCTATTAACCGAAGAAAAGCGCACGCCAAACCTATATAAAAATTTACTTAGTGCCATGAGACCAATGCTAGATGAAGTTAATGATTAAAATAACTCCTATAGGGTCTTTACATCTATTGCATATTGCAATCCTTAAATCTTATTCATTGTCTTAATTGCCGATCCTAGCTTATTAGTAATTTATGATATAATTTTGCCATGAGATTTATTGAAGACATTCAAAGCGTTTTTGAACGCGACCCAGCAGCTAGAAATACCTTTGAGATAATCACTTGTTACTCGGGTGTTCAGGCAATGCTATTCTATCGTCTAACACACCGATTATGGCTTTTAAAGCTTAAATGGCTTGCTCGTTTTATCTCGATGCTTTCTCGCTGGATTACTGGTATTGAGATTCACCCTGGTGCGATTATTGGCCGTCGATTTTTTATCGATCATGGTATGGGTGTAGTGATTGGTGAAACGGCTGAAATTGGCGATGATGTGACCCTTTATCATGGTGTTACTTTGGGTGGAACTACTTGGAATAAGGGCAAGCGTCATCCAACTTTAGGTAACAATGTTGTCATTGGTGCTGGTGCTAAAATTTTAGGCCCTATTACTTTAGGTGATCATGTTAAGGTGGGCTCGAATTCTGTTGTGGTTAAGTCCATTGAGGCTGGAAAGACAGTTGCAGGTGTGCCAGGGCGCGTTCTTAAAGATAAGACTATTAAGTCAGATCGCTTTGATTCTTATGCAGTAGGCGGTAGTGAAGATGACCCTACTATTAAAGCAATTAATTCAATTTTGTCGCATTTACATGATGTTGATTCTCAACTGCATAAAGTTTCTAAAGAATTACACATTAAAGATCAAAAAGATAGCTCTGTTAATGACTTGGAAATAGAGAGTAAATAGCCTTAATTTTAATGAATTCTATACCTGACTAAAATAGTATATTTTTTACTTGACTAAAATAGTTGGTTAAGTATATAATAATAATCTGTTTACTTCTATATACGAGACCAATATGCAATTAACAACAAAAGGACGTTACGCAGTAACTGCCATGTTAGATTTAGCATCTAATGATACGGGCAAGCCTATTACCCTAGATATTATCTCCCAACGACAAAATATTTCTTTGTCTTATTTAGAACAACTTTTTGCTAAATTGCGTCGTGCAGAATTAGTCAAAAGTGTTCGTGGCCCTGGTGGCGGGTACTTGCTAGAATTAGCGGCTAAAGATATTAATTTAACTCAGATTATTGAAGCAGTTGACGAAAATATTGATTTACGTCGTTGTAAAGGTATGTCTGCTTGTAATAATGGACGCCAGTGTATTTCTCACCAATTATGGTGTGAAGTAAGTGAGCAAATTAGAACTTTCTTGTCCGGCAAAACCTTGCAAATGGTGATGGACGATCACAACTTAACTAAAGGATTATAAAATTATGGCAAACCCTATCTACATGGACTACTCATCAACAACTCCAGTTGATAAACGTGTCGCAGAAGAAATGATGAAACACTTGACAATGGAAGGTGATTTTGGCAACCCCGCTTCAAATTCTCATTTTTATGGATGGCAAGCGGATACAGCAGTTAAAAAGGCTCGTCAGCAAGTTGCAGATTTAATTGGTGCTGATACGAAAGAGATTGTTTGGACTTCTGGTGCAACTGAATCAAATAATTTAGCTATTAAAGGTATTGCGCATTTTTATCATAAAAATGGCAAACATATCATTACCCTAAAAACAGAACATAAAGCTGTTTTAGATACTTGTCGTCAGCTTGAGCGTGAAGGCTATGAGGTAGATTATCTTGATCCATTGCCTAATGGCTTGTTGGATATTAATGTCTTGAAAGCTGCTATGCGTGAAGATACAATTTTAGTGTCAATCATGCATGTGAATAATGAAATTGGTGTGATTCAGGATATTGAAACAATTGGTAACTTGTGCCGTGAAAATAAAACTTTCTTTCACGTTGATGCAGCACAATCTGCAGGAAAAGTTCCAATTAATTTAAAAGAACTTCCTGTTGATTTAATGAGTTTTTCAGCTCATAAAATTTATGGTCCAAAGGGTGTGGGTGCATTGTATGTGCAGCGTAAACCAAGAATCCGCCTAGAGGCACAAATGCATGGTGGCGGCCATGAGCGCGGTATGCGTTCTGGTACATTAGCTACACACCAAATTGTTGGTATGGGCGAAGCTTTTGCCATTGCTAATGCTGAAATGGCTGATGAGTACATAAGATTTGGTATATTACGTGATCGCTTACTTGCCGGTTTTGATGGCATGGAAGAGGTAGTTATTAATGGTGATATGGATTCTCGTATTCCGGGCAACCTAAATATTAGTTTTAACTATGTTGAAGGCGAGTCTTTAATGATGGCAATTAACGATATTGCTGTATCTTCAGGGTCTGCTTGTACATCAGCAAGTCTTGAGCCTTCATACGTATTACGTGCGTTAGGTTTATCAGACGAACTAGCTCATTCATCAATTAGATTTAGTATTGGCCGTTACACTACAGAGCAAGATATAGACAAGGCAATCGACTTGGTGCGTGAAAAAGTTCAAAAATTACGTGATTTATCACCACTTTGGGATATGTTCAAAGACGGCATTGATATTAGTAAAGTTGAATGGGCTGCTCACTAAATTACTTAAAATATACAAGGGTTAGTAGTCACTAAAAAGATTACACTAACCCAATAAAACACAAAGGAGAAATAACATGGCATACGGTGAAAAGGTACTAGATCATTATGAGAATCCTCGCAACGTTGGTGTACTAGATAAAGATGCAAAAAATGTAGGTACTGGCATGGTCGGTGCACCAGCTTGTGGTGATGTAATGCGTCTTCAAATTCAGATTAACGATGAGGGCGTCATTGAAGACGCTAAGTTTAAAACATATGGTTGTGGTTCAGCAATTGCATCTAGCTCGTTGTTAACAGAATGGGTTAAAGGTAAAACACTTGATGAGGCATCAGAAATCAAAAATACTGATATCGCTGAAGAGCTAGCATTACCGCCTGTTAAGATACATTGTTCAGTTCTTGCAGAAGATGCAATTAAGGCTGCCATTAACGATATTAAAAGTAAAGCATAACTCGCTATGGCAATAAGCTTAACAGACACTGCTGCCAAGCGTGTTGTCAATTTTTTAACTAATCGTGGTTCTGGTATTGGTATACGCCTTAGTGTGCAAACGACTGGTTGTTCAGGATTAGGCTATAACATCGAATTTGTTGATAGCACCAATAATGACGACACAGTGTTTGAAAATAATGGTGTTCAAGTTATTATTGACGCTAAAAGTTTGATCTATCTTGATGGTACTGAAGTTGATTACGTTAAAGAGGGGTTAAATGAAGGTTTTGAATTTAACAATCCTAATGCTAAAGCTGAATGTGGCTGTGGCGAATCGTTCACTGTATAGCTAATCGTATAATTCTTCAAGATCTATGAAAAACTATTTCGAGTTATTTTCATTAACGCCAAATTTTAATACCGACCTAGCAAAGCTTGAATCTGCTTATCAGCAGCAAGTGGCAAAGTTTCATCCTGATAACTTTGCTATCAGTGGTGATAAAGAGAAAAATCTGGCACTACAAAATACTTCTTTAATTAATACGGCTTATGACACATTAAAGTCGGCATTATTGCGTTCAACTTATCTTCTTGAGTTAGAAGGTATTAATGCTTTCGATGAAAAAGACACGCAAATGGATGTAAGCTTCTTAATGTCACAAATAGAACTAAGAGAAGCGTTAGAGGCAATTGAAGCTGATAAAGATGAATTAGAGTTAGATGAATTTATTGAAAAAATATCCAGCAAGATCAAGAAAAATATTGATAATATTAGTGAAGCATTTAATTCCACTCAAAACAAAAATCAAATTAAGAATATGGTCAGAGAACTAAAATTTTATGAGCAGCTAAATCTCCAAGCAAAGCAGCTATTGGATGAGTGGATATAAGTAATGGCATTATTACAAATATCTGAGCCTGGACAATCTAGCGCTCCTCACCAGCATAAATTAGCGATTGGTATTGATCTAGGTACTACAAATTCATTGGTAGCTTCTGTGAAGAGTGGCCAAAGTGTTGTTCTTACTGACGAAAACAATGAATCAATTCTTCCATCAGTTGTACATTGTGGCAAAGATAATAAGCTAACCGTTGGTTGTGACGCATGTCCTTATGCGAAAACTGATCCAACCAATACCATTATCTCTGTTAAGCGTTTTATGGGGCTGGGATATAAAGAGGTAAAAGAATTTAAAAATTGCCCTTATCAACTGGTTGAAAATGGCAATAACGTTTTATTTCATACGGCTATGGGTAACTTATCTGCCGTTGAAATTTCAAGTAGTATTTTATCCGCCTTAAAGCAGCGTGCTGAAGAGTCATTAGGTGGAGAATTAGTAGGAGCAGTTATTACTGTTCCTGCTTACTTTAACGACGCACAGCGTCAAGCAACAAAAGATGCAGCCACTTTGGCTGGGCTAAATACGCTGCGTTTACTTAATGAGCCAACAGCAGCTGCAGTGGCTTATGGTTTAGAGTCCGGTGAAGAGGGTATTCATGCCATTTATGATTTAGGTGGTGGCACTTTTGACATCTCTATCTTGAGCTTTAGTAAGGGTGTTTTTAAAGTATTAGCTACTGGCGGTGATTCAACCCTAGGCGGTGATGATTTTGATCAGCTAATTATTGATGACTGTATTGAAAAAATGGGCATTACTGAGCTTACACCCGCTCAAATACAAAAAATTAAGCAATTTTCTCGTGTGGCTAAAGAAACATTAAGTACTAAGGATCTTGCAGAATTTGATTGCATTAAAACCCCTTATAAAATTACACGAGAAAAATTCGACGAATTATCTACAAAACTTATTAAGCGTACCTTATTACTGGTTAAGCGCGCACTTCGTGATGCGCAAGTAGACATGAGTGATGTTAAAGATATTATTATGGTTGGTGGCTCTACTCGCATGCCATTGGTACGATCAATGGTGAGTGAGTTATTTGCTAAGCCGGTACTGTGCTCTATTAATCCAGATGAGGTTGTTGCCAAAGGTGCCGCTATTCAGGCAAATTTACTAGCGGGTAATAAGTCAACCGATGAAATGTTATTACTTGATGTATTACCATTATCGCTAGGCTTAGAAACGATGGGTGGATTGGTAGAGAAGGTAGTTCATCGAAATACCACTATTCCTATTACTCGCGCTCAAGAATTTACCACCTTTAAAGATGGGCAAACTGCCATGAGTATCCATGTTTTACAAGGTGAGCGTGAGCTTGTAAAAGACTGTCGATCTCTTGGTCGGTTTGATTTAAAAGGCATTCCACCAATGGTTGCTGGTAATGCTCGTATACACGTAGAATTTCAAGTAGATGCTGATGGCTTATTATCGGTTAATGCTTCAGAGAAAATATCAGGTGTTAAGGCCGAAGTAATTATTAAGCCTTCATATGGTCTAACCGATGGCGAGATGGAGAAAATGCTTAAAGATTCTATTCTTTTTGCTAAATCTGATATTTATGCAAGACAACTTCATGAGGTTCAAGTAAATGCAAGTAGAACGCTTAAAGCTATTGAATCTGCCCTTGATAAAGACCAGGATATGCTTGATAAAAAGATGCTTAAGAGTATATTGGAAGCTAAAGTCGAATTAGAAGCTGTCGCTCTTGATAATGACGAAAAAATTATTAAAAGTAAAATAGACAACCTTGAAAAGGTCTGTGGAAAGTTTGTAGAAATGCGAATGAATACTGCAGTTATGAAAGCCATGCAAGGCCATAATGTCGATGAATTTTAACCCACTGAAAAATTAGGAAATTAACATGCCACAAATTATCATCTTACCTCACCATGATTTATGCCCAGAAGGTATTGTTATTGAAGCTAAAGCTGGGGAAACAGTTTGTAATGCTATGCTTGCAAACGATGTTGAAATCGAACATGCTTGTGAAATGTCAAATGCTTGTACAACTTGCCATATTTATGTACGTGAAGGTTTTGATTCACTAGCTGAATCTGATGAAATAGAAGATGATATGTTAGATAAAGCATGGGGTTTAGACCCAGATTCGCGCCTATCTTGTCAGTCAGTGTTGAGGGACACTGACTTAGTGGTAGAGATTCCAAAGTACACCATTAATCAAGTCTCTGAAAACCATTAAGCTTTGACTTTTCTCATTTTATTTTGTTAGATTTATTTTTTCTTTAAGTCGTGTAGATATTACTACACTCTTTCACTTAAAAACAAATCTGCCTTATAAAATAAAAAAAACTCTTTATTTAGAATTGTGTTTTTTTAAAACTTTAGATATTTAGAGGCAAATCCTTCAGGTACTTCTTGTACGCCAAATTCAGCAACAACATCCATTGGCTTTTCTTTAGAAATAAGCCACTGTGGTATTGGAGGATTCTCGCTACTACCACAGCTTTTTCCTAAATTTTTGGGATGAAATATTTTAATAAAAGTTGGATTTTTTAAATCATCTGCATACACAATTCCGCAATAGCGCTCATCATGCTCATCATTTACAATAGATTTTATTTGTTTAATGCTATCAACAAACTCGCTAGCATCAAGAGCTGTGCTTGGCATTGATTTTAGTGTGTCGTAAAAAAACCAGTCATCTGGATTATTAACAAGTGTTTGTAGTAATGTGTCACAGTCATCTAATTGCATAATGCCAATAAAACGACCTTTAAATTGTTGAAAATAGTCCATACGAAAAAAAAGCCTGATTAAGGCTTTATAGTTTAATGGCTTTTTAAGCTGTTTACAAGACTATAAACAGCTTAAAGAAGTATTATTCAATAGTGATACTTGGGAATGAACTCATGGCACGATTTTGCTGAGTTAGCTTAGCACTTACTTTTCTAGCAATCTCTTTGTAGATTTCAGCAATCCTACCATCTGGGTCTTTAGCAACTGTTGGCGTGCCTTCGTCCACATCGGTTCTAATATCCATCTCTAATGGTAGTGCGCCTAAGAAGTTTACATCTGCTTCTTTGGCCATTAATTCACCACCACCAGTTCCAAATATAGCTTCTTCATGGCCACACTTAGAGCAAATGTGTAGTGACATGTTCTCAACAATACCTAGAATTGGAATGTTAACTTTTTCAAACATTTTTAAGCCTTTTCTAGCATCTAACAAGGCAATATCTTGAGGTGTTGTAACAATGACAGAGCCACTAACAGGGATTTTTTGCGACAGGGTTAACTGCGTGTCACCGGTACCTGGTGGTAAGTCAATAATCATATAATCAACACCGCGCCATAATGTATCACGTAGCATTTGCTCTAACGCTTGAGTAACCATAGGGCCACGCCAAATCATTGGATTGTCTTCATCAACTAAATAACCAATCGACATACTCTGCATGCCATGACCTAGAATTGGCAATAACTTACCTTCAGCAGATGTATCTGGCTTTAGCTTACTAACGCCTAACATTCTTGGTTGTGATGGGCCGTAAATATCAGCATCTAAAATAGCAACTTTTGCACCTTCTGCTTGTAATGCTAATGCCAGGTTAATGGAAGTTGTAGATTTACCAACACCACCCTTGCCCGAAGCAACAGCAATAATGTTTTTGACCTCTGAAAGAATTGCAACGCCTTTTTGCGTTGAGTACTTAACGATTTTAGTGTCAACAGTAACACTAACATTGTTAATACCATTTTCAGCTAAAACATCTATAATTTGCTTGCTTAGCTCATCATGATAGCCTTTAGCTGGGTAGTTTAGTTCAACCGTGATTTCAACTTTATTACCATCAATATTGATGTTGTTAATTGCATTCGAAGAGACAATGTCTTGCTCGGTATATTTGTCAACAACACTGCTTAAAATGCTATTAATGTTATCAATGGTTAAATCTGCCATATTGGTGCGCCTGATTAAGTAAAATGATGCTATTTTATCGTATTAACGATATCACACAACCTTAATATTAATAAGCTTATCTTATGAATTCAAGAAAAATTTTAGTTACCTCTGCACTGCCTTATGCCAATGGTGAAATCCATCTTGGTCATTTACTTGAATATATTCAAACTGATATTTGGGTGCGCTTTCAAAAGATGATGGGCCATGAATGTCATTACGTCTGTGCAGATGATGCCCATGGTACGCCAATCATGCTTAAAGCAAACGAGCTAGGCATTACTCCTGAAGAGCTAATCAAGGGTGTGAGTGAGCGTCATCAGGCAGATTTTAAAGAATTTTCTATTGGATTTAGCCAATATCACTCTACGCACAGTCCAGAAAATAAAGAAATCTCTTCTGGTATTTATAATAAACTAAATGATAGTGGATTTATTAAAATGCGCACTATTTCTCAAGCATTTGATCCTGAGAAAAAAATGTTCTTACCGGATCGTTTTATTCGTGGCGAATGCCCTAAGTGTGGCGTAAAAGACCAGTATGGCGATAATTGCGAGTCTTGTGGTGCAACCTATGCACCAACAGAGCTGATTAATGCAAGATCAGCTGTTTCAGGCGCTACACCAATTACTAAAGATTCAGAGCATTATTTCTTTGACCTGCCTCAGTTTGAAACTCAGCTAAAGCAGTGGACGGAAGCAGGGCACTTACAAACAGAAGTAAGTAATAAACTTGCAGAGTGGTTCGAGCAAGGACTGCAGCAATGGGATATTTCTCGTGATGCACCGTATTTTGGCTTTCAAATTCCTGGTGTAGAGAATAAGTACTTCTATGTATGGCTTGATGCACCAATCGGCTACATGGCAAGTTTTAAAAAATTGTGCGATATCCATGGTTTAGACTTTAACGAATACTTTGATAAAGACTCTAAAACTGAGTTGTATCACTTTATTGGAAAAGACATTGTATATTTCCATGCGTTATTTTGGCCTGCAATGCTAATGGGTGCTAACTACCGCACGCCTACTGCTATTTATGCACATGGATTTTTAACGGTTAATGGCCAGAAGATGAGCAAGTCTCGTGGCACATTTATTCAAGCAAGAACTTATTTAGAAAGCCTTAATCCTGAGTGTTTGCGTTATTATTATGCTTATAAGCTTTCAGCTAAAATTGATGATATTGATCTTAATCTTCAAGACTTTAAGCAACGTGTAAATTCTGATTTAGTCGGTAAAGTAGTCAATATCGCTTCGCGCTCAGCAGGATTTTTAGTCAAAAAGTTTGACAAGACACTATCTGCTTATTCTATCGAGCCAGAGCTTTACAATGAGTTCGTTGCCCAAGGTGACGTTATTGCTAAGTTATATGAAGCGCGCAATTACAATCAAGCCATGCGCGAAATTATGAAACTGGCTGATAAGGCCAATCAATATATTGACGAGCATAAGCCTTGGCAATTGATCAAAGAAGAGGGGAAAGAGGCGCAGGTTCATGATGTAACTTCGCTTGCACTAAACTTATTCAGAGTGCTAATGACATATTTAAAGCCAGTGTTGCCTGATATGGCCAATCAAGCTGAAGAGTTTTTAAATATTGAAGCGTTTAATTGGGCAGATATTAAGCATCCACTAACTAAGCACAAAATCAATAGGTTTAAGCCTCTTATGTCGCGCATCGAAGATGAGCAAATTGAGCAAGTGATTGCAGCTTCAAAACAAACCAGCGTAAAAAAAGATGAAGAAAAAGAGGGTGATGATATGATTCAAATTGATGATTTTACTAAAATAGATTTACGCATTGCTAAAATTGTTAAAGCTCAGCATGTTGAAGGCGCTGATAAATTATTACAACTCACACTAGATATTGGTGAAGAAAAAACACGCAATGTCTTTGCAGGCATTAAGGCGCATTACGCACCTGAAGATTTAGAGGGTCGTTTCACGGTAATGGTAGCAAATCTCACACCAAGAAAAATGAAATTCGGCATGTCTGAAGGCATGGTTTTAGCAGCGGGTGATGGCAAATCATTACACATTTTATCGCCAGATTCTGGTGCCACACCAGGCATGAAAATCAGCTGATTACTCCGTCTTTTGCGATTCTATTTTGTTAGATTGTAAAATTTTTTCAATCACATAGTAGTTGCTATGCTCAATCAAATTTTTTTCAACCTGCCTCATAGAATAAAAAAATACTTGTAATCTTTATCCTTTATTGCTTTTCTATCCAAAGGGTATAAATTCTTATTTAGTGAAGTAACCAGAAAGGGGGTTTGGATGTAAATTTTTTTTTGGAAATTGTTTAAACGGGTAGTTTTTCGATAATATTAACGTAAAATAATGTTCTTCGGAGAGTTGTCAGAGTGGTTTATTTTGCTACCTTGGAAAGGTAGTGTTCCTCACGGAACCGTGGATTCGAATTCCACACTCTCCACCAAATTAACTACTTGCTAGGCTTTGTATACAAAATATTATCGTATAGCTTGTGTCAATTCAATTATATTTTTCTATCAAACGAAACTTTTTTAAAAAAAAAGCAACCAATTAGCATTATGAATCTCATACCAAATTTCAAACCTACAAATATTGTGCAATCTATTGAAAGTCTTTCTAAAAAAGGTTTTAAGGTTGTTGCACAAGCCGAGAAGGGTGTTGATTGGGATAGCGTTATCACTGCTACAGATGATTTTGAGTGTGAACTAGGCAGGCTAACCAGTGTTAATTCTCATTTAAATGCTGTTATGTTTACGGATGAGTTTAATGAGCAGTATGAGCAAACTTTGCCAATTATTACTAATTTTTATTCAGATATTTCTAGCAATAAAGCACTGTATGCGGCTTGCAAAAATCTTAAGAATACAAACCTAAATAAACAACAGCAGTATATTTTGCAAGAAGCTATTGATGGGTTTGAGCTATCTGGTGTGGGTTTAGAAGGGGAGGCATCTGATCGATTTAAAGCCATTAAAGAACGCTTAAGTATTCTTAGCAATACTTTTTCAAAGCATGTATTAAAGTCTACCAATGAATGGAAAAAGACGGTTACTTTAGATATGTTAAAAGGTTATTCAGAGGTTGAACTGGCCAAAATTCAAACTGATGAGGGTTATGAGCTAAATTTACAAGTTCCTGTGTATATGGATGTAATGACTTATCTTGATAATCGTGAGTTGCGAGAAGAGGTTTATAGGGCTTACGTGTCTCGCGCTTCTGAATTGGGCATTACATCATGTGATTATGATAATAAGTCCGTTATGGATGAAATCCTGATGCTAAGACAGGAAATGGCGAGTATCTTAGGATTTGAGAATTATGCACAACTTTCTATTGAATCAAAAATGGTGGAAAGTGTTGAACAGATTATTGATTTTTTAATGAATTTGGTTAAATGCTCAAAGCCACAAGCGCAAGGTGAACTTGATGAGCTCACTAAATTTGCAGGAATTGAGCTACAACCTTGGGATTTAGGTTTTTATAGTGAGCAATTAAAAGAAAAAAAGTTTGGCTTTAAGAAGTCAGATCTTACGCCGTATTTTCCAGAGAAAAAGGTGCTAGAGGGTTTGTTTTTAACGATTGAACGTTTGTATCAAGTGAGCGTTACGCCAGTCAATGAGCCGACTTATCATTCAGATGTGCAAGTATTAGAAATAAAAAAACAAGATCAATTAATTGGTAAGATCTATTTAGATTTATATGCCAGAGAAGATAAGCGCGGTGGCGCATGGATGGCAGATTATCAACCATTGACAAAAGCCGATAAGCCGATTGCATTTGTAGTGTGTAATCTTAATTCGCCAAGTAAAGGCAAGCCAGCATTATTTGAATTTGATGAAATAGTGACCATCTTTCATGAGTTTGGCCATGCACTTCATCATGTATTAACCAAGGTTGAATACCCTTGTGCAGCAGGTATTTCTGGCGTTCCTTGGGATGGGGTTGAATTACCTAGCCAGTATATGGAATTCTTTTGCTATGAAAGAGATGTAATCAAGCAAATGTCTGAGCATATTGACACGAAAAAACCTTTACCTGATGAGCTATACAGCAAGTTGATTGATTCTAAAAATTTCCAATCTGCTATGGGTATGTTGCGCCAATGTGAGTTCTCACTATGGGATTTAAAAGCACATCTTGGCGTAAAGGATACTTATGAAGTATTGACAGAGGTGCGTGAGCAAACAGCGATTATTCCAGCCATTGATGCAAATAGATTTTTAAACACCTTTGGGCATATTTTTTCTGGAGGCTATGCAGCGGGTTACTTTAGCTATAAATGGGCTGAGGTTTTAGCAGCAGATGCCTATTATTATGTGCAGGAGAATGGCGGTATCGGCTCTCGAGCATCGCTTGATTTCTTGCATAATATCTTAGAGAAGGGTGGAAGTCAGGACTTTATGGTTAGTTATAAAGCTTTTAGAGGTAAAAAACCAGAGATTAATGCTCTGTTACAGTCAAATGGCATTGCGACTTAGGTACAATGTTTTTTATTTAATTTTAGGAGTAGGCAATGATTAAGTTTATTATAAGCGTTATTATTATTTTGGCATTAATTGGTGGTGCAGTTCAGTTTGTCGCTACCTCAGAAAGTTGGGCGCTTGTTGTTAATAAAGAAACAGCATTGAGCAGTGTTCAAAACGGAATAACGGCTATTTATGAGTTTATTAAAGAATTGATTGCTGATGCAGATCAAATTAAAGGTGTTGATCTTTCAGTTGAAAAGTAATCTTTAAAGTCTGTTAATAAAAATGCCCAACTAGATGTTGGGCATTTTTTTATATTTTTGAAAGTAAGATGCTGCCGTTAGTGCCACCAAATCCAAAGGAGTTGGAAATAGCATGCTTAATTGGCATTTGTCTTGCCTCATTGGCACAATAATCTAGGTCACAATTTTCATCTTGGTTAAAGATGTTAATGGTTGGTGGGACAACTTGATCTTGAATGGCCAGAGCTGTAAAAATGGCTTCAATACCACCCGCTGCTCCGAGTAAGTGTCCAGTCATGGATTTGGTAGAGCTCATGACTAAATTATAAGCATGATCACCCAAAGCTAACTTAGCTGCATCTGTTTCTGCTTGATCTCCAGCAGGCGTTGAGGTACCGTGAGCATTGATGTAATCAATTTCATCAACATTAACACCTGCATTTCTCATGGCATTTTTCATGCAGCGCGCCGCGCCTTCGCCACCTTTTGAAGGTAGAGTCATATGATAAGCATCACCACTCATGCCGTAACCTGTAACCTCAGCATAAATTTTGGCACCACGTGCTTTAGCATGTTCATACTCTTCAAGAACCACAACACCTGCGCCATCACCCAGAACAAATCCATCACGATCTTTGTCCCAAGGGCGAGAGGCGGTTGCTGGATCGTCATTGCGAGTTGAAAGTGCACGTGCCGCTGCAAAACCACCTATACCACAATTGGTAGTTGACATTTCAGCGCCACCAGCGATCATTACATCAGCGTCACCATATTCGATTAAACGCGATGCATCTCCGATATTATGTGTGCCTGTTGTGCAAGCGGTAACAATCGCAAAATTTGGTCCTTTAAGGCCATATTTAATAGATAGGTTACCAGAGATCATATTGATGATAGAAGAGGGAACAAAGAAAGGAGAAATACGTCTAGCACCTTTTTCTCTGAAGAGGTCAGCAGTTTTTTCAATAGTGCTTAAGCCACCAATACCAGCGCCAATAGCAACACCAATACGTTCAGAATTTTCTTCTGTAACTTCAATGCCGCAATCTTCAAAAGCCTGAATACCAGCAGCCATGCCATAATGAATAAAAGTATCCATTTTTTTGGCTTCTTTAGGCGTTAGATAGTCAGAGATTTCAAAATTCTTAACAGAGCCAGCAAATTTAACTGACTGACCTTCGGTATCAATAGTGGTCAAAGAGGTGATACCAGATTTTCCTGCCAAAATATTTTTCCAAGATTCTTCAACTGTATTTCCAACAGGAGACACAATACCCATACCAGTAATTACAACTCTTCTTTTGTTCATAATATGACTTTTTTAAAAATAAAAAAGGCGCTTAATTCTAAGAAGAAAGCGCCTTGGTGTTTAGCAAGCTAAACGGAAATTACAAATTGTTGTTAACGTAGTCAATTGCTTGTTGAACCGTTGTTATGTTTTCTGCTTGATCGTCAGGAATTTCACAATCAAACTCTTCTTCAAGAGACATTACTAATTCAACAGTATCTAGAGAGTCTGCACCTAAATCGTCTATAAATGAAGCATTATTATCAATATCACCACTTACGTCTAATTGTTCAGATACAACTTTTTTAACTCTTTCCTCGATGCTCATTTGTAATTCCCTGCTTTGGTTTAATAAAGTTATTATTTTATCGATTATTGACCTTAAATCAAGTCTAAATTGCAAAAAAAATGAATTAGGTTTGATAGCGAGTTGGATCTGCTATTTTTGCTTCTTGAAAGCCTAGTTTTCGATATTCACAAGCGTCGCAAACCCCGCAAGCTTCCCCTTTTTCGTTAGCTTGATAACAAGTTGTGGTTTTAGCATAATCGATGCCTAATGCTATTCCTTGTTGGATAATTTGAGCTTTGTTAAGATTTATTAAAGGGGTTTGTATGGTAATTTTTTGTCCATCAACACCTTGTTTGGTAGCAAGGTTTGCCATGGTTTCAAAAGCATCAATGTATTCTTGTCTACAATCTGGATAGCCAGAATAGTCTAACGCATTAACACCAATGAAGATATTTTGACAATCAATTACTTCAGCCCAAGCTAGTGCATACGATAAAAAAATAGTATTTCTTGCTGGTACATAAGTAATCGGTATTTCATCGCTTTCTACAAAATCAGGTACATCAATATTTTCATCTGTTAAAGCGGAACCGCCAATATCCGATAAAGATATCTTCATAACTCGATGTTCTGATGCGTTAAATTCTTTAGCTACTTTAGCAGCAGCATCTAATTCTGATTTTTGTTTTTGACCATAATCAAAGCTTAGTGCGAAGCAGTTATAGTCTTGGGATTTTGCAATAGCAAGTGTCGTGGTAGAGTCAAGCCCACCAGATAAAAGTATGACAGCTTTTTTTTTGGTATTAGACATTAGCAAGATTGCCTTTTTCTTCTAGCCACTTCTTACGATCACTGGCGCGTTTTTTACTAAGTAACATATCCATGGTTTGCTCAACTTGCAATGGATTGTCTAATGTTAGCTGGATAAGGCGTCGGGTATCAGGCAGCATGGTTGTCTCTCTTAGTTGTGATGGGTTCATTTCACCCAGTCCCTTGAAACGCTGTACTTGAATTTTGACACGCTTATTCTCTTGTTCAATCTTACGAATGATTGCATCGCGCTCACCATCATCTAGAGCATAATGAACTTGCTTACCTGCATCGACACGATATAAAGGTGGCATAGCAACATAAATATGCCCTTCTTTAACTAATTTTGGAAAATGCTTAACAAACAAGGTACAAATGAGAGTGGCAATATGAGCACCATCAGAGTCGGCGTCAGCTAAGATGCAGATTTTTCCATATCTAAGATTAGACAAATCTTGGCAATTAGGCTCTAGACCAATAGCAACACTAATATCGTGAATTTCATTGCTAAATAAGACTTGATCAGAATCAACCTCCCAAGTATTTAATATTTTACCTCTGAGCGGCAAGATAGCTTGATACTCCTTATCTCGAGCTTGTTTAGCAGAGCCACCAGCTGAATCACCTTCCACTAAGAACACTTCAGTTTGGGTTAGGTCGGTGCTGGTGCAGTCAGAAAGCTTTCCAGGTAAGGCAGGGCCACTAACAATCTTTTTACGAATAATTTTCTTATTAGTTTTAAGGCGCGTTTGTGCATTTAAGATTGCTAATTGGGCGATTTGTTCAGCAACATCGGTATGCTTGTTAAGCCACAAACTAAAGGCATCTTTAACAACGTTAGCGACAAAAGCTGCACACTCTCTAGAAGAAAGTCTTTCTTTAGTTTGACCTGAAAATTGAGGATCTAAAATCTTGATTGAAAGTACATAAGCAATTCTTTGCCAAACATCATCCGGAGTCAGTTTAATATTTTTTGGGATTAGATCTCTAAACTCACAAAACTCCTTAAGTGCATCTGTTAAACCTGAGCGCAGTCCATTAACATGAGTACCACCATTGATAGTAGGGATGAGGTTAACATAGCTTTCTGCAACAACATTGGTATTGTATTGCGTCCAGGCAAGTGAGCAGTTAAGCTGCTGTTCGTCTGAACTAAAATCTACCACAAAAGGTTTTTCTGGTAGATTATCAAGTCCATCTAAAGCCATTGCAAGATAATCTTTTAAACCTTCTTGATACATCCATTTATCAGTTGTATCGTCAATTTCATTATAAAAATTAACCTCTAATCCTGGACATAAAACAGCTTTTGAGCGTAAATTATGACGCAGTTTAGAAGCTGAAAATTTAACCGTATCAAAAAACTGAGCATCTGGTGTAAATTTAACCTTAGTACCTGTATTTCGCTTTCCAACTGTTGCAATAACCTCTAACTCAGTTTTCTTAGATCCGCTTGCAAAGCTAATATGATGCTCTTTAGCGTCACGCTTAATCCAAATCTCAACCAAAGTAGATAGGGCATTAACCACTGAAATACCCACGCCATGTAAGCCACCAGAAAATTGGTAAGAATCGTTTGAAAACTTACCACCAGCATGTAGTTTAGTCAAAATCACTTCTACACCTGATTGGCCTTCGCCTTTATGTGTATCAACTGGCATTCCTCGACCATTATCTTCTACAGAAAGAGAGCCGTCTTTGCACAGAACAACGTTAATTTTATTTGCATGACCTGCAACTGCTTCATCCACACTATTATCAATAACTTCTTGAGCCAAGTGATTCGGCCGCTCAGTTTCAGTGTACATACCTGGGCGCTTTCTAACAGGCTCTAGGCCAGTTAAAACTTCAATGGATGATGAATCGTAATTACTCATATTTCATAGGTTGGATATTATATTTGCTCAGTATCATACCAAAAAAAAGCCCCGTAAAACGGGGCTTTTTTTTGCTTACCAAAGCAAAGGTGTTTTACATCATTCCACCCATACCACCCATATCAGGTGCAGCAGGCGCTTCATCTTGAGGAATGTCTGTAATCATAGCTTCAGTAGTAATCATTAATCCAGAGATACTTGCAGCATGTTGTAAAGCTGCACGTACTACTTTAGTTGGATCTAAGATACCCATTTCAAGCATGTCGCCATAAACTTCATCACCAGCATTGTAACCAAAGTTACCTTTACCGTT
>JAOMMB010000029.1 GCA_028352435.1 Candidatus Thioglobus sp. | reverse complement strand
CAAGATGTAATGAAGATGATTGAAGATAACGAGGTTAAATTCGTTGATTTTCGTTTTACAGATACTCACGGTAAGGAGCACCACGTAAGCGTTCCTTCCCATACGGTTGATGAAGATAAATTTGAAGAAGGTCAAATGTTTGATGGTTCTTCAATCACAGGTTGGAAAGAGATTAATGAATCTGACATGATTTTAAAGCCAGATACAACTGCATGCGTCATGGATCCGTTTACACAACAGCCAACGTTAATTGTACGTTGTGACATTGTTGAGCCAAGTGATATGCAGGGTTACGAAAAAGACCCTCGCTCTCTTGCTAAGCGTGCTGAGCAATTCATGCAAGATTCAGGTGTTGGTGATACAGCTTACTTTGGTAACGAAAATGAGTTTTTCGTATTTGACAGTGTTAAGTGGGATACAGGATTTGGCATGGGTAAGGCGTTTTATGAAATCCATTCTGAAGAAGCAGACTGGGAGTCTGGCTCTGATTTAGAGGGCGGAAATAAAGGCCATCGTCCAAATGTTAAGGGCGGTTATTTTCCGGTTCCTCCAGTAGATTCACTTCACGACCTTAGGTCAGAAATGTGTCTTGCTATCGAGGAAATGGGTGTTACTACTGAAGTGCATCACCATGAAGTAGGCACAGCTGGCCAATGTGAAATTGGTGCAAAATTTAACACATTAGTGAGAAAAGCTGATGAGACTCAAATCCTTAAATACTGTATTCATAATGTTGCTCACATGTATGGCAAGACAGCTACTTTTATGCCTAAACCAATTGCGGTTGATAATGGTAATGGTATGCACGTTCACCAGTCAATTGCAAAAGATGGTGTTAACTTATTTGATGGTGATGAGTATGGTAACTTAAGTCAGATGGCACTATATTACATCGGTGGTATTATTAAGCATGCTCAAGCATTAAATGCCTTTACTAATGCATCAACTAACTCTTACAAGCGCTTAGTACCAGGATATGAAGCACCAGAAATGCTAGCTTATTCTGCTAAGAACCGTTCTGCTGCGATCCGTATTCCATATGTGGGCAACCCATTAGGTCGTCGTATTGAGGTTCGTTTTCCAGATAACACGGCCAATCCATATTTAGCATTCTCAGCAATGCTGATGGCTGGCCTTGATGGTATTAAGAACAAGATTGATCCTGGTCAGCCTCAAGATGGAGACTTATATGAATTATCTAGAGCAGAAAAAGCAAAAATTCCTAAGGTTTGTAATTCTTTAGAGCAAGCGCTTGATGCACTTGACTCTGATCGTGACTTCTTGAAAGCTGGTGGTGTGTTTACCGATAACGTAATTGATTCTTTCATTGATCTTAAAATGCAAGAAGTGAATGCTATGCGTTCAGCACCTCATCCAGTTGAATTTGATATGTACTACAGTCTGTAGCACTTAATTTCAACTCTAAAAAAAAGCCGTGCAAATGCACGGCTTTTTTAATGTCCCAAACAAGTTGATTGCGTTAAAATAACACTACTTTTTTAAATAAATTCTCATGACACAATTAAGAAACGATTGGCAAATGGATGAAATCCAAAATCTATTTGATATGCCATTTAACGATTTACTATTTAAAGCGCACACTATTCACAGAGATAACTTCGATCCTAATTATGTGCAAGTGAGTTCTTTGCTTAATATTAAAACAGGCGCTTGTCCAGAGGACTGCTCTTATTGCTCTCAAAGTTCTAAATATGACACAGGGCTTGAGCGTGAAAAGCTGATGGAGATTGAATTGGTTTTAGAGCAAGCACAAACTGCAAAAGACCAGGGCGCTACTCGTTTTTGTATGGGTGCTGCTTGGAGAAATCCAACAGATAAAAGCCTTGATAAAGTTATTCCAATGATTCAAGGCGTCAAAGCCATGGGCATGGAGACTTGTGTGACGCTGGGTATGTTGACCCAAGATCAGGCATTTACATTAAAAGAAGCTGGGCTTGATTATTACAATCACAATATAGATACATCAAAGGAAAATTACCCCAATGTTATTACTACGCGTAGTTTCCAAGATCGCCTTAATACGCTTGAGTCAGTCAAAAATGCTGATATTAATGTTTGTAGTGGTGGCATCTTAGGTTTGGGAGAAGGTCAAATAGACAGAGCCTCTATGTTGAGATCTTTAGCTAATCTTGAGTCTCACCCTGAGAGTGTCCCTATCAATCTATTAGTACCTATTCCTGGTACGCCATTTGAGAAAATCGAGCCACCTACTGAAAGTGAGTTTATTAGGGCAATTGCAGTAGCTCGTATTATGATGCCTAAGTCCGTAGTACGACTGTCAGCAGGGCGAACAGAAATGGGTGAGGCAATGCAAGCTTTGTGCTTCTTTGCAGGCGCTAATTCTATTTTTTACGGGGAGCAACTGCTTACAACAGATAATCCAGATACAGGTAGTGACAAGGCTTTATTTAAAAAGCTTGGCTTAAATATGAGCCATTTAACAAACTAACAAACTATAAAATAAAAATGAAAAAACAACTTTTAATCGTATTAACATTCTTAACTTTAACCTTTAATGCAGCGGCTGAATCTAAAAACTGCACAGTTGGATATGACAATCTTGAACATTTGGGCAGTTGCTTGGGAGGTGTGGTGGATTCTAGTATTGGGGCTTTATCAAATTTACCTAGTGATGCAAAAAAATGGTCAAATGATCAACATCTAAAGGCAAAGCAAAAACTAGAATCAATTAAACAGGACATTTGTAATGATAGCAACCCTATTAAAGAGGTTGTGGTTGAGAAGGTGGTTTATGTTGATCGGTTTGTCAAAGTACCGGCTAAGGCCCTTGAAAGACGCTGTGTTACTAATAAAAAATCAGATCGATTTGGCAATACCAGTGAGGTGATCACTTGTACTGAATGGAAGTAATACATTAAGCCAAGTCAAACTAAAGCCGCTTTAATGCGGATTTTTTATGCACTCAGTAATCGATTAGCTATATCTTTAGCTGCGTTGGGTTTGGCAAGCTTGTGCGCATTATTAGACATAAGGCTTAATTTTGAGGCGTCCAAGTTGAACAAAGCTTTTTCAAGTATAGGAAGAGTTAAGTCTTTTTGTTCAATCAATATTCCAGCATTATTGTCGGCAAGAATTTTTGCATTATAAAATTGATGATTATCAATTGCATGTGGAAGCGGAATTAAGATACTGGGTTTGGCATTCAGCATTAGTTCTGAAACTGTCATCGCACCTGCTCGACATAATACAACATCAGCCCAAGAATAGGCCTTAGCCATATCATCAATAAAAGCTGTCACTTTGGCTGATTTTTGCTGATATTGAGACTGGACATAATTAAAGTGCAGTTTTCCCGTTTGATGCCAGACATTAATAGGAATATTTAATTGTGTCACTACTTCATTAATTGGCTTTGAGCCAAGGCTACCACCAATAATTAATAGATTTAATTTTTTATTCTTGATATTAGATTTGTTAACTTTAAAAGCAACAGGATTGCCAACAGTAATGGCTTGAATAGAGGCGTCAAAGGCGTCATCAAAGGCTTGAAATGTTTGGGTGGCAAACTTAGAGAGTATTTTGTTTGTGGTGCCAGGAATAGAGTTTTGCTCATGAATAAATAAAGGCACTCTAAAAATCCAAGCAATCATGCCACCAATGCCAGAAGCAAATCCTCCCATACCTAGAGCAGCATCAGGTTTCGTTTTAATAAATACTTTAATAACTTGAAAAGTAGCCAAGGCTAGCAAAAAAGGTGCTTTGATTAAGCTAATAAGACTCTTGCCTCTTAAGCCTACTGTACTTACCGCGTATAATTTGAAATTATTTTTAGGAACGATGTCATTTTCCATGCCTTTTTTAGAGCCAAGCCACTCAATTTGACAGTGATGTTTTTTAAGTTCACTAGCAATGGCTAAAGCTGGAAATATATGTCCACCAGTTCCACCCGCCATAATGAGAATTTTTTTATCAGACATAATTTTTCTGTTTGGAATATTCACAGCGATTTTCCATATCTATTCTAAGTAGAATGCCAAGAGCAATCAAGACAAAAATCATACTAGATCCCCCATAGCTAATCAAGGGTAATGGGAAGCCCTTAGGAGGGATTAAGCCTAGATTCATTGCGATATTAACACTAAACTGCAATGATAGCCAAGTGCAAATACCAAAGCCGACATAAGAGCTGTATTTACGTTTTTGTTTTAGTGCACCTTTGGCAATCTTAAAACCTTTAAGCATAATAAAACCAAAGGTAAAAATGACAAATAGCATACCGATAATGCCTGTTTCCTCGCCAATAATAGAAAAAATCATATCGGTATGTGGCTCGGGTAATTTGGTGTATTTTTGAATGCCATTACCCAATCCAACACCTGTCCAATCGCCTCTAGCAATGCCGATTAAAGCCTGCTTAGTTTGGTAAACTTTTTCACTATTATTAACCCATAAGTCTGTTTGCCAAAACTGTGTAAGTCTTTGCCAGCGAACGCCGCCATTTAAGCCATCAACATAGAGCCAAATGCCAACTATACTAAACAAGCTACTACTTACAAAGGTTAGTTGTGCAAGATAAACACCTGCTGCAAATAGCATAACAAGTGCTGTTAAGGAAATAATGATAGCAGCACCCAGATCCATTTCTAATAAAATCAATACATCAGCTGAAAAGATAATAATAAGTGTTTTTACTAATCCCATCCAAGGTTTTTTAACATCCTTTTCTTGCCTAACAAGAAAATCAGCCATGTATAAAATCATGGCAATTTTCATCATTTCAGAAGGTTGAAATTTAAAAAATATAAAATTAATCCAGCGTGTTGAGCCATTAACGGTTCTACCAATAGGCTCTGGCAGGAAAACTAATGCTAAACAAACTAGAGTAAAGATAAAAAACCATTTGGCATGCTTTTTAAAAAAATATAAAGGAATTTTTAAGCAAGTAAAAGCCAACATTAATCCGATTGAAATATAGATACTTTGCTTGAAAAAGTAGCTGTAGCTATCAAAATGCCCTAATGAGGCAGAAA
>JAOMMB010000028.1 GCA_028352435.1 Candidatus Thioglobus sp. | reverse complement strand
ATGCGCAAGTTTATGATCGTGTGGTTTGTGAATTAAGTGAGCTACACCAGCAATCATTAAAGGTATTTTTGTCTGATAAGCAGGGACTTATTAGCGTAACAAGTAATGAAAATTTGGACGGCTTAATGATCTTAGCAAAGCAATTAAACCAACTGGATAATTTAAAGCAATATCCAATGATTGTACTAAGTGAGCGCATTCAAGAATACGCACAATCTTTTGGTTTTAAACGAACAATTGTGACGCCAGATATTAGTGATCAGGCCATCGTTTCAGTATTAGAGCAAGATAATACACTTGACAATTAAAGCTAACTTGATTAATTTAGTCAGCACTAAAATGATATTTTTCTGGGGAGAGAGACAATATGATTAAACTAAGTGTTTCACAGGCAGCTCGCCGATTAGGGGTTAGCCGTGCCAATATTCAAGATCAAATTAATGCAGGCAAATTGCAAACTCACGAGGGCTACGTTACAACGGATAGTATTAGATTAGCTTATCCATCTCATAGCCTACACTCAGAGCAAGAGAGTAGACTAAAAAAGATGCAGCAAATTAAAGCTGATGCGATGTATAAGGCTGGTGCAGCTGATATTATTAAGCAAGAAAATGAACAAGCATTGATTACTATTATTGCCTCGTTAAAATCTAAACTTTATAAAGAAGAGTTGAAAAATGAGCATTATCAACTGGTTTTTTCAGAATTAGCAGGACGCTTACAAGTGCTTGAAAGCTGTTGTCACGAGCAAGACAAACAGTCTTTAAATGAATTACAAAATTGGGTTGAGCAACAAGATAATTAAATCTAAAGTAGATTTTTAGCCAACTGTAAAGAAGGCTGTGATTTATTCATGGTGTAGAAATGAAAACTTTCTACTCCTTGAGACTTGAGTTGATCACAAAGATTATTGACAACCTCTAAACCAAAAGCAGATAAAGATTCTAAATCGTCACCATAGGTGGCTAATCGTTTTTCGACCCAACGTGGTATCTCTGCACCACACATGTTTGAAAATCTAAGTAATTGATCATGATTGGTAATCGGCATAATGCCTGGGGTAATAGGCACATCAATACCCATTTTCTGTACATCATCCACAAATCTTAAATAAGCATCAACATTATAAAAATATTGAGTAATAGCACTATCTGCGCCAGCTTTAATTTTATTGGCAAAATGCAAAAGATCGGTATTCATATTTTTAGCTTGTGGATGCATTTCTGGATAAGCAGCCACCTCAATATGAAAATGATCATTAAACTCATGTCGAATAAATTGTACCAACTCATTGGCATAATGAAAATCACCAATATCACGAACACCAGAAGGGATATCACCTCTTAAGGCGACAATGCGATTAACACCCGCTGCTTTGTATTGATTTAAAAGAGCTAAGATGTTTGATTTTTCAGAATCAATACAAGATAAGTGAGGTGCTGCTGAAACGCCATCATGAGCCTGAATGTCTAATATGGTTTCTAAGGTTGCTTCTTGCGTGGTGCCGCCCGCACCAAACGTGGTTGAGAAATAATGCGGATTAATAGACGACAATGCTTGGCGAACCTGTTTAAGATTTTGCTTGCCTTTGTCTGTTCTAGGAGGGAAAAATTCGAAACTTAATTGCATTTGTGTTTAACGGTTGCTAAAAATAGGGTAATTATAGCTTATATCAAATCATGAAGAGTGGTTCGGTTTTAGTATTAAGCGCTTTGTATTCGGGTAAAATTATTTTTATTTACTTAGTTTGAATTTAAAATTTATGTCAAAAAGCGATTACATTGAATTAGAGGGTGTTGTGAAAGAGAAGCTACCTAATACAACTTTTACTGTTGAGTTGGAGAATGGTCATAGCGTTTTGGCGCATATTTCTGGAAAAATTCGCAAACACTATATTCGTATTCTGCCAGGAGATAAGGTAACGGTTGAAATGACACCTTATGACCTAACTAAAGGTAGGATTACTTTTAGACATAAGTAAAGAAGTTTTATTGCCGATGTGGTGGAATTGGTAGACACGCCGGATTCAAAATCCGGTTCCTCACGGAGTGACGGTTCGAGTCCGTCCATCGGTACCAAATTAATACAGAGGGGTAATTTATGGAACAAGCAGATCTTTTAACGCAAGCGTTAAACTTAACCATGTTTGGCATGGGATTCGTTTTCTTGTTTTTAACATTGCTCGTCTTTGTAACAAAAGTGACGTCTGTTATTGTTCAAAAACTTGAAGCTCGGATTAAGGCTGACTCAAACCAAGATAATAACTCAACAACTCTTGAACAAGAAATTGATGAAGAGACAAAGTTCGTTATCGAACAAGCGATCAAGATGCATAGGGGAGCATAAGGATGATACTAAGTTATCTAAAAAATATAATGAAAAAGCCAGAAAAAGCTATTAACAAAAAAGTTGGTATTACAGAGCTTGTCTTAAGAGACGGTCATCAGTCATTGTTTGCAACAAGAATGCGAATTGATGACATGCTTCCTATTGCCGATAAGCTAGATAAAATTGGGTATTGGTCTATAGAGTCATGGGGCGGCGCTACATTTGATTCTTGTATTCGTTATCTGGGTGAGGATCCTTGGGACCGCATTCGTGAGATGAAAGCGGTTATGCCTAATACACCTCAGCAGATGCTTTTGCGTGGCCAGAATCTTTTGGGTTATCGTCATTATAGTGATGATGTTGTGCGTAAATTTATAGACC
Organism: Candidatus Thioglobus sp.; assembly: GCA_028352435.1. GTDB lineage: Bacteria > Pseudomonadota > Gammaproteobacteria > PS1 > Pseudothioglobaceae > Thioglobus_A. The sequence goes on along the minus strand of JAOMMB010000028.1, from coordinate 3,114 downwards.
GTTGTGCAGAGAATGGTGTTGGTGTATTCAGAATTTTTGATGCCATGAACGACGTTAGAAATTTGAAAACAGCTATTGATCAGGCAGTTAAATTAAATCAACATGCCCAAGGTACAATTTCTTATACCCTTAGCCCTGTTCACAATACCCAAACTTGGCTAGATATGGCTAAGCAAATCGAAGACATGGGTGCGCACTCTTTGTGTATTAAAGATATGGCCGGTTTATTACAGCCATATGTTGCTTATGACTTAGTTAAGCAATTAAAAGAAACGATTGATATTCCTATTCAACTTCATGCGCATGCAACTACTGGATTATCAACAGCTACTATTGTTAAATCTGTTGAAGCTGGCATTGATCGAGTTGATACTTCTATTGGTTCAATGAGTATGACTTATGGGCACTCTGCTACCAACTCGGTGGTATCTATTTTGGAAAATAGCCCTAGAAAAACTGGATTAGATTTAGAAAAATTAGAAGAGATTGATGCATACTTTAGGCCGATTCGTCGTAAATATGCGAAGTTTGAAGGCTCGTTAAGAGGTGTTGATGCGCGTATTTTATTAGCTCAAGTGCCAGGCGGCATGTTGACCAACATGGAAAGCCAATTACGTGAGCAAAATGCTGCTGACAAAATGAGTGAAGTGTTAGCAGAAATCCCTAGAGTAAGAAAAGATTTGGGCTATATTCCTTTAGTTACACCAACTTCTCAAATTGTAGGTACTCAATCAGTACTGAACGTATTAACAGGTGAGCGCTACAAAACGATTACCAAAGAGTCGGCTGGCATACTTAAAGGCGAATATGGTGCGACACCTGCTCCAGTTGATCAGGCATTACAAGTTAAAATTTTAGGTGGTGCCGAACCAATTACATGTCGTCCTGCAGATAATATTGCACCAGAGATGCATATTCTTGAGCAAGAGTTTGATAAGATTGTGGCTGAGAAAGGCATTAAATTAGCGGACAATAAAATAGACGACTTAATGACCTATGCTTTGTTTCCACAAGTGGGTATTTCATTTTTAGAAAATCGTGACAATCCTGGTTTCTTTGAGCCAGTTCCTCAAGAAAGTGATACTTCTACGGAATCAGATAATGAAGAAGGCACTTACACTGTTTCTTTCAAAGGCACTTCATATTCAGTTGATGTTTCTGCAGGTGGTGATGTCACGTCAATGAAGGCTGCTTCGGACACTTCTACAACTCCTACAACTACAGCTGAGAAAGAGATTGTTAGTGAAGCTCCAGCAACTGGTGGTGAGCCAATTGGCGCACCACTTTCTGGCAATATATGGAAAGTGATGGTATCGCTTAATCAAAAAATCAATGAAGGTGATGTGCTAGTAATTCTTGAGGCCATGAAGATGGAAACAGAAATTAAAGCAGCTAGAAGTGGCGTGGTAACAGAAATTAGCGTCAAAGAAGGCGACACGGTTAAAGTTGGCCAAGCTTTATTATCTTTAGCTTAATTACCCAGAGGCTATTATGGAACAATTAAATTCATTATGGTTTAATACAGGCTTATATCAAATGGTATGGGGCCAAGGCTTAATGCTAGTGGTTGGTATGCTATTGTTATATTTAGCAATTGTTAAGAAGTTTGAGCCATTACTATTATTGCCAATTGGCTTTGGTGCAATTTTGGCAAACATTCCTGGCGCAGGTATTGCAGAGGGTAGTGGAATCTTGCATGTGTTCTACGTCGTGGGTATTGAGTCTGGCGCATTTCCATTAATCATATTTATGGGTGTGGGGGCGTTAACAGATTTTGGCCCACTTTTGGCCAATCCAAAAACATTGTTGCTTGGCGCTGCTGCGCAATTCGGTATTTTTGCAACAGTATTAGGTGCTATGGGACTTACAACCTTTGGTATATTTGATTTTAGCCTAACAGATGCTGCTGCAATTGGCATTATTGGTGGTGCAGATGGCCCGACCAGTATTTATGTTGCGAGTAAACTCGCGCCTGAATTGTTAGGTGCAATTGCAGTTGCCTCATATTCATACATGGCACTAGTGCCACTAATTCAGCCGCCAATTATGCGCGCATTAACAACAGAAAAAGAACGCCAAATAGAAATGGTACAATTACGTGAAGTATCAACTGCTGAAAAGATTATTTTCCCAGTAATGCTGTTAATGTTAGTCGCCTTATTATTGCCAGATGCAGCACCGTTATTAGGTATGTTTGCTTTTGGTAATTTAATGAAAGAATCAGGTGTGGTTGATCGTTTAAGCGACACTACTCAAAATGCCTTGATCAATATTGTTACTATATTTTTAGGCTTAGGAGTTGGTTCTAAGCTGATGGCAGATCAATTCTTGCAGCCAGAGACACTAGGTATTTTAGTATTAGGTATGATTGCTTTTGCAATCGGTACAGCAAGTGGCTTGTTAATGGCTAAAGCAATGAATCTGTTCAGTAAAAATAAAATCAATCCATTGATTGGTTCTGCCGGTGTATCTGCAGTTCCAATGGCGGCCCGTGTTTCAAACAAGGTAGGTCTTGAGTATAATCCACATAACTTTTTACTGATGCATGCTATGGGTCCTAATGTTGCTGGTGTTATTGGATCAGCAATTGCAGCAGGTATTATGATCCAGCTACTTAGCTAATTTTTACTACGTCTTTCTCTCTTGTGTGTTGTTATTTCTTAGGCTCACTCGGTCACATAGTCTTATCTATGTTCCGTCAATTGCTTAAACAAATGCCTAGCAAAAAAGAGAAATACTTGCAAAACCCCAAAGTATTAAATTTAAAATAAACATATTATGCAAAGAACCTTTTTAAAAGCAAAACTACATCGCGTCACAACAACTGCTTCAGAACTTGATTATGAAGGTTCTTGTGAAATTGACGGTATTTTGCTAGATGCTGCAGGTATTAGTGCTTTTGAGCAAATCCAAATTTATAACATTGCTAATGGAAACCGATTTACAACCTATGCTATACGTGGTAAAGAGAATACAGGAGTTATTTCAGTTAACGGTGCAGCTGCTCATAAAGCAGCAAAGGGCGATTTACTGATTATTGCTGCTTATGCTAGTTACGATGAGCATGAGGTTAAAAATTATGCACCTAACTTGTGCTATGTGGATGAAAATAAT
>JAOMMB010000027.1 GCA_028352435.1 Candidatus Thioglobus sp. | reverse complement strand
ACTAATAGAAATCTAGAGCCAGAAATAGGTACAGCGATTTACCAAGTCGGTAAACGTAAGTTTGCAAGAGTAACGATTGCATAAAAAACTGTTATAATACTATTTCCAGGGGATGACATGGCTTCGACGAGGAGTTGGATCTCAAGGACGCATGCCGAGGATAAAGATAACTCGTTAAAATATGCTTTAAAAACATAGTTGCAAACGAAAACAACTACGCTCTAGCTGCATAGCTAGCCGCTCCCTTGAGGTTGTCTGTACTTCTTGGGTAGCGGTCGCTCACAGACTCGCTAGGATTATTTGTTCCAAATGATTCGGTTAAAACTTTCGGAAATCGCTTCTTACATCCCTGATGGTCGGGTGGTAGGTGGCTAACTCAAGTTGACCAAGCTAAGCATGTAGACTCTTTGTTTGAAGGTTTTCGGACGCGGGTTCGATCCCCGCCATCTCCACCAAATCAACGTTCTAATAAATCTAAAAACATCCATATTGTGCTTCTATATAAGCACAATATGGATTTTTTTAGTCCTAAAAGATTCTAACAGAAACTATAGAATCCACTATTTTTTGAACTTTTCTTTGGTCGCTTTTCCATGATGGATATTCACTAATAACTTTCGCTGCAAGGTTCATTAATTTAATCCAGTAATGGTTTGTTGCTAACACGCCATAATCTTTAATTATTTCCACACCCTTAAACCCAGATAGCTGCGATTTTACTAAAGACAATTCTTTTTCAGTTTTCTTTTTTTTCACTACGTAATTCTTTGAAAGAGGTGATTTATTTATCTAATCTTAACTGTAAACAAATGACCTAAAGCCCTATTTAACAAGCATTAAATAGGGCTTTTTACTTTTATAGCATCGCACAACCCATTTTGACATCCCGTTTATTAATGGGTAGAATTACGGTTATATTTTTTTAACTTACTATAAAAATACTTTTTTATACCCTGTTTATGTGATTAACTAATGCTTACATCAAGAATCTAAAATCTCAAAAAAAACTTAAACGACATCTTGATGGGGGTGGATTATATTTAACAGTTGAAATTAGTGGCTCTAAAATTTGGCAACATAAAACCCAGCTTTTGCTAGTTTTTTTACTTTATATTAAGCAACTCTTCCATTGGCGCTAGCGAAGTGACTGGCAGTTGCAACACACCATGCAATGGATAATCAACAGCCTCTAGTACATTGATAAATTTTATCTCTGATTTTTTAGACAAAACAATCACTTTGGTGTTGGGTGAGTATTTGCGAAGACTTACCAGTAAAACCTCTATATTGGATTTGTATATACCACTATAGTTGGTACTATAAGCATAGAAAAATTCAACCACAATATAAGCTACAGGTTGTTTTTTGATTACAGAAATCGCTTTACGAATACTATCAACTCTAGATTCCACAAGGCCTTTGTGTTGATACAAATCACTAAAATCTGGAAAAAATGGTGATTCTACAACAGTGACAACAATAGAGCTAGACATTATTCCAACAAATCATAATTTATCTCTTAATAAATAAAATACTGCAGTCTGCAGTTGCGATTAAATACTCAGCAGTTGGCTTAACTGTTTCAGCACCCATGGCTGCCCTCTTTCTCAAATTCCTGCTTATAAAGCTTCCTAATAAAAACTAGAAAATTGACTATATTTATCAGTAATAATAAATTTAAATGGAAAGAAAGCCTATGAAATTAAATGTTTTAAAGGACTTCTTAATGCGGCATCTTCATCGCCAAGCTCACCCCAAGCAAAACGAAGCGCATCAGTTCGTCGATCATAAAAACGGTTTTCACCAAATCTGTCCATAAAACCTGCTCGTTCCAGTACTTTTTCAATACCTTCAGTACGGGCAAATAAAATTTCAACACCAATAGAAGAGCAACGACTCAGTAGTCTGGTCAGCATATCTTCACCACTTGCATCAATCCGATTAATTCCTGCCATATCAACAATAATATACTTTAAGCAATTTCGTTTTGATGCGATCAAATCAAGAATCTTATCTTCAAAATAGCCTGCATTGGCAAAATAAAGTGAGCCTGAATATTTAACAATGGAAACTACTTCACAGCCTTCTAGTTTATTATCTAATGCATTAACCAGCATACTAGAGCCATCATGAGCAGAAAGCTCTGTAAATCTTGGCTCCATCGTACGATAAAGGAATAACCCTAATGATAATATTATTCCAATCAGGATGCCATCTTCTAAGTGTGGCGCAGCTATTAATGTTAAGGCAAAAGTAGCAACCGCAACTAATGCATCATGCTTTTCAACTTTCCAAGCCTGTATAATCGGTTCAATTTTAATCAAATTAAGTACTGCTGTCATGATAACAGCAGCCAATGCCGCCTGAGGAATATGATATAACAAAGGTGTCAGCCATAATAGTGTAAATCCAACTAATATCGCAGTAAAAACTGAAGAAAAACCTGTCACCGCACCTGCTGAAATGTTTACTGCTGAGCGTGAAAAAGAGCCTGAAATCGGGTAGCCTTGAAAAAATCCAGAAGCAAAATTAGCTAGGCCTTGGCCCATTAATTCCTGATTAATATCCAAACGTTGTTTTGTTTTAGCTTGCATTACCTTGGCAATTGCAATCGCTTCCATAAATCCAATCAGTGCAATAGTAATGGCAACAACCATCATTCCACTCATCGCTGCAAAGTTAAACTCCGGCATAATAAAACTAGGTAAGCCTTCTGGAATTTCTCCAATAATCGCAACACCATAACCACCTTCTTCAACTGATTTACCAAAATCCATCAAATAGGAGGTGTATGTCGTAATCGCAACAGCAATCAACACCCCTGGCAATTGAGGCTTATACTTTTTAATTAAAATAATAATACTGGCAGCAAATATGGCAATCGCTAATGTCAAAAGATGGGCATCGTTAATTGCATTAATAACAGTCCCCCAAACTTGCTCATAAGAATATTCTCCAAAGCCCTTTGAAACTCCAAATATTTTATCAAGTTGTGATGTTCCAATAATAATCGCAGCAGCATTAGTAAAGCCAACAACAACTGGATGAGATAAAAAATTAATAACAAATCCAAGCTTTAATGCACCCATGGCAAATCGAAAGAAACCAACCATTAACGCCAGCAAAGAAGCATATGCCGAATAAGTTACCATATCAGCTCCTTCTGGAATTACCATTGGTATTGCTGCTGCGGTTAATAATGAAACAATCGCAACTGGGCCAGTACCCAATTGGCGTGATGACCCCATTAATGCGGCTATCATGACCGGTAAGAATGAAGAATAGAGCCCGTATTGTGGTGATAATCCTGCTAATTGTGCATAAGCCATCGACTGTGGCACTAACACTAATGCAACTGTTAATCCAGCGACCATATCAGCCCTTAAAACATTAAAATTTTTAAGTTCATGTAGCCAATCTAAAAAAGGAAGAAACTTGGTAAATTTATTCATTATTTTTGTTTAATCAGCCAGGGGGATAACGAGTTAAGGCGTATAAGCACTAGTGCCGTTAGTTTTATTTATAAAAATATTATTATATACGAATACTCTAAAACCTAGACTCTTTGTAAGTAGAGTTACTAAGTAAATACTATGAGAGTAAAAAAATCTATCAATTAATGTCAGAGTCCCTATCTTTAAAACGTTCAAAATAACGTTTAACAACACTTGAAGGTGGCATTTTCTCAATAACAGTAAAAATAACCGAATGGATCACAGCATGCAATGCCAAGGTCACCAACAGTCCCTCAAAAATTCCTATATAGAATACAAGAATTGCACACAATGAGCCCAATAAAAATGCGTACTCACCATGACTAGCAATGTGAATCAAGCCAAGAATCATTTTAATACCAACAAACACCATAATAATTGCCAATGAAAAATAAGGCAAGTGTTGTAGGTATTGGGAATTAAATATAAAAAAAGTAATTAGCACGCCAATTACCAAGACAGAAAGTTTAGTGTATGCCCCTGCTAAGCCGTTTGTTGAGCTTTTAGCAAGCCCATCTAAGTTTGTCATACCTCCAAAAAAACTGGCACCCATATTAGACGCCCAGATAGACAATAAACTATTATTACTATTGCATGGACGTTTTAGAGGGTCTATTTTTTCAATGGCGGCATTACTCATCACCTGCTCAATAACATCAACAACTGCAAGAATAAATGCAAATAATACTGCATATACCCATATCGACCAAGAGTCAAAATCAGGAATAGGCATAGCCAATCTAAAATCTACATCTTCTACTATTAGCATATTAACCTCTACAAAAACCGCAGCAATAAGGCCAAAAATAATCAAGGCAAAATATGGTATAGCAGGCTTTGAGCGTTTGAATTTGTAAAATAACACGCCAAATAAAGCAATACCAATTCCTGATAAAGTCATCACATTAATTCTATCTGCACTCCAAAACACCTCAGCAACATCTGTTCCTGTAGGCAGCATCCAAAGAAACGGCATAAATTTTAATGCGATCTTTAACCCTATTCCAGCCAACAAACCTTCCACCAAATAGGTTGGGACAGCAACTAATAGATGCCTTTGCCAATTAAACTTCCAGATAATAGCTTGGAAAGTAGAAGTTAAAAAGATAATAAACGCCATATTTTCTATGCCGAACTCTGCAACACCTATAGCAAGAATTGGCGCTAAACCTGCAGCAATTCCTGGTGCACCAATATAGTTTCCTGGACGAAACCATGCAAATAAAAACCCAACTAAAGACGCAAAGGCCACGGTAGCAAGACCCACTTGAATTGGGTAGTCTGACATTAGCGCAATACCGATAGAAAGCGGAATGGCCATAGTTGCAGTCACAACACCGGCTTGCAAATCTTCCAAAGCATACTCTTTTCTAAATGCTGCAGATCCGTGATTCTCTGGGGAGTAATTATCTTCTAATATCTTATCATTTTCATTCATAAAACCTATCCATCTTTTAAACTATCTATAATTTTGTATTATATTAACTAGGCAAAAAAAGTTCCAACAGCAGCATTGAGTGTATCTCTCATATCAATATCATCTGTTAAAGGCTCAACAAGCGCCATATTGCACGCATCAGCAGGGTTAATACCTTTAGAAATCAACTGACCTGCATAAATCAATAAACGAGTAGACATGCCTTCATCAAGCCCATGGCCTTTTAAATTACGTGAACGTTGTGCTACCTGCACTAATTTTTCAGCTGTTTCTTTGTCAATTCCAGTTTCATGTGCGACAATAGAAACCTCCATTTCACTAGGTGGGTAATCAAAAGACATTCCACCAAAACGTTGCTTAGTAGATTGTTTTAAATCTTTCATCATTGATTGGTAGCCTGGATTGTATGAAATAACCATTTGAAAATCTGGATGCGCATCAACTTGCTCACCTTTTTTCTCAAGCGGTAATTGACGACGATGATCAGTCAAAGGGTGAATAACAACCGTTGTATCTTGGCGCGCTTCAACAATTTCATCAAGGTAACAAATAGCACCAATACGTGCCGCAATAGTTAATGGACCATCTTGCCACTGCGTACCATTAGCATCAAGAAGAAAACGTCCTACTAAATCTGATGCTGTCATATCTTCATTACATGCAACGCTGATCAAAGGTTTTTGCAACTTCCATGCCATATATTCAACAAATCTTGACTTACCGCAACCTGTTGGACCCTTAATCAGAACAGGCATTCTGGCAGAATACGCCGCTTCATAACGCTCAACCTCTTGCCCAACTTTATGATAGTAAGGTTCTTCAGTTATCATATATTTATTTCTGTCTATCATTTTCTTTCCTTTAAATTAATTTATATTAAAAACTAGTTATTTTTTACTTAAATATTTATTTTGTTAGCGATAAATATAGCTCTGGAAGCTTTTCTGGCAACCGAGCAACATCATCCAATATCAGAAAATTCTGTGCACCAAATATTCTTGAGACATATTCATCAGCATGTGGATCAAGCGTTAAGCAAAAGGTATTAACTCCTTCTCTTGCTAATTCTTCAACAGCACGCTTCGTATCAAAACGTAAATATTGAGGGTCGTTTTCATCATTATCTGCTGGCTCACCATCAGTTAACAAAAACAATATTTTCTTACTGGTTCCGCGCTCATTCAATAAAGACCCTGCATGACGTATTGCCGCACCCATTCTGGTGGATAATTGGCCCGTCATTCCAGCTAGATGAGCTTTAGCCTTATCATCATAATCTTCATCAAAATCTTTGAAACGATAATATTCCACATCATGTCGTCCATTTGAATCAAAACCATGAATTGCAAACGGGTCTCCAATTTTATCCATAGCATCTGCCATCAAAGCTGCCGCTTCACGAGACAAGTCTAAAATTGAAGGCTGATTATCTTCTTTTAAATCCGATTCTGATTTTATTTTTTTATCAAGATTAAC
>JAOMMB010000026.1 GCA_028352435.1 Candidatus Thioglobus sp. | reverse complement strand
GGCAACCAAAGGTTTCGATACCACTGCCAATTGTTTTTTGTATCAAAGTTTTGAGCGTATATTGCCAGATTATCATGGCTGTGTTTTATCTGGACCTAGTTTTGCCTTTGAAGTGGCTAGCCAAAAACCAACAGCCTTAGTTTCGGCTTCTAAAGATAAAAATACTCGAAAACATTGGGCTGATTTAATACAGACAAAGACTTTACGCGCCTATACCAACGAAGATATTATTGGTGTTGAAATTGGTGGGAGTGTTAAAAATATACTTGCGATTGCTGCTGGCATCGCTTCAGGTTTAGGCTATGGTATTAATACTCAGGCGGCTCTGATTACTCGTGGTTTAGCTGAAATGACCCGCTTAGGTAAAAGCATGAATGCTAACGAATCTACTTTCGTTGGGCTATCTGGTCTAGGGGATTTAGTACTAACCTGCTCTGATGATTTATCAAGAAATAGGCGTTTTGGTAAAGAGTTGGCCAAAGGTAATAATGTAGAGCATGCACTCACTAATGTGGGTGCTACTGTGGAGGGGTTAAATACATTAGATCTCATTCTATCAATTGCTACTGAGCAACAAGTAGAGATGCCTATTTGCGAACAAGTGCAATTGGTTACTCTAGGTAAAGTGAGCCCAGCTCAAGCAGTGAACCATCTAATGTCACGAGAACAAATTGATGAATGAAGCTTAGTCTTCTGCGCCATGGGGAGCCAGTTGGCGGTCGAATCTATCGTGGCAACCAAGATGACCCGCTCACTGAAAAAGGCTGGCAACAAATGCTAAACGCTTCTAAAAATCAGTCATGGGACTTAATCGTCACCTCGCCTCTTTTACGCTGTCAATCATTTGCTCAATACTTGCATCAACAACAAAAATCACCACTAGAAATTGTAGATAATTTTTCAGAATTAGGCTTTGGTGATTGGCAAAGTCAAAGCTCAACGCAAATTGGACAAGATTTAGTTGATGCATTCAAGCTTAATCCTATAGAAAATAAGCCTCCTAATGCTGAGGATTTGTATGATTTTCAACACAGAGTTTTAAACGCTTTTAAAATAATTACTGCTAAAAATTCTAAATCTGTTCTCATTATTGCTCATGCTGGAGTGATAAGAGTTATTAAATCTTATCTACTCAATTTACCCATCGAAAAAATGTTTACAATAGATGTTTTAAGCGCATCTTGTGAAGAATTTGAAATTTAAACCAACAATACTAACGCTATTACTGTTTACCTCACCCATTCAAGCAGATGAGTTTTGGGGGCTTGAATCATGGATGAACTCTCTTAAGACACCTGACTTTGATCAAATTCAAGATGTTAACCTGCGTAAACAAGCTTTTTTCAAATATCTATTGCCAGAAATTAACAAACAAAATGAGGAGATTATCCAGCTAAGGCATGACATTAAAACTGGCAAAATTAATTCATTTAAATTAAAGGATATATACCGTTACTATCGCGTCAAAGAAGATGATATCGACACTCTTTTGAACCGTGTCGATGTGGTACCAGCTTCTCTGGTATTGGCACAAGGTGCCTATGAATCCAACTGGGGAAGGTCGCGCTTTTCTAAGCACTATCACAACTTTTTTGGCCTTTGGTGCTTTAAAAAAGGTTGTGGTGTAGTTCCTCTAAAGCGCGATAAAAACGATACGCATGAGGTGGCCAAATTTTCATCTTTATCCAAAGGTCTTGAGTACTACCTACGCTCGATCAATCGAAATTCTGCTTATCAAACTTTAAGAAAAATTCGAAAAAACAAGCGCGATAATAAATTACCAATTACCGGAATAGCTCTAGCCGAAGGGCTAGAAAATTATGCTGAAATTGGCTATGAGTATGTTGAAACAGTACAGTCAATTATTCGCTATAACAAATTGTCAGAATATGACTACAAATCTTAAGCAACAAAAAACCCGCTGATAGCGGGTTTTTTTATTGTCTTTCGAAAAAGCTTTAACGCTTCGAGAACTGCTCGCTCTTACGTGCCTTCTTACGGCCAACTTTTTTACGTTCCACAACTCTAGCATCACGAGTAACGAAACCTGCTTTACGTAAATCAGGTCTTAAGTCACCGTTATATTCCATTAATGCACGGGTCACACCTAAACGAATTGCACCCGCTTGACCTGTGTCGCCACCACCTGTAACAATGATGTTAAAGTCAAACTTATCTCTCATTTCAACAGTGTCTAACGGTTGATTAATAATCATTGAAGAAGTTTCACGGCCAAAATATTCATCCATAGGACGTTTATTTACTGTGAATACACCTTTACCTTTAGTCATGTATACACGAGCTACTGATGTTTTTCTTCTGCCTGTTGCGTAAAATGTTTCTGTCTTTGCCATAATAATTCTTACCTTAAATATCTAAAACTTGCGGTTGTTGTGCACCATGTGTATGCTCAGAACCTGCAAATACTTTCATTTTTCTAAACATATCTCTGCCTAGAGGACCCTTTGGCAACATGCCTCTAACAGCCTTGTTGATAATTTCTTCTGGTTGCTTAGCTTGCAAATCTTTAAATGCAATTGACTTTAAGTTACCAACATAACCAGTATGGTGATGATACATTTTGTCATCAAATTTCTTACCTGTTACCTTAACCTTTTCAGCGTTAACAATAACAATGTAATCACCTGTATCTGTATGTGGCGTGTACTCAGCTTTATGCTTGCCACGAAGACGAGATGCAATTTCTGATGCTAAACGACCTAACGTCTTACCATCGGCGTCTACCAAGAACCAATCTCTTTTTACTTCGTGTGCTTTAGCGCTAAATGTTTTCATAATAATACGTGTATATTTTCAATCAGAATAATCGGACTATTATAATCACTTTTAATCTATGGTGTTGGTTTATCGATGAATATTCTTATTATAAACTTATACTTATTTTTATAAACAAAAAAAATACTTATTTGCTTTCTCCAAGTGAAACTTAATACAAAACTAATGATAGATGATTATGATATGCCTTAAAAGCTACTTTAATAAATAATGATTAATTCTCACGCACATTTAGATTTTGACAATATCAATACCATTGCCGAAAATGCTGTAGCCATTGTGCCTAGTATTGGTAAACAAAATTGGATTGATGTTCAGATGTATCCGTATTTTGCGTTTGGCATTCACCCTTGGGAAGTTGAATCACATTCACAACAAGATCTTGACTATTTAGAATATTTAATCAAATGCAATAATCCAATTGCCATTGGTGAATGCGGACTAGATTATCTTAAGGAGATTGATAAAGAAATGCAATTGTATTTTTTCAACTTTCAATTGGGGCTTGCTGAAAAATATGATTTACCCCTTATTATTCATAGTGTCAAAGCAACTGAAGATATTATTTTTTTACTTAAAAAATATCCAAAATTAAAAGGTGAGATTCATGGTTTTTCTGGCAGTGAAGTTCAAGCGCAACAGCTTACTAAAATAGGCTTTTATTTAGGATTTGGCTTACAAATAATCAATCAAAAATCGACTAAAATTCGACAAATTGTTATCAACTGCCCACTCGAATTTATACTAATTGAAACTGATGATCAAAATCCAAACGACTTGCAGTTAGTTGCTCAAGAAATTGCCCAACTCAAGCAAATACCGATAGACACTGTCATCACTCAATGTGATAATAATGCCATTTCTCTTTTTAATTTAAAATAATGTCTGGAAGTTGTGCTCGCACTGAAATTTTATTAGGCCAACAAGGTTTGGCTCGATTAGCTGAATCTCATGTAGTCATTGCTGGTCTTGGTGGCGTAGGTGGTGCTTGTGCAGAAAGCTTGTGCCGAGCAGGCGTTGGAACACTTACCTTAATAGATTTTGATATTATTGAAGCAAGTGATCTGAATCGCCAAGTAATTGCCCTTAACTCAACTTTGGGATTTAAAAAGGTTGATGTTCTAGCTGATAGACTTCATGATATCAATCCAGACACGATTATTATTAAACGTAATGAATTTATTGATAAAAAAAAGGCTCAACGAATTTCATTGGATGATAGTTATCATTTTGTTGCTGATTGTATTGATGCAATCGCCTATAAAACTATCCTTATTGATAGTTGTAACAAGACTAAAAAACCTATTATTGCAAGCATGGGTGCAGGTGGAAGGCTCGACCCAACACAAGTTAAAATTTCTCGAATGGATAAAACTCAAAATTGCGCCTTAGCAAGAGAAATGCGTAAACAACTTCGAAATATTCGAGCTTCTTTGAAATTTCCAGTTGTACACTCAACAGAGTTACCTATTAAAGCACTGCCACATAAAGCTGTTACTATTACCGACACCACACCAGAAGAAGGTATACCAAGAGCAGTAAACGGTGCAATTTCTTACATGCCTAATATTTTTGGGTTGATGATGTCAGGATATATTATTCAGGCTTTGATAAAATCTTAATATTATTTAAACAAGGAATCTTTCATGGTTAGCACTCAAACACCTATTTGTAACTTTAACACACCCGCTTTTGATTTTGAATTAATGGGCGTTGATGGTCAACTACATACGTTAGAAAGCTGCAAAGGTGAAAAAGGCTTGTTGGTTATGTTTATTTGTAATCATTGCCCTTATGTAAAAGCCATTATTGATCGAATTATTCGTGATACCGCCAAGCTTAGAGAAATGGGGTTAAATACAGTGGCTATCATGTCTAATAATCCTGATGAATATAAAGACGATTCTTTTGTAAATATGCAAAAAATTTCTGAAGAAATGAGCTTCCCATTCCCCTACTTAATAGATGAAACACAAGAAATAGCTAAGGCCTATGGTGCGGTTTGCACACCTGATTTCTTTGGTTATAATGCGAATTTGGAATTGCAATATCGCGGTCGATTAGATGCTTCACGCAAAGAAAGTGCTGCCAAAGATGTAAAGCGTGACTTGTTTGATGCCATGAGTCAAGTAATAAAAACCAATCAAGGGCCTTTAGATCAAATACCATCAATGGGTTGTTCAATTAAATGGTATTAGTGCTAAATCATTAGTCACCAAATATAACAAATACCTAATATATACCTATTAATCCTATGCCTTAATAGGTATAATTGCGATCTTTGCCTGTCTTATAACCTCTTATGTCTGAACAAACTATTGATAACCAATCACCAAAAACTTTTAGCGATCTAGGTCTTTCCGATTCAATTCTTGGTGTGCTAGATTCACTTGGTTACGAAACTCCAACCCCTATTCAAGAACAATGTATCACCAATCTTTTAAACGGTGAGGATATTATTGGCCAAGCGCAAACAGGCACAGGAAAGACGGCGGCTTTTGCGTTGCCGTTATTAGACAATATTGATTTAAACCTTAATGCGCCACAACTATTAATTTTAGCACCAACGCGCGAGCTAGCTATTCAGGTATCAGAAGCTGTTCAAACTTATGCTCGTGGCATGAAAGGCTTTCATGTACTACCTATTTATGGCGGTCAATCATACGATATCCAGTTGCGTCCATTAAAGCGCGGTGTACATTGTGTTGTTGGCACGCCGGGCCGTGTCATGGATCATATTAAAAAAGGCACTCTAAAACTTGACCAGTTGAAATCTTTCGTTCTAGATGAAGCGGATGAAATGTTAAAGATGGGCTTTATTGATGATATTAAATGGGTAATGGAACGTATTCCAGAACAGCGTCAAATCGCTTTATTCTCAGCTACTATGCCATCTATTATCAAGCGTGTTGCTGAAAAATTTTTAAGCAATCCTAAGATTGTTAAAGTTAAAACAAAAACAGAAACAGCGCCATCAATTACTCAAAAATATTGTTTAGTAGGTGGATTGCATCAAAAGCTTGACGCGCTAACAAGAATTCTTGAAGTGACTGAGTTTGATGCCATGATCATTTTCGCTAGAACTAAAACGTTAACAGTAGAATTAGCCGAAAAATTGTCTGCAAGAGGCTTCTCTGCGGAAGCAATTAATGGTGATATTCAACAAAGTCAGCGTGAGCGAATGATTAACAACTTCAAAAAAGGCAAAATTGATATCTTGATTGCTACTGATGTTGCCGCTCGTGGACTTGATGTTCCAAGAATTTCTCACGTGGTTAACTATGATATTCCACAAGATGCTGAGACTTATGTACACCGTATTGGTCGAACTGGTCGTGCTGGACGTAACGGTGATGCTATCTTATTTGTATCACACCGTGAAAGACGTATGCTTAACAATATTGAGCGCGTTACTCGTCAAAAGATTGAGCCTATTGAGCTTCCTACTGCGAAAATCATTAACGAAAAACGTATAGATACATTTAAAAAGAAGATTACAGAAACTATTAACAACCAAAATTTAAGTGTTTTTGAAAAATTAGTCACTGAATTTCAAGAAAACAATGAAGAAGCAGGAGCTGTTAAAATTGCTGCCGCTCTTGCATTTATCGCCCAAGGTAATGAGCCATTACTATTGTCTGAAAAAGAAAGTAGCTTTGGTGGAAATCAAAAGCCTGGTGAAGAAAAGATAGTTCCTGTAGAGGCAAACTCGCTTAAAAATAACCCTCAAATTCCAATGCGTCGATATAAAGTCGAAGTTGGTAATAGTAACAACGTTAAACCTGGCAATATCCTTGGTGCTATTGCTAATGAAGCTGATATGGATAGTGCGTTTATCGGCTCAATTCAAATATTTGACAACTTCTCAACGGTGGATTTACCTGATGACATGCCGAAAGAAACTTTTGAAGTGTTGAAAAAAACCATGGTTAATGGAAAGAGTCTTAGTATTACTGAGCTAACTGACAAAAATAACAAGGCAACTGTTGGTGGTGGCGCCAGTCAAGGCGCTAGAAACTTTGGTCGTAAGAAGTTTTCTAAAGATTCTCGTGGTTCTAAAGGCGGTAGAAGAGGAGATAGCAAAGGTAGAGATGATAGAAAGCCTAAATTCTCACGCTCAAAACCTAAAAATAAGTCTTAAATTAAATTTAGCCCTTGCAAAAATCAAAACTACGTTAAAATACACGGGCTGGTTAAAGTATACAGCTGCTATTTATATTGTTTGACTGATGGTTTCATCTTTTCTAAGTTATAAATGTAGTCTATGTTTTTCGGTATTTTTTTTAACTTAAAGGAGACATTATGTCTACAACAGGAAAAGTAAA
>JAOMMB010000025.1 GCA_028352435.1 Candidatus Thioglobus sp. | reverse complement strand
AACACCAGGCAATAATTTAACCAAAGTGTTTAAATGCTCTTTAGAGTACTCATCAATCAAATTAAAGGTTGATGATACTTGAGAGACTGTAATTTCTTGATTGTATTTGTACATGGTTTGATAAGCGATTTGCACAATAAACCCTCTAGATTTAATGCCAACTGGTCCACTTGTTTTCATTTTTCGTGTCGTTAAATCAATACCCATATTAAGCATCAGTTCTTGCTCTACATCTTTTTGAAGTGATGGCTCAATATAGTCTTGCGATAGTTTTTTGGCTCTCAATTCAATCATACCGCACCAATAATGATGCACATCAATCAAAGTGCCATCTTTGTCAAAGATAACCAGATCAATATCAATCACAGAGTAGGCTTTCCAATATTGGCGATAACCAAATCTTGAGCAATCAAATAGCCTTTTTTAATTAAAGCTAAATCTTGATAAAAATTTTCATCATCTACCACTTCTTTTACAATTTTTCTGGCAAACGTCCCTAGCGATGACCCTTGGAATTTAACCCCTGTTTGGTCAGCCAAAACTGCAGTTAAAGAATTTGTGCCACCAGATAATAACTGATTAACCTCATTTTTCTTTTTGTAGATTAAAACATTTTTTGATTTTCTTAATTTCATATTAAACGCTTTATTTAATACATCAGCAGTTGCAATGGCTTGTAATGTCGTATTAAAATCATCTTCTCCGCCACTCATAGGATAACCATCGGACTGAATTATCAAGCGATCCCCTGCAATTTCTTTGGCTTTTCTCACTCGCTCTTCAAAAGAAAAATTAGATAAATGCAGACGGTCTAAACACATAGAAATATGCCCATTAGGATTAACCTCACTCACCAGTTGCCACTCTTGCATAATCGCAGTATCATCTGCAACTGCAGCGTGTAATTCAATTTGTTCAGCGCCAGCTGCCAAACAAGCGGGCAACAAAGATGCCAATTCTCGATTGTTGTGCTCATAGTGGATAATATCAGATTTTGGACAAATAGCACTACAATTGCCGCAACCAATGCATTTGTCTTTAATCACAATCAATTCTTTAGGGATAGCATCAGTAGGGCATACAGGAATGCATAAATCACATTTAAGGCAAGTATCTAAATTGATATAAGATTTACGTACGTGATGATCACCAGGCATACCCACACTCACCATAATAAATGGGCGGATGCTCAGAGGTATATCAAATTCTTTGGAAAAATTGAATGCCAGGTCAATCCCCTCCATACAGGCATTTACTACATTGACATTGGCGGAAATATCCAAACCTTTAGCGCCAGCAAGTACATATAAAACTGTCAAGCGTTTGACTTCTTCTGCGTCTTCATTTCCAGCGCCACACACCAGTTTAAAATACTTACTACTGTCTAACAAAGACTGCATTTGCTTAAATCTACTGTTCATACTATTGATTAAAGTGGTTGATAATTTGATTATAAGCTTCTTTAATAACACCAGTATCCACAGAGTAGGTGATATAGTCTATTTTTTGTTTTTTGAGTATAGAGAGCATAGTTAGGTTTGATGCAATCGATCCAACTTTTTTCTTATTCTGATGCACAATTGTCACGGCTTGTTCCAATTTATCCATGACACGCTGATTTTCAATATCCCCAGGAATGCCAAGAGATTTACTTAAGTCAAATAAACCGATAAATATAATATCAATACCTGGGGTTCTTGAAATCTCGTCTAAATTATTTAATCCCGTTTCATCTTCAATATTGGCAATAAGCAGGGTATTATCATTGGCTAGTTTTGTCATAGTTTTAGCGTTACTTACATCATATAACCCCGCTTTAGTATAAGGTGAAAACCCTCTTACGCCCTGAGGTGGATATTTAGCATATTGCACAAATGCCTGTGCATCTTGAGCAGTTCTAATGTTGGGCAATTGAACCCCATGCATACCAATATCTAACGCCCTTAGAATTAAACTTTCGTTTATCTCGCCTACACGCATAATCGGGCTGACTTGATAGGATTCACAAACACTTACCAAAGTTTGAGCACTTTCATAAGAAAAAGCACCGTGCTCAGCATCAACAACAATAAAATCAATGCTACTACTAGCAATTACATCAACCAACATTGTAGAATTGACAATATTCCATGTGCCAATTGTTTGTGTGCCATCTTTTAGTTTTTGCTGTAAGTAATTATTTCTTAACATATAGTTTAAACCTTTCCCGCATAAATTGAACCTTGAGATAAATGATAAGTGCTCGGTGTTAAAGCAACAACTGGCACGTGTGATTGTTGATAATACAAGTCTAATAATTCATTCATTCTAATTTGTCTAATATCATCTCGACCATAACCATCAAAACCAACAATGCTAATATTTTTAGCACCGCCAGCATTCGCCAACGATAAGGCATAACCGACACTTAACTCATAAGGCAATGTACATCCTGTCTCACTAGCAATAAATGTATTTTGCCTAATATTTAAACCGTAATCCCATAAATTATTAATTGGCACTTCCCTGCCTAATACTTTAGTTAATAATAGATTAGGAATCGCCAAAGATTGGTTCAACTGAGAATACAAAGTCGCCTCACTTAGCATTTTCGATTCGTTAGAAGATGCATATACATCAATCATGTTTTTGGGAAAGTCATGTTTGATATTTAAAGAGATAACAACTGGTCGATAGTTCTCAATATACTGAATAATGCCTTGCTTATAGGTTTGTAGACTGATCCCAGAGCCTAATATTAATACTTCTTTATTCTCGCACCAATTTTTTGCGCTCCAACTGCCCTTATTGCTTATATTACCACGCGCTTGCAATAATAGATTTTGATCATAATGACTTGCATCTATTGACGACATAAACTCCACTGCTTGTAATACTTCTTTATTGCTAAAACGATTATCCGTTAACATCTCTTGAATGTAACTAGGATGGATATTATTCATCGCTGCTAAACTATATAACAAACTTTCACCCCAATGGTAACGGCTCTGTAATGGTGTAAACTCAGATAGCACTAAATTAAATAAAGCACTCGCATGGTAATCTAGCTGATATTTTTCCAACTCAAGTAACAAATTTTCTGTTTGTGCATTTCCGGCACCACGCCCCATACCAAGTATTGTGGCATCAACCCAAACAACGCCATGCTCTATAGCAGTTAAAATGTTTGATACTGCCAAGCCTTTATTATTATGCGCATGGAAGCCGATATCTCCTTTCCAGCCTGATTTTAACGCTGACAAAATTCTAGCGACATCACTACCATTCATACCGCCCAAAGAGTCGGCGAAATACAACACATCAACCACATCCCATCTTTGTATCAACCCTGCTATCTTGGATAACTCTTGATTAGATTTGGCATTAGGCTGCATTAAATTTAAACCAATCTGATAACCTAGCTTTTTTAACACTTCAGCAATTCTCTTACACTGCTTAATGCAGTCAAAGTGGGTTGCTATACGAACTAAATCTACTCTAGATTTTTCCTTATCTTGAAATAAGCTATTAATTGCATCCTCAATAGAAAGGTTACTGCTTAAAATGCTACTAGCATCAATCATTACACCAACAGAGACGCTCTTATCAATATTTAGTGTACTAATATAATTATCAGTCGTATAAGCAAAGGCACCTAAAAACTCATCCTGTGGAAAGTTACGCAAACCTAATTCAATAATATCAACATTAGCAGCATTAACTGCATGTAAATATTTGCCCACAAGTGCATCAGTAAAATCCCATTTGTTATAATAGCCGCCATCCCTGAAGGTGCAATCTAAAATTTTTATATTCATTTATTCTATGAGTTTTTTATTAAGTGTGTTAATCAGATAGTCAATATTGGCTTTTTCTAGTAGCTCAAGTGGTAGACGATTTTTACCGGCAAATGGAACTGTGGTTATTAGGGTTTTAGGCATTTATTCTCTTTTCCTGATCATATATATGTGCTTCTTCTGCAAGAGCTCTCTTTATTTTTTTAACTAGGTCTTTTGGCTTATGCGCAAAAGCGCGGCAATACTTCTCTCTAACACTTTGCAGATCTGGACTATGCCACCATTTATCAATATCATCCCATATTTTAACCACCTGCTGAGCAGCAGATTGTGGCGTTGTATGAAATATCCCTACTCTTTTCATCTCCTCAAAAAAAAGATCTGACTCTACACTAAGCTCCCAATGTTCCGGATTCCAATATATTATTGTGGGTATATTGCTTGCTAAGGTTTGATTATATGTTGTTGCGGCATAAGTAGCTATCACCAGCCTAGATTGCCCAATGCTTTTATCCATTTTTTTATTAGAATCAAACTTCACTGCGGGAAAATAGTCCATCCAACGCTGCTTTTGACCCCAGTCATAATCACTACTATAAAGCCTTATATTTAATTGCTCTTTTATTTTATTGGTCAACGCTCCGTAAAAAGCAAATTGATCTTCAAAATATCCTATCATTTGCCCTGCAATAGCCATAGATCTCAAGTCAAAACTATATCTAGGCATTGCAACAGTTACAAGTAGTGCACAACCATTTTTATTATATTTATTATATTTCAATCTGTTAAAAAGTTGTCCTATATTTTTAATTTTACTATTTTTCTTACAGTTTCCACTACCTGTAGAAAGATATGCATCTGCTATTGCTAATTCAAAGGTAGTCCCGCCGTTGTATTTATGAAGGGGGCCGCCACCATGTTGCCCGATAACCAATCTTACTCCATTTTCTATCTTTTCCATATAAAAGCGTTTAAATACATCGCTGGAAAAATGATAATTCGAGGTAAAGATTACTTTTTCTTTTTGACTGCAAGACTTGATAGTATTTTCATTATTACATCCTTGAAAGCCCTCCAAAAACGTTTTGGGCATAAACTCAGGCAATAATGATCTTACTATTTCTTCAAACTTATTATTGTAAGTGTCATTAACCATATTCCATTTTCTAAAATTCACATCTAATTCTATTTTTTCAGAATCAAAAAACAATCTATTGTTCACAGTGCCCTTCAAAGATAATATAAGCTTTATTTTGTCAAAAAAACTCAAATACACTCCTCCAAAGATATAAATAGAAGAACGCGGGGATAGGTTTAATAGCCAATTTATGGTAACTTTAATTTGCCTCTTTAATCTAAACAACACAGTGTCATGATATTTATTCTTTTTTATTACCTTAGAGTGCACCGCCTCCTGTTTTTGTATTATTTTTATCTTGCTCCACTTTTTAATTAATATTCCATATAGATAGTGATTCCACCTATCATTAATAAAGAATTGTCCGGCTTCTGAAGAATCGTTTGGTACGCAACTCTCGGACTTAATATCTAAAATAACTGTTTCTAAATTATCATATTTTTTTATAGCGCAATCAATCATATTCCATCGATCAAATATCACTGCAGTAAATTGGACTAACCAGTGCCCAATCAATACATTCCAAGTTTTTTCAGAATATTTTTTACCATGAAGATTATTTAAAACAACCGTCAACTCTTGTAGTAGTTGCCTATTAAGTATATTAAGATATTTAAAATCAGAGTATGCTTTTTCTCTATCACTCCAATGGTAAGGAAGCAATTGATAAGAAATATTTTTTAAGGATTTATACCTAGAATATAGGCGACACCATTCACCTAAGAGTAAATAACTTTCATCCGATTTATATGCATGTCCTAGCGCTGTTGTTATTAGTAGTGTAGATTTTCTTGTCATATTTTTTCTAATTCGTATTCAAGCATGAGACATATGGCAAAAGATAAATGCATTAAAATGGTTTTTGTTTTATATGAAAGTCACACTATTAAATATTTTATAGGTTTTTGATATGTTGATAAATCGGTAGAAAAAAATAATTCATTTTTCAGAATTTTATTCATTGGCCAATTCCACCATTCAATCTCTAATAATTGCTCTATTGTCTGACTACTAAAACGAAAACGAATTAGCCTTGCTGGAGTGCCAGCATATATTCCATAAGGCTCACAATTCTTCCGAATTAAAGAATTTTCTCCTATTACACAACCGTCACCAATTCTTACATCACTTTTAATATTAACATTGCGACCCATCCATACATCACTCCCAATAGTAATCTCATTATTAATATTATCAATTTCAGGATACTGAATTTTCATATTGAACCCATCCTCAACAACTCTACTATTAATTCTTAAATTTACCATTGCAGCATGATTCATTGGGTGGGCATCACTTGAAGTAAAAATTTTAAGCCCTTCAGCTAATGAAGAAAAACTCCCAACAACAAGGCTTCCATCACCCTTGATCAAACTATGGCCTGATATATACGTTCTCTTCCCCATAACTATCTTTGCACCCTCTAAGATGGAGGTTTTCCCTAAAAATATTTTAACTTCATTAGTAATATTTGAATTTGAATTACTAGCTAAGGTCCATCCAAACTGCTTATGATAATACACCCAATCTGGTTTAAATATTTTCTCACTAGATGATATTCTAATATTTTTCAAAAGTGTTTTAACCATAGACTCATATACACTATAAAAACATTTTTTTTGCTTTTTTGTTAAGTTAAACAAGCTTAAAGTTGGATTTAAATTTAAAGCCTCTAATTCTTCATTAATCCAATCATAAGAATCAAAACTCCTTACCAAAGTATCAGATAAAAAATTTTCAAACGATTCATTTTGAGAAAAATTACTTGATTTATATTTCATTTCAAAATCACTAATTCATTGTCAATAAGAGTCTTTATAGCTTCATGTACGGTAAAAAAGTCCTCGCATATTATTCTAGAAATTTCTAATATATCATTATAGCCATCTGTATAAGCTAAGACATCCACCATAATTTTTGACAATTCATACTCTTTACTTTCTTTTACACTGATAGTTGGATACAAATCGTACCTTCCAAGTTGAGGTTCACAAGGATTTTTACTTTTATAGACTTGGTTAAACTCAAGCATTTCAATAGTTTTCTTAATTATATCGAATCCACCTTTAAGTCCATCTGAGGATATTAATGACAAATCATCCAAAGATGTATGGTACTCCGGGTATGCATGGTATTTGGTTCGCATAATAGAACAAACTGGCAAGTCAATTCCTGGTGAACAATACTGTCTTTCATCACTGCCGCGATCTAGATATGAATACCGCGTATAGCTCTTCACATAATGATTTAATGCATAAGAGCTAACCCTGTCTATAAGCGTATCTCCAGATCTAGATGGCAAAAGGGAATAGTCCCTATCATCTCCAATGCAGGTAAGCACCAGTCCTGCAATTGTGTGCTCTTTCATATGCTTTAAATTTTTACTCAAATATACTATTGACCCTATTGTTTCAGGAATAAATACAATTCGGTATGTATATCGTTGATTTTTTAAAGAATTTATCCATTGAGCGATACCGGCTGTTACAACAGGACCTGATAACTCATTATTAGCCATGGATGGATGGCAAATATAGGTTGAAAGTAAAACTTCCTCATCGGTCTTACCCTTAATGATCAGCTCACCATAATTCAACACTCCATGCTTTAATTCTGACTCTATTACAACATGGTACTGTTCTTTTTTTAATAACTCCCTTTGTCTGTGGGTTAAGCAAAACCCCCAATTTGTATCATAATAAGATGTCACATAAGGAATTGCATTAGGTTGATCTGGCAATGAATAAAGGTGATCATTAAGCGCACTCAAATCCATCCATTCATCAATCGGCTCAGAATACCCAACTAAATGCAAATTATTATTTGCAAAGTCAATAATTTTGTTACCATGCCTATCTTTGATATAGGCGTCTTGAATAAACCATTCATTTGGAACCGTCCAATCAAAAGCTTTTGTACCCGTGGGAACGCTATAAATTTTAAGATCTGGTAATATTTCCTTAAAATATAATAACGTCTCTCTAACACCTGGACCTGTAATACTTCGACAAATGGGAAACAAATCTTCAGCCCAAGAATACATGGTTTGGCCAATATTTTTATTCATATTTATTTACACTCAAAACTATCGTGATAAAAATATTTACAATTATATTTTTCATAGAATTTTGAAAATTCAATTTGACTACACATCTGATCAAATTCAAGGTTATAACCCCAATAGTCCATTACATCTGACATCCAATATTCAATCACCTTGGCCGATTCAACGGTGATTCGTGTTTTCCACTGTCCTATATTATGACTAGAAATTCCAGAAAACAATCTACCTTCAAAATTATTACCCTTGTATGATTTTCCAGAAATATCCGGTGATAGCATACCTTCTTCAAAATCAACATTTAAGAAATTCGAAATATTCTTCATAGTTGTTATAGTATTATCTGCCAAATCTTCAAATCTAACCGCCATAAATGAATCTGGATAATTTTCTTGATTGGCTTTAGCTG
>JAOMMB010000024.1 GCA_028352435.1 Candidatus Thioglobus sp. | reverse complement strand
CTGTTTTGGCAAGAGCTGCAGCAGCAGTGGGCGTGTCTGGATTTTTCATGGAAACTCACCCAGATCCTGAAAATGCCTTGAGTGACGGCCCAAACATGATTCCTATTCATAGAATGGCAGACATGCTGAAAACCTTGCAAGATATTGATAACATCACTAAGCAAAATGGCTTTTTAGAAGACGAGCTATAAAAGTCTATGTTTAAAACAAGCATTAAATTAGTTTTCGCTTATTTAATGCTTGTTCAATTGGCTTTAGCTACTAAGCCCGATTTATTTTTACTCAAAACCTACGATGATAGCAAAGATGTTGTAGGTTGGGTGATGAGTGAAAAACTAGATGGTATTCGTGGCTTTTGGACTGGCAAAGAGCTGCTTACCCGAGGAGGTGTGAAACTCACGCCACCGAAATGGTTTATTAAAAATTATCCGCCGTTTGCTATTGATGGCGAACTTTGGACCAAGCGTAACGATTTTGAAAATATCAGCTCAATTGTCCGTACTAAAAATGCCGATGATCGTTGGAAGTTAATCACCCATAATATTTTTGAAGTGCCAAATCAGCAGGGCGGGCTACTCGAAAGATTGTCAGTCTTAAAAAGTCATTTATTTAGCCATTCTGTGCCACACCTTAAAGTGCTTAAGCAGACACAAATTCAAAGTAAACAACAACTGCAAAACTTCCTAACAGAGGTAACGAGTCACAAAGGCGAGGGTGTTGTGGTGCGCAACCCAAGCACTTTATATCAAACAGGGCAACTATCCTCAGCGCTTAAGGTTAAACAATACTTGGATACCGAATGCACCATATTAGAAATTTTGCCAGGAAAAGGTAAATACCAAAATATGATGGGATCGGTGTTGTGCCAAACAGACTCTGGCAAGAAATTGAAAATTGGCTCTGGTTTTAAGGATAAAGACAGAGCAAACCCACCAGCTATTGGTAGTAAAATTACATTCAAATATTACGGCTTCACAAAAAAGGGTAGTTTCAAATATCCAGTGTATTTAAGGGTTAGACAAGAATAGTTTAAGCTTGATTTTTAATTAATAGAGTAACCAAAACATGATAAAAATTGCAGTAGCTGGCGCATCAGGGCGCATGGGTCAATCCATTATCCAGTCCATTGAGCAGTCCGATAAAACCACTCTAGGCGTTACCCTAGATAAGGGAGATGACCTAAACTCTGTGATTGATCAGTTTGATGTTTTAGTTGATTTTACTCGCCCAGAAGCAACCCTTGATTATCTAGCTGTTTGTATTGCTTCAGGTAAGTCCATGGTAATTGGTACAACAGGTTTTGACGATGCTGGCCTACAAATGATTAAAGATGCGGGCACAAAAATCCCCGTAGTGTTTGCACCCAACATGAGTGTGGGCGTCAATTTATCGCTTAAATTACTAGAGATGGCGGCCAAAGTCATTGGTGAAGAATCTGATATTGAAATTGTCGAAGCACATCATCGCCATAAAGTTGATGCACCTTCTGGCACCGCACTTAAAATGGGTGAAGTAGTAGCAAATGCACTAGGCAGAGATTTATCCAAATGCGCTGTGTACGGCCGTGAAGGAATCGAGAAACCTCGTGATCGTCAAACCATTGGTTTTTCTACCATTCGAGGTGGCGACGTTGTGGGCGAGCATACAGTTAGCTTTTTTATGGAAGGCGAGCGTGTAGAAATCACCCATAAAGCTTCATCACGCATGACATTTGCCAATGGTGCTATTCGAGCATCAGCTTGGTTACAAGGTAAGCCTGCAGGCCTGTATTCGATGCAAGATATACTAGATATTTAAGGAGAATTTAAATGCTATATGCTGTTATTTCACAAGATGTAGAAAATTCATTAGAAAAAAGAATGTCAGTACGCCCAGCACATGTTGAGCGCTTAAAGCTTTTACAAAGCGAAGGTCGTTTGATCTTAGCAGGTCCACACCCAGCCATCGACAACAACGAGCCCGGCGAAGCAGGCTTTACAGGCTCTCTGGTTGTTGCAGAGTTTGAATGCTTGGCAGACGCACAAGCTTGGGCAGACGCTGATCCATACATGTCATCAGGTGCTTACGCTAGTGTGATCGTTAAGCCCTTTAAAAAGGTATTACCATGAGTTTAATTTTCCGCCCTTTATTTGAAAAAGAAAGTTCAACATATACGTATTTATTAGCCGATTCTAAAACTAAAGAAGCAGTTATTATTGACGCCGTTAGCGAAACCAAGCAGCGAGATATTGGCCTGATTGAAGAGCTTGGACTAACGCTTAAATACATTATTGAAACGCACATCCACGCAGATCATATTACCAGCTCATGCCCACTAAAAGATCAGTTCAAACAAGCACAAATTGTTCTGGGTGATGCCAGTCCTGTGGCTTGCGCAGATATCTTAATTAAGGATGGTGAGTATTTAGAATTTGGCGAATTTAAAATTAAAGCCATGACTACCCCAGGCCACACCAGTGGCTGTATGTCTTACGCTATTAATGATAAAGTGTTCACCGGAGATGCGTTGTTAATCAGAAGCTGCGGGCGTTGTGATTTCCAAGGTGGCTCTGCTGAAAACCTATATAACTCCATCCAATATTTATTCACTTTGCCAGAAGCAACCCTGGTTTACCCAGCGCATGATTATGGTGGGCGAACAGTTAGCTCAATTTGGGAAGAAAAAGCCTTTAATGAAATGATTGGCGGCGGCGTTGATCAAGCCGAGTTTGTTCGTCGTGTTGACGCAATGAAACTATCACTTCCAGCAAAAATCCATGTCGCCGTGCCTTCAAACCAAGTGTGCGGATCAAGGATCATCAGCGAGTAGATATGATAAATGGTTACTCGCTAGATCCACATCCCAAAATCAAGGTTGTCACCGAGCAATATGCCGTGGTGCGCATTCCTCGCGTCAAGCGCGAGCGTGTGCCGGCAAACAATGTTGAAGTGGTTGAAACGCTCGAACAAGCAATAGAAAAATCAGACACGGCTAATCACTTGTATGCTGCTAAAGTTTTGGGCCCATCTCGCTCATCTGAAGGCGTAACTTTGTACTATATTTTGGACATGTATAACTACCCATGAAGTGGCTTCTACTCACAATCTTGTTTTTATCATCCATCGTTATCGCTGATGACAAAATAGAAATCGAACTTAGTTCCGGCGAAGTAATCCTAGCAGATACTTTTAAAGCCGATGGCGATACCTTGTATCTATATCTTCCATCTGAGCGTGGTTTTGGCAAAGGCCACATTCTAACAGCGCAACAGCTGGCTTTTGATGGGAACGACGTTTGGGTGCTTGATTTACACACAAGCTACATGGTGCCAAAGAGTCGCAGTAGTATCAACAAATTTAGTATAGATGATCTCGTAGAGTTGATCAGCCTCACGCAAGACAAAGGCTTTAAAAAATTATTCTTTGTCAGCTCGGGTAGAGGCGCCCAGCTCGCCCTCAAAGCTGCGTATCAGTGGCAAATTAAAAATCCTGATGATGCTTACCTAAAAGGCCATATTTTCCATTCTCCGCATCTAATCAAAGGCGCACCTGCATTAGGTACCGAGGCAGAATATGTGAATGTTGCTAAAGTCAGTAATTTACCCATTTATATGATCTTAACTCAGTACAGCACGAAATATTTCCGTGCTAAAGAAATCTTGCAAACCCTAAAATTGGGCGGCAGTTCAGTATTTGTGCACCGATTAAAAGGCGTTCGTGGTGGGTTTTATATGCGCAATGAGGAAGATCTGACCAAACTAGATCTAAAAGTAAAAGCAGATTTGGCCAACATCTACATCCAAGCAGCTAATTTACTCTCAACTGTTACCCCACTTTCGCCAAAAACACTATCAAAACGCAAATCTACCAAATCCAGCCTTAATTTTAGCGAGCCAATGCTCAAGACTTATAAAGGTAAGCAAAACATTGCATTGCAACTAAAAGATTTAAATGGCAATATAGTCAAGCTAAGTGATTATAAAGATAAAGTTATTTTGCTAAATTTTTGGGCAAGCTGGTGCAAACCTTGTATCAAAGAAATCCCTTCTTTAGTTAGGCTCGGTGACAAACTAAAACAACAAGATTTTGAAATAATTACAGTCAATGTGGGCGAGTCAGCTCGCGAAATTAGCGACTTTAAAAAACGCGTAAAATTTGATCTACCCATCCTACTAGACGATGAAGGCAAAGCCGTGCAAGATTGGGGTGTATACGCCTATCCGTCAAACTTTATACTAGATAAAAATGCCATCATTCGCTACACTTTTCGCGGTGCACTAGAATGGGATTCTCCTGCGATTATTAAAACCATTAAAAAACTCTTTTGAAACAATACGACGTCATTATTATGGGGGCAGGTGCTGCAGGATTAATGTGTGCTGCACAAGCATTAAAACGCAATAAAAGCGTGCTAATTCTAGATAAAGCCAACAAAGCCGGCAAAAAAATTCTTATTTCTGGAGGTGGTCGTTGTAATTTTACAAATTTAAACATCGAGCCGCAGGCCTTCATTTCAAACAACGCCCATTTTTGCAAATCAGCACTATCACGCTACACACAGTGGGATTTTATTGCCCTACTTGAATCGTTCCAGCTTACTTGGACTGAAAAAACTCTGGGGCAACTATTTTGTGATCAAAAATCAAGTGCCGTTCTAAGAGGGTTGTTGTCAGAGTGTGAGGCCGCAGATATTGAGCTTAATGTTGAAACCAGCGCCATTAAATCTGAGCAGGGTTATATGCTGACAACCAATAATGGTAATTACCAAGCTCAATCATTAGTCATCGCAACAGGCGGGCCAAGTATTCCTAAAATGGGCGCTACTGATTTTGGCCTGCAAACAGCCAAACAGTTCGGCTTAAAATCAGTCGGCTTTAAGCCGGCCTTGGTGCCACTTACTTTTCATCAGCACGATATTAATAACTATTTTAAAGACCTCTCTGGCCTGTCATTAGACGCAGTGGTTAGCTGTAATAATGCAAGCTTTAGAGAAGGGTTACTCATCACGCATCGAGGTTTAAGCGGGCCAGCGATTTTACAAATATCGTCTTATTGGCACAAAGGTGATTACATTGAAATCAACCTTTTACCCGATCTAAATGCAATCGAATTTCTACTTGATATGCAGCAAAAGCGCGGAAAAGCAGAGCTTAAAACCATTCTGGGTGAATTTTTCCCCAAGCGTTTGGCCGAGCGTTTTGCTAATACACTAAGTGCCAAAAAACTAGCAGACACAACGCTGGGTGAAATCAAACAACACGATCTTAAAGCCTTTGGCTATTGCTTAAATAATTGGATGCTATCACCCAGTGGCACCGAAGGCATGCGCACCGCTGAAGTGAGTTCAGGTGGCGTTGAAACCAACGAGCTATCCTCTAAAACCATGGAATCAAACAAGCATCCTGGGCTATATTTTATTGGTGAAACAGTTGATGTTACCGGCTGGCTTGGTGGCTATAACTTCCAATGGGCTTGGTCGTCTGGCTGGGCAGCAGGACAAGTGGTTTAATTTAAAAACATCTATATCCTTATTATCTGTGTATGATTACCAGTGTGATAATAAGCGAGCAAAAATGATTAAATTTGGTGAAAAAGTTAGCGGCTACGACGTCCTTGTTTTTAACGAACGAGAAGTTAGAGCAGCTGCTGGCATTGTCTTTTTGTTTGCCTTTATGGCTTTTATGAATGGCTTTTTAACCGGCAATAACGAGCCAACCAAACTCATGGTTTCGGTATTTTTATTTGACTTTTTTATTCGAATTTTTATCAATCCAAAATACGCACCATCTATGATCATTGGGCGCTGGATGGTAAACAACCAAAAGCCAGAGTATACTGATGCTGCGCCTAAAAAATGGGCTTGGAGTTTGGGCTTTATCTTAGCAGCGACTTTATTTTATCTTGTGGTTTTAAATGATATCCGTGGTCCAATTAATATTTTGACTTGTGCTTTATGTTTAGGCTTGTTATTTTTTGAAGCCGTATTTGGCATTTGTGTGGGCTGTAAGATTTACAACCAATTTCATCAGCAAAAAGCTGCACATTGCCCGGGCGATGCTTGCGATTTAACAAGAACCAGAGCACCGATTCAGCAACTAAATACCATGCAAAAAGTCATTTTTACCGCAGCGATCGCCGGGCTATTTTATTTGACATTTGCAGATATTATTCAATTTTTAATCTTTGGAGAATAAAATGAAATACATACTAACTGTATTAACATTAATCTCAGTCACGCTAACAGCTCAAGCCGCGCTTGAGGTACAAAAAGTGGCTAACAACGTTTATGCTTTGGTGGGTGAAACCACGCAAAGATCGGTAACGAATTTTGGTAATAATTCAACCCATGGCGTGATTATTACTAACGAAGGTATGGTGCTGATAGATTCTGGTGCGAGCTATTTGGGCGACCAAAATCATCTAAAGCTATCTAAAGTTTTTAATACACGAAGTTGTTAAAATCTTAGATAACGATGGCGATATGTTGCAAGCCAGTATAATAGGCCAATCAGACTTTAACTTTTTAAGTGGGCATGAATCAATCGCTGGCAAAAATGCACAGTGGGTATTTGAACAAATGGAATTTGATTATTAATCAAAAAAGATAATGATGAAAAAAATTAGAATATTATTTGCCCTTTCTTGGACATTTATCGCACTGGGTGCATTCGCTGTTTTTGGCCTAGGTGATGATAATAATCAAGATAAAGAGGTTGTTAAAGAAAAAACAGCACAAGAATGCGAAATCCCCGCTTTTGCAAAAGCCATCGGCCATGAAGAGCTCTGGCTTAAGCATAATGGCTGCCCACCAACCAAAGAGCAAGAAAAATCCAGAAAAGAGTAGTATTTGCCATCCATTCTCATTATTTGCTAAATTTTAGAAAATAACTACTCCAAAACAAAAAAACCCAATAAAAATGCCATTTTCACGGTAGTTTTATTGGGTTTTTTGGTCTTAAAAGACTCTTTAGCACCTAATTTTCATTATTTCTTAAATTTTTAGAGGATATTGCAGGCCTCATCAAAGCTTAAACGCGGACTTCTTGGGAAAATCTTGCTACTGTCCCCCTGTCCAATGGCGCATAAAAATATTGATTTTGTTTTGCCATCTGCAAAGAATTCTTTATCCAGAGTGTCGCTATTAAAGCCACCCATAGGGCCACAATCAAGACCAACTGAGCGAGCGGCCATCATAAAATATGCACCTTGTAAGGTAGCGTTCATTTCACCAGCAGATTTGATTTTTGCATCATTGCCAGCGTACCAGCTACGAGCATCAGCATGGGGGAATAAGAATGGCAATTTTTCATAAAATTCAATATCATAGCTAATAATAGCGATAACAGGTGCAGCCATGGCTTTATCTACATTGCCTTCATCAAGATGAGCTTTAAGCTTTTGTTTGCCTGCGGCTGATTTGACGAAAGTAATACGAGCAGGTGAGTTGTTAGCGGCTGTTGGGCCATATTTCATTAACTCATAGATTTGGTTAATTTGCTCATTAGATACATCTGAGTCTAACCAGCCATTGTGACTTCTAGCATTAATAAATAAAGTGTCTAAAGCATTTTGATCTAGCATTAAAATATCCTAAGTTGGTTTATAAAATTATTATGTTAGATTATATATTTTTCGCCCCAACACTCTCAGACAAATTTAAAGACCATTTGACAAAAGTGGGAATAGATTTTGAGTGTGATATTGATGAAAGTTTTGGTTCTGTTCAGGGAGAGATTGTCTCGATTGCAGACGAGACTTCTGACGCTGTCTTAAATGAGTTGCAAGTTTTATATGATGAGTTGCAAGACGATTTAGAGCAAATACTCGAACAAGAGGGTGATGGACTACTAATGAATGCGGCTGGTATGGAGGTTAAACTCAAAGATGGATCAATTTGTACGCTTAGAG
This sequence comes from Candidatus Thioglobus sp., assembly GCA_028352435.1. GTDB lineage: Bacteria > Pseudomonadota > Gammaproteobacteria > PS1 > Pseudothioglobaceae > Thioglobus_A. Next base: position 2,037 of record JAOMMB010000024.1, on the reverse strand, counting down.
TTTCGCCTGAGATTGTTACGCGCATCCTAACTGTGTTAGAATTTGACGAATTGCAAGCCTTTATAGAAAACATTGCAAGAAGTGTCGAAGAGCCCGATAGTGGGCATTTTTGTCACAACAAACCGGAGTAAAAAATGAGCGAATATTTTGCGATAGTGTCGTTTGAATTAAATGATAAAAACTTATTAAATGATTGGAAAGTTTTTTCCAAGGAAATTGATGAGGATATTTCTCAAGCGGACGGATTTATTTCACGTGATTCAGGCATTGATGAAAATGGAAAAGTTTATTGTTTAGTAAAGTGGCAGAGTGAAGCGCATCAACAAAACTTTAGAAAACAATTAGAGGCTAATGAGAATTGGCCTAAAACCATGGAAAGATTTGGCACTATTGCTAATATGAGTACAATGACACCTAATAATTTAGAGGTTTTATAAACATGAATAAAATTACCATTATCGGTTCAGGATTTGCCGGGCTTACCGCTGTTAAAACCCTTCGAAAGCAAGATAAAACCGCTGAAATAACGCTGATCTCCCCTAGAGCAGAGTTGGTTTATATGCCAAGTCTTATTTGGGTGCCATCGGGCGCTGCGAGTAAAAAAGACATTGTGATTCCACTTGATAATTTTTTTAAACGTATGAATGTGGTGCATATCGTTAGCGAAGTAACTGGACTAGAAAACCAAGGTAGATCAGTGGTTACTCCGATTGGCACCTATGAAAACGATGCACTTATTATTGCCTCAGGTGGACGATTTATTAAGAAACTACCGGGTATTGAATTTGCCATTACGCCATGTGAAGGTATAAAAGCTGCAGAAGACATTCGCGATCGCGTTAAATCAATGGATGGTGGTGATATTGCTATTGGATTTAGTGGCAACCCTAAAGAGCCTAGTGCAATGCGTGGCGGCCCTATGTTTGAATTTTTGTTTGGATTGGATACTCAGCTTCGCGCTGAAGGTAGACGTGATAAATTTAACCTAACCTTTTTTACCCCAGCCGCTAAACCAGGCGCTCGCTTGGGTGAAAAGGCGGTTGACGGTATATTATCAGAGATGAAAAAACGCAATATTACGACCCATCTTGGTCATAAAATAAAGCAGTTTACGGCTGAAAAGGTTGTGACTGAAGGTGGCGAGTTTGCTGCTGATTTTATTTTATTTATGCCAGGCATGACGGGTAATACATGGTTTGATAATACTGACCTTACACGCAGTGAAGGTGGGCTATTAAAAGCTAATCAATTTTGTGAAGTTGAAGGCTTTGATAATGTATTTGTTGCGGGTGACTCAGGCTCTTTCCCAGGCCCTGAATGGATGCCAAAACAAGCTCATATGGCCGATCTTCAGGCGGCAGCCGCTGCAAAAAATGCACTGGATAATCTTGATGGACAAGATTCTAGCCATACATTTAAGGTTGAACTTATGTGTATTGTTGACTCAAACAACAAAGGTATGTATATTTCTAGAAATCTTAAAGGCGGGTTAATTTTGCCAAATTTAAGATTAATGCATGTTGCTAAAAAAGTATTTGGCTGGTGGTATCTAAGGCAGTATCGTTAGGAGAAGAATTATGTCAGATTGTTTATTTTGTAAGATAATCAAGGGTGAGATTCCTGCTAATAAGATTTTTGAAGATGAAGATGTGTTTGCTTTTCATGATATTGGTGCTCAAGCACCACATCATTTTTTAGTGATTCCAAAAAAGCATATTTCAACCATTAATGATGCTAAAGACCCAACATTAATCGGCAAGCTGACTTTAACAGCTAGCAAAATTGCCAAAGATTTAGGTTTTGCAGACGATGGTTATCGCGTGGTCATGAACTGCAACGAAAACGGTGGACAAACTGTATATCACATTCATCTTCATTGTTTGGGCGGGCGTGCATTGACTTGGCCACCAGGTTAGTAAGTCTTTGAAACCTCTATAAAACTAACTTATTTCATATTATAAAACCTTAATTTTTATAGCAACATCTATCAATATTATTGCTTGATAAATGATATAAAATTTGCACATTAAATTGATT
>JAOMMB010000023.1 GCA_028352435.1 Candidatus Thioglobus sp. | reverse complement strand
ATTGATTAATTTCCTGCGTAATGAATATATTAACAACAACGCCAACCAGCCTAATGAACGCAACATGGTTAAAGGTTTGAAAGATGATTGGGATGGTAAATTAGGCACTAAAGAGTTGTATAACTTATTCCCTAAAGGTCCTGCTAAACAAGCTGGTAAAGTTGCTGGCCTTCCAGAAACAAGACGAAAAGGTGGTTACTAAGCATTAAGCTTTTTAACTTAATAAAAAAGGCGCTCAATGAGTGCCTTTTTTATTGGTTTAAATATTTACTTAAACTTCAGTAATATCCATGCCTGCTGAATTAGCTAAATCAACAAAATTAGGAAAAGAAGTCATAACATTATCTACCCCATTAATTTCAATAGGGTAAGCACATCTTAAAGAGGCTATTGCAAATGACATGGAGATACGATGATCATGATGAGATTCAATAATTGATGTTGGCTCTTTAAATTCACCACCTTGAATTATAATGCCGTCGTCTAGAACTTCGTTTTTAACACCTAAAATATCTAAGCCATCAGCCATTACTTGTATACGGTCTGATTCCTTAACTCTGAGCTCTTTAGCACCTGTTAGGATTGTTTCCCCTTGGGCGCAACTAGCGGCAATAAACACTGCTGGAAATTCATCAATTGCTAATGGCACTAAAGCTTTAGGGATTTGAATACCTTTTAACTCTGATGATTTAATACGAATATCTGCTAATAATTCACCACCGATTTCGCGCTCATTAGAAAGTGTAAGATTTGCACCCATTAACTTTAGAATGTCAATCACACCGGTTCGAGTTGGATTAATATTAACACCCATTAGTGTGATGTCTGATTTTGGTGCAATGCAAGCTGCTGCCATGAAAAATGCAGCAGAAGAAATATCACTCGGAACTTGTATTGCAGTTGCACTAAGTTTGCCACCACCTGCAAGGCACATCTGATTATCATTAACACGAACATCATAGCCTAGGCCTTTTAACATACGCTCTGTATGATCTCGAGTTGGTGCTGGCTCAGTAACACAAGTATCGCCATCGGCGTACAAACCCGCTAGTAAAACACAGGATTTGACCTGGGCTGATGCTACTGGTAAATTATAATGAATACCTTTTAAGGATTGTCCACCAGTAATCTTAAGGGGTGGCTTACCATCGTTACTTTGTATGACTGCACCCATATCTTTTAACGGGTTTATCACTCTACCCATCGGTCTTTTAGAAAGCGACTCATCGCCGACTAATTCACTATCAAACGCTTGAGCGGCTAGAATGCCAGACATTAAGCGTATAGAGGTACCTGAGTTTCCCAAATCTAGTGGTTTTTCCGGCTTTTTTAAGCCATGAATACCAACACCATGAATAGTAACATTATCATCTTCACGCTCAATTTTAACCCCCATAGCTTGAAAAGCCTTAAGGGTTGATAGCGCATCCTCACCTTCTAAAAATCCTGAAACTTTTGTCACGCCTTCGCTTAAAGAGCCGAGCATGATAGATCGATGAGAGATAGACTTATCACCTGGAATTTTTAACTCACCCGACAAAGTTGTCGCCGGTTTTGCAATAAACTTACTCATAATATTTAGTCTTTTAACCAGCTATCTCTTGCAGATTTTGCATCAAGGAATAGTTTTTCTAGTTCTTTTGGTTGTTGATTTTTAATTAAATTAGCGACCTTATCTAGGCTTTTTTGATAGCCTTCAATGTGCTTAACTATTTGATCTGGATTATTAATACAAATATCTCGCCACATAACTGCATCACTTGAAGCGATTCGAGAGAAGTCTTTAAATCCGCCTGCTGCATATTTACACGCTTCTGGATTACTTGATATCAAATAATCCATGAGTGAAAAAGCTAACATATGAGGTAGGTGTGAGGTCATGGCTAATAAGTCATCGTGTTTAATTTCATTCATAATTTCTATTTTCGCGCCCACACTTTCCCATAAATCACTCACTGTAACAACAGCTTGAGTATTGGCATTTTTGTCTGGAGTGATAATGACACGCCTATGATTAAATAAAGTTGCGTCAGCTGCTTCAACGCCACTGCGCTCTTTGCCGGCAATTGGATGTGCAGGAATAAAATTTTCAGGCATATGTCCAAATACTTGCTTAGCAATTTGAATAACACTTCCTTTAGTGCTACCCACGTCAGTAATAATCATTTTTTCGTTAACATGTGGCTTGATCATTTCTAATATTGCTTTAAAACTATTAACTGGGGTGGCAATCAGCACCAAATCTGCGCCATCAAGTGCTTTAGCAATGTCAAGTGTGTACTCGTCAATAACGTTTAGCTCTTTTGCTTTAGCTAAGTTATTCTCATCCCTACCAAAGCCCACAATGCTAGCAATCTTATTAGCTTTTTTTAAGCCTGCAGCAAATGAGCCACCAATCAGCCCGACACCGATAATGCAAATCTTATTCATAATAATGATTTTAACGCATCTAGGAAATCTGAAATTTCTCTTGAGGTGCCTATTGACACTCGCAAATAGTTTTTCATTTCAACTGGACGAACAATAAATCCGAGTTCTAATAATTGCTGATAAAGTTTGGCTGCATCATCAACTTTAACGGAAATAAAATTGGCTGATGAGGGGATGTAGGACAATCCTAGTTTGTCAAATCCTTGCTCTAATTGCTTAAGTCCGTTATTGTTAGCTATCACTGAGCGTACTAAATGAGATTGGTCGCCCAAGGCTGCAACAGCTGCTACTTGAGCAACATGATTAACATTAAAAGGTTGACGAATGCGATTAAGATAATCTGCAATTTTTTCACTTGAAATACAATAACCCACTCTTAAACCTGCCAAGCCATAAGCCTTAGAGAATGTACGGGTGATAATTAAATTTTCAAATTCTGCAAGCCAGCCAATAGCCCTATCAGCATGATCAAGATATTCAAAATATGCCTGGTCTAATACAACTGTAATAGAATTTGGAACGCGTGATAAAAATCCGTGGAGTGCTTCATCAGAGAGTAAAGTGCCTGTTGGATTATTAGGATTGGCAATAAAGATAAGCTTAGTTTTATCAGTAATTGCTAACAGCATAGCTTCTAGATCATGGCCAAAATCTTTGGATTTCGTAACGACAGCAGTTGCACCTAAAGCTTGAGTAGCTAGTGGATAAACAACAAAAGCATACTCTGAAAAAATAACCTCATCAGTTGAAGAGCAAACATAAGTTTTAGCAATTAACTCCAAAATATCATTTGAGCCATTGCCTAATGTGATCATGTCTGCCGACACATCAAGATAATTGCTAATTGCTCGTTTTAGCTCAAAGCCACTTCCATCTGGATAGCGATCCACTTCACTCACAGCTTGTTGCATTGCCTCAAGGGTTTTTTGACCAACGCCCAGCGGGTTTTCGTTACTGGCTAACTTGACAACATGCTTAAGCCCGTATTCCCGTTGTAATTCACTAATTGGCTTGCCGCCTTGGTAAGGCTTTAAGCCTTTGACTACCTCACAAACACTCATAATACAGCAATAGGATATGAACCTAAAACACTCACTTTAAGTACTCTTTTTTCAACTTCAGCTAAGGCAATTTTCACTTTATCATCGTCTTGATGACCTTCAATATCGATCAAAAATAAGTACTCCCACTTTACACCAGGAATTGGGTGACGTGCTAGCTGCATCATATTAATGCCTTGCTCTTTAAAAGGCTCAAGCAAATCAAATAACGCGCCAGATTCATGTTTGGTAACAACCAAAATAGAGGTTTTATCTTTACCTGAAGGCTCTATAGATTCTTTGCTAAGTATCAAGAATCGAGTCGTATTACCAGCTTTATCCTCAATATTTTTAGCCACCCTCTCTAGCTCATACAAACTTAAAGCGGCTTCTGAGGCAATGGCAGCAGTGCCCACTTCGTCTTTAACCATTCGAGCAGCTAAAGCATTAGAGGCGACCGCTTTTAATTGAGCATTGGGGTAATGATTTGCTAACCATCGCTGACATTGATCAAGCGCTTGTTGATGTGCGTAAATCGTTTTAATTTCAATTGATTGATCAGCACTCATGAGCTGATGTTGAATAGATATTTCCACTTCACCACAAATCTTAAGATCTTGTGAATAAAGCATATCTACCGTACCACCAACAACGCCATTTGATGAATTTTCAATTGGTACCACACCATAATGCGCATTGCCTTTTTCAACCTGATGAAAAATTTCGTCAATACTAGCGCAATCAAGTGTGGAGACAGCGTGACCAAAATGTTTTAAAGCGGCCTCTTGGGTGAATGTTCCTTCAGGGCCTAAGTAAGCAATATTAAGAGGTTGCTCTAGAGCAAGGCAAGCTGACATAATTTCGCGGAAAATATGAGCCATGTCTTTGCCTTTTAACAGGCTTTCATTGCGCTCAATAATAGAGCGTAATACCTGCGCTTCACGTTCAGGTCGATAAAAAACACTATTGACATCATCTGCTTTTTTGACTTCTGCCACTTCTCCAGCCAATTTTGCTCGCTCGCCAATTAAACTCTGGACTTTTTTATCCAGTGCATCAATTTCAACTCGTAATTCTGCTAATGTTTTCTTACCCATGTTGCCTTTCAAAATCAGTCATAAATTCAATTAGTGCATCCACCCCACTTTCAGGCATAGCATTGTAAATACTGGCACGCATCCCGCCCACAGACTTGTGACCCTTTAGTGCTAATAAGTTAGCATTATAAGACTTTTCTAAGAATAGTTTATTAAGACTGTCGTCTGCCAACATAAATGGAACATTCATCCATGAACGATATTTAGGGTTAACAGGGTTTGAATAAAAATCAGAACTATCAATTGCCTGATAAAGCTTGCTAGCCTTACGATCATTAATTTGTGCCATGTCTTTAATTCCACCCTGAGCTTTTAGCCACTCAAATACAAGCCCGGCTGTATACCAGGCAAAGGTTGTTGGTGTGTTAAACATGGAATCGTTATCAGCTTGTGTTGAATAATCAAACAATATGGGCTGTTTAGTCACAACATCACCAATTAAGTCTTCTCGTACGATAACAACGGTTAAGCCTGCTACACCAATATTTTTTTGTGCACCTGCATAAATAACACCAAACTTTGATACATCAATCTTGCGTGATAATATCGATGAAGACATATCCGCCACAACTGGCATATCCACTTCTGGAACAAAATCAAATTCCAAGCCGGCAATAGTTTCATTGGGTGTGTAGTGGAGGTATGCTGCAGACTCATCGATATTCCAATTTGAGAAATCCTCAATATCAGTAAATTTATTAGCCGTACTATCCGTACAAACATTCACCTCGCAATAACGCTGCGCCTCTGCAATTGCCTTAACTGACCAATGTCCAGTATTGGCATAATTAGCTTTAGTTTTACCGCGCAATAAATTAATCGGCACCATAGAAAATTGTGATGATGCGCCGCCTTGTAAAAATAAGACTTTGTAGTTATTAGGAATGTTCATCAAATCACGTAAATCTTGCTCAGCTTTTTGAGCCACAGCCGTAAAATCAACACCACGATGAGATATCTCCATCACCGAGGCTTTAGCATTACCATACTCCAATAATTCTTCTTGAATCTGGCGTAATACTGATTTAGGAAGTGCTGCAGGACCAGCACTAAAATTATAGATTTCACTCATTGACATTATTTCCCAAATAATTCTGTAATAAATTTAGCCCTTATTTTACGTCAATATTGGCTAAATTTTTCAAGGATACAACCTCAATAATCTGTTCTAGATCAATCATAGCTAACACATGGTTTTTATTAATTTTAAATCATATTAACAATAGTCTATAATCTCGCTCACTTGATTATGGAAGTGGGTGCCAATCCCACGCTGTCCTCGCAACGGTATTTTTCTTTACGAAATCAGTCCGATACATAATCTTTTTTTAATCTCACGAAGGATGACTATCATGAAATTCACACAACTCTGCGTGGCTGCTGCAGTATCAGCACTGACTTTCTCTACCGCATCGAATGCAGTATTAGGCCCTATTCCTATTTATTTAAATACTGAATACAGAACCGAATCCCCTGTGATTGGATCCATTGCATCGACACTTAGCTTTAATGCTGATGATATTAAAGCAACAGGTGCTAATTCATTCATAGAATTCTTAGAAACCGTTCCAAGTGTTGAGATGTGGACAGGAAATGTCCCAACTATTTTTATGCGTGGTGGACCCTCAAATCATACTTTGGTTATCGTTGATGGCGCCAGAATGAATCCACCAAATTCTACAAATGGTGCAGTTGAATATGGGCTGACAGATATCATACTGAATGATATTGAAAAAATAGAAATTGTTAAAGGTTCGGGTTCTGTTTTATATGGCTCTTCTGCAACATCAGGTGTTATTGCTATTACTACTAAAAAAGGTGCAGAAGGAAAACATACAACAGTGAGTACTAAATTTGGCACAAATAATGCTAAAACTTATGCGCTATCAGCAAGTAGTGGCAGTAAAAATGGCTTTGTTAGATTTACTCATAATAACCATTCAACAGATGGTATTAACGCCCGTTCAGATGATTCTACTAACGAAAAAGATGCTAGTAGTAGCCACTCCACACAAATTAAATTTGGTACTAAAAAGTTTGATATCAGTTACTCAAAGAATGGAAATAGAATTGAATACGACGATCAATTTGGCGGCTCAAATGATCAATACCTTACTAGGGACTCATCCAAAATATCAATCAACGCTCAGAAAAAGAATAGTGATACCTGGAAAACAAAGTTTCATTTCTCGCAAATAGATGCAGTGAGAAAAGCGTATAAAGATGGTATTTTTGCTTGGGGTGGTGATGGTGACGATTTTAGAAATACAACTATAACTGCTATTAATGATATTAACATTGGTAACGCCTTATTAAATATTGGCTTATCCCAATCTGAAGATAAAAATATCAAATCTAGTTCAAAGATTACTAGTAAAGATTTATATGCAAATTGGCAGCAAACTTTTAATAACATTAATATTAACACAGGCGTTCGCTATATTAACCATAGCAAAGCTGGCAATGAAATAATTTACAATTTAGGAGCCTCTAAGCACTTTGAAAATACCCTTAAACTAACTGGTATTTATGGAACATCCTTCAATACTCCAACTTTAGGCCAATTAGCTGGTAATTCTAATCTTAGACCAGAAACATCAAAAAATATTGAGTTAGGTTTAGAAAAGCAGCATACTTGGGGATTCTCTAGCATTAAAATTTACAATAACTCAAGTAATAACGCATTTCGTAGTGATGGCACAACAAGCTGGGTCTATGAAAATGTAGGAAAATTGAAAACAAAAGGCATTGAGTTATCTCTAAACACCAACATTGCTGGCTATGATATCGACTTTGGTCATAACTACAATACAAGCAAAGAGAATGACAGAGTTTTACAAAGCATTAGAAGACCAAAAAATACTACACACCTTACAATTGGTAAGCAGTATGGTAAATTTAATTCAAAAACTCAGGTTATTAAAAAATCATCTAGCTTGGATAATGGTGATATTAGATTAGATGGCTATACATTGATTAATTTATCAACTAATTATGACATTAGTGATAGGGCTATAGTAGCACTGAGAATTAAGAATGCAGCTAACAAAAAATATTCAGTTGCAAATAAATACAATCAACTTGGTAGGATGATTGAATTGGGACTAGACTTTAACTTCTAAAAAACACTTTGATACTAGAGCTTTACCGATTGACAGCAAGATTGACTATAATAAAAAAACACTAATCAAGAACTAAAAGGAAATAAGATGACAGATCAAATTAACAAAACTAAAGCACTATTTGCTGTATTTATTATGGTACTTTTAATGATTGCTACGCGTGGGCATGCCAATTGGCTATCAAGCATTATTCATTTGCCGGACTTTACTATCCCTGCACTATTTATTGCCGGTATCTACTTGCGACAATTCTGGGTAGCTTTTTTAATTATTATCAGTGCCATTGCAATTGATAACTACGCAATTGTTTATGAAGGTGTTAGTGCTAACTGTATCACCCCTGCTTATAGCGTATTACCATTTACTTACTATGCAATCTTTTGGGTTGGCAAATACATTGGTAGTTTAAATATTGATACGAGCATTATCAAAAATGCATTGATTATTATTGTAGCAACGAGTGCTCAATGGCTAGTAGCAACATCAAGCTATTATTTCTTTACTGCCACTTATGCAAAAACTGGTTGGACCAACTTCCCTGCCTACTTAGCACAATGGTCGACAGCTGAAATTCTGCCTGTTTTATATTGGATGGTGGCGATTTCTATTGTGTTTACACTTAACCAACGTTACTCATTTATTCCATATTTCTCTTCACAGAAAAGCTAGATAACAATTTATGTCTGAAGACCAGTCTAAAGCTAAAGATGCCTCTTATAAAAAACGCATGCAGCGCAAAAAGGCGCATGTTGATGCCCGTATAGAAGAAGCTAATATTGACAAAGGTATTATCGTACTGTTAACAGGTAATGGCAAAGGTAAGTCCTCTTCAGCACTAGGCATGATTTGTCGTGCACTTGGTTATGATATGAAAATTGGCGTTGCTAAATTTTTAAAAGGTGATCAAGATACAGGGGAAGATATCTTTCTTGCTAAGCAACCAAATGTGCAAATATCTCGCATGAAAACTGGCTTTACTTGGGATACTCAAGACAAGGCCTACGATATAGCCATGGCAGCTGAAACTTGGACTGAAGCTCAGGCATATCTAAAAGATAAATCACTTGATTTGGTGGTACTAGACGAGCTCACTTATATGGTTAGCTATAAGTATTTAGATGAGTCAGCAGTTCTTGATGCGCTTAATAACCGACCAAAAGATCAACACGTTGTTATTACGGGGCGAGCGGCATCAGAAAACCTAATCAAAATTGCTGATACTGTTAGCGAAGTAAAAGACATTAAGCATGCCTTTAGAGCAAACATCAAAGCCCAAAAAGGGATTGACCTTTAAGCTTCAATCAAGAGAAAAGAAAGTATAGGGTTTCTATAAAGTTGTATGTTTGTAGTCTTAAAGATTTACTACTGGCTTTCATAAATACTAAATGCCTCTTCAGCGCTTAAACGCCCATATTCTAGCTTGCAAGAATTATATTTCTTATCTCTCATCTCAACCATGCCCGGAATAACTGCTTTCAGATCACTCATCTCAGCAGATAAAGACTCTACTGCATAAAAAGTTAAAGGAATTAAGTTATCACTACAGCTTTTTGATGTTCTTATTATTGCAACACCTTTTTTGTCTTTCTTGCCGGTATCAACAACCTTGGTATTGCAACTCTCCACACTACGATAACCCTTAGTCAGCAATGATTCAATATTGTTAAGTTTGCTTCTTGAGTGGCGAATCTTAATATCATAAGATGATACAACAGAACTCCCTTTACATAGTTTAACAGCACGTTGATCTTTATTCATCTTTTGAAAGTCCTTAACACTGGCACAAGAGGTAATAAAAGAAATAAGAAACATGATAGATATTAATTTAATAAAAGAAATTTTCATTTTTTATAGTTCATATTTTTGCTATTCAAAATATACCATTAAACTTTGTATATTTTAATGTTGCTTATAAAAATAGATGACTTATCTGGCTACAAATTCCAAGACAGTCGCATTAATACAGTACCTTGGCTTTCCATTAGGCCCATCGTTAAATACATGTCCCAAATGAATGTCTGAACTTTTCGAGCGAATTTCTGTTCGCTTCATGCCAAAGCTGTTATCGGCTTTTTCATACGCTTCACCCTCTACTGGCTTGGTAAAAGACAGCCATCCAGATTTTGAATTAAAACGATCACGTGTGTCAAATAAAGGTCTGCCAGATAATTTATCAATAAACATGCCATCAGGTGTATTTTTAAAAATCTCATATTGCTTACAAAAACGCCCATCTGTTGCATCGTCAAATGCGACGTTAAAAGCCTCAGAGTCTTTGCCTAATTTAAACTCGCCTAAAGCCTTATAAAATTCACTAGGCGTCATATAGCCTTGTTTAGCCCAAACCTCTTTTGCATTTTTAATAAAGAAAATGGTCGGTGTTGCCCAGGTTGGTGTTTTTAAATCAAAGCCTTTTAAAGCGGATGTTGGTGCGCTTCTAAGTGGAATACTGCCTTTATATTTTGACGTGACTTCTTTTTCAAATTGCAGACAATATAAACACGAACCTTTGTCTTCTGCTTCGATCACTAAAATTTCCATCCCACCAAGTGGCTCAATTAATTCATGCGCCACTTGCTTTTTCATAGTTTGGTCAAACTTAACCCCAGTTGAATGATTAGGACAGTATCCATTTGGATTTTTTAATAAATAATCTTGATGATAGTTTTCTGCAGGCCAGAACTTATTCAGCTTTTTAATTTCAGTCACAATTTTGCCGTAACCTTTAGCATTTAATAGCTTT